>JASGFI010000025.1:0-26830 GCA_047605615.1 Edaphocola sp. | reverse complement strand
AGGATGTAATTACTGCAATATTAATTGTTTGAAATTTTTGTCGTGTACTTAGAATCTATCTAAAATCGGATATGCAATTAGATATTCCACTATTACCCGTAGAACAGGATTTGGAAACAAAGCCGGTCCTGGAGCAGCTTCCGCCGCCCATCGTCACCTTGCATTGTTGGATGGCAGGTGTGCCACTATTCCGAATGAAAATATCTTAATCAACACCCTTTCGTTACAGGAAGCAAAAGAAAGTAGCGCCATTGAAAATATTATCACCACGCACGATGAGATATATAAGGCAGGGTTGTTGGAAAGCTTTGTCAACGATGCGGCCGCAGAAGAGGTGATGCGTTATGCCCAAGCCTTGCGGCAGGGTTTTCGGGAAATCAGGCAAAACAAGCTGATTGCAAACAAGCACATATTGCAGATGCAGCAGATGTTGGAGCAGAACGATGCGGGCTACAGAAGAAATTCGGGCACACGTACGCAACAAACCCAAATGAAAAGCCATTGGCGACCGCCCGAAAAACCCGGTAGCAAGTGTTAACGCATTCAAGCAGGGGATGTGCTATCCGAGGAAAGCAACAATCCGCAATGCTGGGGCATGAAAAAACCCAAGCGGACAGGTGTCGCTTGGGTTTTTTGTTTGTGGTGGAGGATACCGGAATCGAACCGGTCACCTCTTGCATGCCATGCAAGCGCTCTACCAAATGAGCTAATCCCCCGTGCATGTTCAACAAAGGACGGTAGTGGCTTTTTACAACGAATTGCTACATGCCGCGCCCCATTCTTTGTTTATGGAGTGCAAATGTACGGGTATTTACCTGTAGTTACCAACAAAGCGGCAAAATATTTTCTTTCCCCCTTAGTTTGCTTGGTATAGAACGTGGTTGAATTTGGCCGTCATCTCGCGAAGCAATGCCGTATCGTTGCCGGTGCTGCCTATGCCTACCATTTTACGGCTAAACTCTTCCAGCACCGCTATGGCTTTATGTATTTTGGGCAGGGGCAATTGCTGGGCTACCTTTCGGTGGTGGCTCCAGATGCCTAATTTCCTGTCGGCCTGAAAATCTTGTTGGGCATAGTGGCACAAATACAATTTGTTGAGGTAGCCGTAAAAAGTGCCTACCACCAATGCCATGGGCGCCGATTTGGGATTGGCGGTAAAATAGCCGAGCATGCGCGCCAGCTTGTTGGTGTCGCCCCTGAACAATACATCGGGCAGGTCAAACACGTTGTACTCGCGGCTTACGCCAATGTATTGCTCTATGTGGGCTACCGTCAGTTGTTTTAACCCGGGTTCGTTAATGGTTATTTTTTCCAGCTCGTTTGCTATTTTTTGAAGGTCGTTTCCCAGATATACCGACAGCATCTCGGCTTCCATGGAGCCTATGGCCACGTCTTTTGTCCTGCCATAATTGACCACCCATTGGGGCACTTCGTCTTCTTTCAGTTTTTCCGACGTGAAGTAAACGCCCTTTTTGGGTATCAGCTTGGCCAGCTTGTTGCGGCCGTCCAGCTTCTTGAATTTATGTTCTATGACCAGTACGGTGGAAGGCGAGGGTTGTTCTATGTAGCCTGCCAGTTCGCCCAGGTCTTTCATTTGCCAAGCCTCTTTGAGTATCACCACCGTATGGTTGGCAAACATGGGAAACCTCCGCGCGGCGTTTACCACGTCCTTCCACTCGGCTTCCTTGCCATATAGCACCAAGAGGTTGAAATCGCGCTCTTCGGGGGCCAATATTTTTTCTTCAAAAACGGTCAACAGTATGTCTATGTAGTAAGGTTCTTCGCCGTCCAACAAATATACCGGCGCATAGTTGCCCTTGTTTAGGTCTTGGAGCAAGGTATTGTAAGAGCTCATTGGTCTGGTTTTGCTACTTGTTTTTATACATACACGGCTGTCGGCAAGGCATCTTGCCAGCCTTTTAGTTTCAAATATACCAACGCCGTGGTGTACACGTCGCGCAGGCAATATTCGCTTATTCGTTTAAGGTTGCGTTCGTGCCAATATACACCGGCTACTTGGCTGCCGTCTATGTCGCCCTTGCTGGAAGGTATGCCCAATGCGGCGGCCAAAAGGTCGAGCGATACGTAATTCTTATAATCGCCAAAACGCCAGAGTTCCAAGGTGTCTTGGTGGCTTACCTGCCAGGGCTTCAGGCCGCCCACGTCCAAACAAGCGGGCAGCCCAAGTCCGTTAATCAGCATACGGCGGCAAATATAAGGTATGTCGAACTCCTTGATGTTGTGGCCGCAAAATACCACCTCTTTACGTTGCGACACGAACGTTTCGAGCATGGCGGCAAACTGTTGCAGCAATTGGCCCTCGTCGTCGTGGCTTATGGCTTTCAGGCGCACCTCGGCATGGCCGTTGCCCGGGCTGACGTAGCCCATGCCGATGCACACTATCTTGCCAAATTCGGCATAAATGCCCGCCCTGTCGAAAAACACGTCGGCGGGTTGTTCCATTTGGCTTTCGGTCAACTTCAAGAAATTCATTTTGTGCAGCCAATGGCCCCTCAGGTCTTCGGGCATGGCCAGCCAATCGTTGGTGACAGGCACGGTTTCTATATCTACCACTAATATTTTGTGAAAAAGCGCGTTGTCGGTTTTCTTAACAGTAGCCATAATGCTATATTTGTTACGAATATAGGTGAGATGTAGGTAATTGCAACAATGTTTTATTGGTAAAACCACCTAATCCGGCATGTCAACAGAAAATACAGGTACAGAACATGGACAAAGATTGAAGCCCAAGCGCAACAATACGTGGATATACGTAGCGGTCATAGCCTTGCTGTTGGCCTTGAATGTTTTCCTGTTTTTGGGCAGCAAGAAAACCCTTACGCAACCGCCCATGCGGCACAAGGAAACAGCGGCAGCCAAACCGTCGCCCCCGGCCGATACCGAAATGGCAGGCCTGCAAAGCGAATACAACGCTTCGTTGGCACGGCTGGACGCGCTGGCCGGCAAGGATGCCGCATTGGACAAAATGCTGCGGCAAAAAGGCACCGCGCTCCTGGCTACCAAGAAAAGGCTGCAAGAGTTGCTGGCAAAATCCAATGCCACGCAAGTGGAACTGAACGAGGCCAGGCAATTGATTCAAATGCTGAATGCCCGCATAGGCGGGTACGAAAAACAGATAGCCGAGCTAAAGAAAGAAAATGTACGCCTCAAGGCAGCGCGCGACTCGGCGGTAGATGCCAACGTTACCTTGCACCATCAAGTAGATATAGCCAAGATATTGCATGCCTCCAACATAAGGCTGAAAGGCATAAGGCTCACCATTATTGGCCGCAAGGAAAAGGAAACGGAAAAGGCAAAACGGGTGGACTTGCTCCGGGTTCTTTTTGACGTGGATGAAAATAGGCTAACCGAACCCGGCGAGAAGGAACTGCATATTTGCATCATCAATCCCGATAACGAGCTTTTGAGCAATGCTGCGCTGGGAAGCGGCAGCTTCGTTACCGCCGATGGGCAAAACAGGTATTATACCCTTGTCCAAAAAGTAGATTTTAGGCAAAATGAGCCGGTAAAGGATGTAACCGCCGATTGGCAACAAACTTCCGATTACAAAACGGGCACCTACACCGTCGAGATATATTACGAAGGCTACCTGATTGGCAAAAGTTCGGTAAACTTCAGGTAATGCGCCGGGCGGGGCAAGAGCGTTTGGCCGCGGCATCAAAGAGGTGCCGATAAAAAGTTCCGGACATAAATATGTTCAACCCCCCGATATGTATTTCCCGAAAAATTATCAGCCGACACAACAATCTTGCGGTAATTATCTTTTATTTTTAAGAGATTGCCAAATTCCCGTTCTGCGGTCTTAGGCTCTTGCAACAAGTAGCAAACTTGCACATACAGTTTTTCGCCCGCACGTTCGCATACAAAATCTATTTCCAAATTGCCTATTTGTCCTATTTTTATCTTATAACCATTGATTATTAAGTGATTGTAAACTGCATTTTCCAAAATTTTGCCATAATCCGTTTGGCGGAAACCGTGAATGGCATGCCTTAGCCCCAAATCTTCAAAGTAGAACTTTTCCCCGATTTCAAAAATCTTTTTCCCGACAATATCCATGCGTTTTACCTTGTGTACCAGATAGGTGGTGGTGAGGTAATTGGTATAATTGATAATCTGCGAAACGGCTATGTTGATTTGTTGCGATTTAAGGTAATCGCTGATTTTTTTTGCGGAAAAAAGCTGTCCGGTATTACCGGCAAGAAAGCGTACAAAATTTTCCAAAAAAGCCGTGTTTCTAATTTCGTAACGCCGGATCAGGTCTTTGTAAATAATAGTATTGTAAACACCTTTTATGTAATCGAAGGCAATTTCATCTTCCAGGGCCAAATGCTTGAGGTAGGGCAAACCGCCAAATTTAAGGTACTGTTGCAGGGTTGTTTCGTTGTTTTCCAATTGCTGAAATTCGCAAAATTCATTGAAAGACAAGCTGTAAACGGGTATCTCGATATATCTGCCACTCAAAAAAGTAGATAGTTCGCCCGATAAAATGTTGGCATTGCTTCCCGTGCAGTACAAATCGTAGGCGGGGTTGAGCAAAAGGCTCCTCAATGCCTTTTCAAACCCTTCTATTTCCTGTATTTCATCTATAAAAACATAATTTTTAGCCCCTATTTTGGTGTTTTCCAATACATGGTTATTCAGGTCGGCAGCCGTTTTTAGCTGCTCGAAACTTAACTCTTCCTTGTTGATATGTATGATATTGGCATCATCGTCTTGTTTTTTTATTGCTGCCATGGTTTGCAACAGGATGTAGCTTTTCCCTACCCTCCGTTGCCCCACCAAAACCTTAATAAGTTGTTTTCCTATGTAAGGTTTTATTTTGTCTAAATATTTTTCACGTAAAATAAGGTTATCTCCCATATTGTATTTTTGTAGCTTTCATTGTAAAAAAAATACAAAAATACAAAAAGTTTAGCTCGTGTACTAAACTTTTTTCGAAAAATTGGTGGATGCTCCTTAAAATTGCTCGAAGCAAGTCTGCCCCTCATTTTTACCCAACAGATTGACCCAAAGGCAGGTGAAAAACAAGAAAGTAAATACGCCAAACTGTATTTCAAACATTGACTCTACCATCATGCTGGCCAGCATCACCATGGCCGTAACTTTTAGATACTCCGATTTCCGTACCCTCATAAACATGGGCGACAAGGCAAGCGGTATCAGTATCAGGCTCAAGGGTATGCCTACGCAGAGCGCGGTAAACATAAATTGGTTTATGGGGCCGTAACGCTCCCTCTTGATTACCTCCGGGTAAAAACTATCGTAGGCTCCGTTCATCTCGTCCATTAGGTCGCCGGCACCCACGCCTTTCCATTTGTTTTGCGCTATAAGCTTGGTTCCCAACGCATAGCTAATCATGCGGCCCGCATCGCTGAACCTATAATCGAAATGCTGGTCGTGCATCGTCTTGTCTATTTCGAGCCGCACATAGTCCATCTTTGCTTTGAAGGTGGGTACCGCCCAATAGGCCACCACGGGCAAGGCCGCCACGGCCATTATCAATATCCCGCCCATCAATTTGCTCTTGCGGCCCAGCCTATAGCCTCCGTACATCATGGCCGCTACGTACAGGCTCAACAAGCCCGTCTTGGCGGCCAATATGTGTATGTACACAACGAACAGCACCATGCTGCATATAAAAAAGAATTTTTGCACTGCGCCGGGCTTCCCCTTGTCGCCATCGAACAGCGTGAAGCACATCAATAAAATGGAAATCACCAGCGATATGCTAAACCTTATATGGTCGCCATACTTGGTGGTGGGCAGCGGGTGCGAATGTTCGTAGCCCTCCAAATAATAGTCGGGATTCATGCCCAGTTGCAGCAGGCTGTAGGCTATGACCGATAATTGCATGGCAACGATGCCGTTGAACAAAATGTATCGGTACCCGGGCTTTTTTAACGGAACAGAAAGAAAGGCGAAAGGCAAAATGGCAAACGGCACCTTGTTCACCACCTCGGCCCACCAAAAAGACTTGTTCGCGCTCCAAAGCCCCGATATTAAATAGACAAAAAAAAAGCCCAGGCAGGCCATGGAAAACACGCTCCGGTACCAGGTTTGGAAATATGCCCCCACCGTTGGAGGCCGCAGCGCATTGGCCAGCATCACTATCATGGATACGGAAAGCAAGGCCCGGCTGAAAAACAAGCCGCCTATCATGGCCAGCGCACAGGCCACCGCCACCCTTTCCTGTACGGTAGCGGTCCAAAATTTCAAGAATGTCGGTTGTTGGGCCATCAATATGATTAACGCAATATGAAGCGACAAAGTACGTTAAAATAAAATCGGCACGCAATAGGGCGCCGGCCTATTTTCATTTTTGGTTGCACCTTCGGCAAAATGGGGTCGGTCGCGGGCGTATTTTAGAGTGTGGCCATAAGTGATAAAAGCGAAAGTTCGCACTTTACATGAGCCTGTATGATACTTTTGGGGGGTATGGTGATGGGGGGCGCAAGTGCTTTATAAGTGTATTGCGAAGAATGAATACCCGCCAACATTTCTCCAACCATACTTTTTTCCAACAAAAAAACAGCGGCGACCAAATCCGGTCGCCGCTGTTTCAAAAAATACGATGCTCGATAATTGGTTTAGTTGCTGGCCACAAAGGGCGATGGGTAAAACGACAAATTGCGGTTCCAGTCGTTGACCATGGCTATGTCTTCTCCATAATTTGTTTCCGCAAGAAATTTCTGCTGCATCTCCTTCAACATGGTGGCGTAGCGGTTTTTCATCTCTTCCAAATCTTTTTCCAAGCCGGCCATTACAAATTTACGGGTGCCCAATTCCTTGATAAATTCGTTGGTTACGTAAGCGGCAATCTTGAAAAACGTTTGTTGGTAAGCCAATGTTTTGCTTAATTCGTTCCCCGATTTTATCCATGCTTTCGATTGGTCGAAATATGGCAGCAGTTCCACAATGGCCTTCGGCGCGCCGTCTATGTTGCGTATTTGATAGGTTACGCGCAGCCCGCTCTCGGCACCGGCCATGCCTTGTGCGTTGGCGGGTATTTTTCCGCCAAAGTTGCGAATATTTATCGGCCGTTGGGGGTTATAAGGTTTTAGTTGCGGCAGGGCGGGTTCGGTAACCAGCACATAGCTAACCGCTATTTCTTGGTTGCTTTTCATCAGGGCCACCACGCTTCTTATGTTGTTGTCGGTGCTTGCCAGGAAATTGGCAAGGTTGTTGCGCATCAGTTGCGCCGCAAATGCGCCCATGTTCATGCCGGTGCCGCGGGTGTCAACGGTCGAATAGTCCAACAGCCTGCCGCCACCTTTCGCATACAATACGTAGTGCGTGGTCAATGCTATCTCCGCACCCTTGAAAGACGATTTTTCGGAAAGGGCATATTCCACCACATGCAGCGAAACGGGCGTGCCGCCGGGGTTCTGGTTAACGCCTTCGCTGATGAATTGCGAGATTTCATCTTTCAAGGGTTGTTCAAAATTGGCCTTCAGAAAATAATTGTAGGCACCGGTGGTGATGTAGCCAATATCCGATTTGTTTACCCTGTCGTCCACCACTTCCGAAACGTAGTAGTTCGTCAGGTTAATCTTGGATTTGGCCGGGGCAATGCGCAATATTTTGGTGTTGGCAGCCGCTGCGGTCAGGCTGCCCATAGTTACGGTACCGGAAAGAGCCAGCACCGCTATTGCTTTTAGAGGAAGACAATGTAGCATTGGTTTTTGGTTTTGGTTAAATACTTTGCCAAGATATGTATTGTTGCGCACAAATCACAGCACCTTAACAAATATTTCCAACAAACCAAACCCATAACGGCCAATAGTTTACTAATGCACCTTATGTTGTTCGTTTTTTTTAACGCCCCTTTCCATGTCCATGCCGTTCAGGAACCAAGCCACGTCGGCCATTGAATTTATGTTGTCGGCCAGCAGCATGAAGTTTTTGCCAACTTGTTTCAGGCGGGCATTGTTTACCGATGTCTGGATGTATTGCATGATGTGGTTGAACACGTCGCTTTCAAAATAGGGCGACTCCGGATTGTCTATGAAATAAAGCCTGAGGCGCTTGTTTTTCAATATCAGCTTCATGAAGCCCAAACCCTTGGCCATGGTGCGGCAGCGCAAAGCCGTGAACAAATCGCGCACTTGCGGCGGCATCGGCCCAAAGCGGTCTGTCAATTCCGCTGCAAACATTTGCAGTTCTTCTTCATCTTCCATATTGTCCAATTGGCTGTATAGCGACAGCCTTTCGGTAACGTTGGAGATGTATTCGTCGGGAATCAACAATTCCAAATCGGTATCTACCGTGCAGTCTGTTACGTAATCGCGTTTTTGTTCCAGCTCGTCGGCAAATACATCGGCAAAGTCGGTGCTTTTCAGTTCGTGCATGGCTTCGGCCAATATTTTCTGGTACATTTCAAAGCCTATCTCGGCTATGAACCCGCTTTGCTCGCCACCCAAAATATTGCCTGCGCCGCGTATGTCCAAATCGCGCATGGCTATCTGGAAGCCGCTGCCCAGTTCGTTGAACTGTTCCAATGTTTGCAACCTGCGCCTGCTGTCGTTGGGCAATGTTACCAGCGAAGGCGCCACCAAATAGCAAAATGCCTTCTTGTTGCTCCTGCCCACCCTGCCCCGCAACTGGTGCAGGTCGCTAAGGCCGAACTGGTGTGCATTGTTGATGATGATGGTATTGGCATTGCTGATGTCCACGCCGCTTTCCACTATATTGGTACAGCACAGCACGTCGAATTTGTTGGCCATAAAATCGAGCAAAGTCTTTTCCAGCTTGGCCCCCTCCATTTGGCCGTGTGCTACCTGAATATCCAAATCCGGGCAAAGCTCGCGCAGTTTCTCGGCCATGCCGGGCAGGCTCTGCACCCTGTTGTGCACAAAATACACTTGGCCGCCCCTCTCGGTTTCGTAGTACAGCGCATCTCGAATGGTGGTTTCGTCAAAGCCTATCAGTTCGGTATGCACGGGCTGCCGGTTGGGCGGCGGCGTGTTCATGATGCTCAGGTCGCGGGCGCTCATGAGCGAGAACTGCAAGGTGCGCGGTATGGGCGTGGCCGTAAGGGTCAGCGTGTCCACATTGGCTTTGCGTTCGCGTAGTTTTTCCTTGGCGGCTACGCCAAATTTTTGCTCTTCGTCTATTACCAGCAAACCCAGGTCTTTGAACTTCACTTCCTTGCCCAGCAAGGCATGTGTGCCTATGATGATGTCTATTTTTCCTTCTTCTACCTGCCTTAGTGTTTCCTTTTTTTCCTTGGCCGATTTGAACCTGTTGATGAACTCGACCGTACACGGAAAATCTGCCAGCCTTTCCCTGAACGTCTGATAGTGTTGGTAGGCCAAGATGGTAGTGGGCACCAATACGGCCGCTTGCTTGCTGTCGGCCACCGTCTTGAATGCCGCGCGCACGGCTATTTCCGTTTTGCCAAAACCCACATCGCCACACACCAACCTATCCATGGGGGCAGGTGCTTCCATGTCCTTCTTTACATCGGCAGTGGCCTTGCTTTGGTCGGGCGTATCTTCGTAAAAGAAAGAGGCTTCCAGTTCCGTTTGCAGGTAGCTGTCGGGCGTGTGGGCAAAGCCTTGCGATGCCTTGCGCTTGGCGTATAGCTTTATGAGGTCGGCGGCTATGTCTTTTACCTGGCGCTTGGTTTTGTTTTTCAGTTTTTCCCAGGCATCGCTGCCCAGTTTGTTTACTTTCGGTACGGTACCTTCTTTGCCCGTGTACTTGCTTATTTTGTGCAGCGAATTGATGTTGACGTACAGCACGTCATTATCGCGATAGAGAATGCGCACCGCCTCTTGCAAGGCACCGTTGACCTCTATTTTTTGCAAGCCGCTATACACGCCCACGCCGTGGTCTATATGCGTTACGTAATCGCCGGGTTGCAGTTCCCTCAAGGCTTTCAGCGTTATGGCCTTGCCCTTGCTGTAGGCTTGCTTTACTTTGTATTTATGGTATCGTTGAAAAATTTGGTGGTCGGTGTAGGCCAGTATCTTGCGCTCGTGGTCCACGAAGCCCTTGCTTAACGAAGCCGGAATGGGTACAAAGTTTATTTGCGCGCCGCTGTCTTCAAATATTGACCGCAACCTTTCCAACTGTTTTGCGTTTTCCGCAAAAATATAGGACGTGTAACCCGCCTCCGATTGGCGTTGCAAATTGCCGACGAGCAACTCGAAGTTTCGGTTAAAAACGGGCTGGGCGTCGGTTTTGTAATCTACCGTTACAGCATCTGCCAATGCGGCTTCGCCGGGTTCTTTTTCCGTCCATTGTATCAGGTGCCGATCCAGCAACAATTGTTTCCAACTGTCTGTTTGTTCAAAATCGGCCACCGATAACCGGCGTATGGTTTGCTCTTCCTGCGCTATGGCCGCTACGTGGCCGTGCTTGTTTAATTTTTCGGGTAGTTCTGCCTCCAAAGCCGATAATTTATCTATGGCAAATGGCAAATCCTTGAACCAAAAAACGGTGTTGGCCGGCAAATATTCCAAGAGGCTTACTTTTTCTTCCGTGTCGAATTTGGTTTCGATATTGGGAAGGATGGACACTTGCAACAGCTTCCTTTCCGACAATTGCGTTTCGGGGTTGAATATGCGGATGCTGTCCACCTCCGAGCCAAAAAGCTCTATGCGGTAGGGGTGTTCGTTGCCAAAGGAGTAAATGTCCAATATGCCGCCGCGCATGGCAAACTGCCCCGGTTCGTACACAAAATCTTCGCGTTTGAAACCAAGGTCCACCAAGCGTTGCATCAGGCTGTCGGCCTTCAGGTTTTCGCCTGTTTTTATATGAATCATGTTGCCGCTCAATGCCGAGGCATTTACCACTTTTTCAAACAAAGCATCGGGGTAAGTAACCAGTACTTTTTTGTGGGGCAAATTATCTTTGCCGCCCAGCTTGGAGAGGGCTTCGGTACGCAGCATTATGTGGCTGCTGTTGAGCTGGGCGTAGTCGTTGCTTTTCTTGAAAGAAGATGGGAAATAACAGATGTCGAGCGCATCGGTAAGGCCCTCCATGTCGTTGAGGAAATAGGCGGCTTCTTCGTGGTCGTTCAGTACAAAAACGTGGTTGGCATGGGCAAGGTGCCATACGGCGGTGGCCACAAAACCAATGGAAGCACCTTTGAGGTTGCGCAGTTGCAGGCGCAGCTTGGGATTGGGCAAGGAGATGCCCGCCGCTATTTGTTTCGAGCGATCATCGTTTTGGTACAATCCCAGCAAGGTTTGCAGGTTCATGAGGGTGCAAAGGTAATTGATTTTGGGGCTATGTTTTTGGTGCGGCAGGCCAAATGAGACAGAGCGGCTCTGCTGTTTTTTGCATATCAGCCTTATCTAAATAAAATTTGACATTTACCATATTGCGGACATTTTTACGGACACGGACAAATCCCAAGATTAGCCGCTGATTTATTGTTGGCTGTCTTGCTTATGTTTCGTCATACACCTCGTCTTTGTCCAAGAGAATGGTTATCCCCGGCCATTTCCCCTCAACTCCAGCAATGCCACGTTTTCTATGTGGTGCGTATGCGGAAACATATCCACCGGTTGCAGTTTCTTTACCTCGTAAGCCGCATCGAGCAACTGTAGGTCGCGGGCTTGGGTGGCCGGGTTGCAGCTAACGTACACCACCCTTGGCGCACGCATCTTCAACAATTGCTGCACCAGTTTTTCGTGCATGCCCGCACGCGGCGGGTCGGTGATGATGACATCGGGGCGGCCATGCCGCGCAAAAAAATCATCGGTGGCTATATGGCTCACGTCGCCCGCAAAGAAATGGCAATGCTCCAAACCATTCCAGGCGGCATTGAGCTTGGCGTCTTCTATGGCATCGGGCACCGCCTCTATGCCTATTATTTTCTTGGCTCCTTTCGATAAAAATATGCCTATGCTGCCCGTGCCGCAATACAAATCGTACACCACTTCGTTACCCGTTAGTCCGGCAAATTCGCGGGTTATTTGGTACAGCTTTTCGGCTTGTTTGGTATTGGTTTGAAAAAACGACTTGGGCGAAATCTTGAACCTGAAATCTTCCAAGAACTCTTCGATATACCCTTTGCCAAAATAAGTTTTCACTTCCAAATCGTAAATGGTATCGTTCAGTTTGCCGTTGATGGTATAGTGCAGGGAAGTAATTTCGGGTGCTTCTTGCAACAATAAATCGAGCAACATTTTCAGTTCCGGCCTATCGTGCTGCACTATCAGGTTTACCATTACTTCGCCCGTGGTGGCCACGCGGACTATTACGTTTCTAAGCCAACCTTCGTGTGTCCTGTGGTTGTAAAAGGGCAGGTCGTGTTCCTGTGCCGTTTTGCGTAACAGGTTTTTTATTTTGTTGGTAGGTTCGGGTTGCAGGTGGCAGGTACCAATGTCCACCACCTTGTCGAACATCCCCGGCGCATGAAAACCGAGGGCGGGCGTTTGTTGCAGCTCGTCGGCGCCGGTGGCCTCTATCTCCTCGCGGGTAAGGTAGCGCAGTTGGCTAAAGGTAAACTCCAGTTTGTTGCGGTAATGGCGTTGCTGCCGGCTGCCCTCGATGGGTAAAATAGGCGGCAAGGCTACCTGCCCTATGCGCGACAATTGGTCGGTTACTTGTATTTGTTTGTAGGCCAATTGTTTGTCGTAAGGCAACATTTGCCATTTGCACCCGCCGCATACGCCAAAGTGTTCGCAGAAGGGGACTACCCTATCCGGCGAAAAAGCCGTTATGGCCAATGCCTTTCCTTCGGCATAGCTTTTTTTGTTTTTGGTGACCAATACCGTGGCCACGTCGCCGGGCACGGCACCTTCCACGAATAGTGTTTTGCCGTCTTCCAAATGGGCTATGGATTTGCCTTCGGCAGCGTATCGTTCCAACCTTAGGCCTTCTATTACCGTCTTTCTGTTTTTCCTTGCCAATGTGTGCGCTTTGCTTGTTAACCGTTTGCAAAGGTAGTCGAAAAATTAGTGGAGCGTGGCGGGCATTGATTAGTTTTGGAGGTCTGTATTACACAACCGGGTCAAAGCCCGATAACCAATGGCAAAAATTATAAAGAAATATACTCAAATGGATTTTAAGAAAGTTTTAGGCGCAAGTATGCTCGCGCTGGCCGCCATGAGCGGTTTTGCCAAAAATGGCTACAAGATAGAAGTGAACTTCAAGCAAGATGTGCAAGACGAATACATCTACCTGGCACACTATTACGCCAAGCCCCTGCCCACCATTTACAAAACCGATTCGGCCAAGGTCATCAACAAGCGCACTGCCGTGTTGCAAAGCAAAGACAGCGTATTGGGCGGCATCTATATGATTTTGTTCGACAAAAGGGCCAAATTTGCGGAAATGGTACTCAACAACGGCGACAATTTCAGCATCAGCATAGATACGGTGGACATGCCCCTGAACGTGGGCTTCAAGGGCAGCGAAGAAAATGCCCGTTATGCCGACTACGAAAAATTTTTGGTGAACTACGGCAAAAAGCAACAGTCTTATACGGCAGAGTTGAAGAATGCCAAAAATGCCGCAGACACGCAAGCCATACGCAACAAAGCCTCCAAGGAAGCCAAGCAACTGATAGCGTACCGCAAGGACTATGCGGCCAAATACCCCGGCACTTACCTGGCCGACGTGTTCAACGCGCTATGGACACCCGAAGTGCCGGAAGGCACCCATTACCTGCCCGGCACCAAAACCGTGGACTCCAATTTTGCCTACACCTACTACAAAACCCATTATTGGGACAAGTTCAACTTCAAGAACCAACGGCTAATGAACTCGCCGGTGTACGATGCCAAGTTGGACGAATATTTCAACCGGCTGGTTTTCCCCGTACCCGATTCGGTAAACGCAGAGAGCGATACGCTGCTGGCCAAAGTACGCAAGCAACCCGAGTTCTTTAAATACTCCCTGCATTGGCTGGCCAACAATGCCGAGAAAAGCAAGGTAATGGGCATGGACGAAGTGTTCGTACACCTTGTGGAACAATATTACATGCGCGGCGATGCCTTTTGGTTAGATTCTGCCTCGCTGGCCAAGTACGAAGACCGCGCCAAGAAAATAGCACCCAACGTGATAGGCAATATAGCGCCCGACTTGCAATTGCAAGATGCCTTTACCCTACAGGACAACTCATTGTTGAAATTCGGCGCGCCTTATACCTTGCTTGTTTTTTGGTCGAAGGATTGCAGCCATTGCACCACCGAAGTGCCCAAGGTTGACTCGGTTTACAGGGCGGTGCTGAAAAACAAAGGCGTAAAAGTATATGCCATATCTACCGAAGGCGACCTCAACGACATACAAAAAGCCATAGACAAGCTGGGCATACGCAACTGGAACAACGTGGTGGACGCCCATAACAATACCGACTACCGCAGCAAGTACGATGTATATAGCACGCCACGCATATACCTGTTGGACGAAAACAAGAAAATAATAGGCAAGGGCCTGGATCATACCAATATTGAAGACGTGCTGTTGTTCAACGAAAAAAGGAAGAACAAGGGGAAGGCGGGCAGCTAAATTTAGTTTGCTGACAAACGGCGCACAAAACAGGAGCCACCCGCAATCGGCTCCTGCTTTTTTGTTTTTTGCAACTTTAGATTTGGACCGAAATTTCCCGACGCTTAATTCTTCCCGAATGGGCATGTTCCATAAAATAACCGCTACTATTTGCTGCACCCTTTGTGTTGGCATTGCACAGGCACAAGACAGCCTGCTCTGGAATACAAAAGTGGCCCAACAGCTCTCTGCCCTGCCGCTCAGGTGCATGAACCAAGAGTTTCCCAACAAAACCTCGCACACTGCCGATAGCGCCGCCGATGCCGTGTTGCTGCCACACGAGCTGCACCCGGCTTTCTATGGTTGCTTCGACTGGCACAGCAGCGTGCATGGCCACTGGATGCTGGTGCACCTGCTCAAGGCCTTTCCCGAAATGGAAAACCATTCGGAAATCATCAACAAGCTCGACAATACTTTCCGGGCGGAAAAGATGCTGGCCGAGGCCAAGTATTTTACCCAATATTCGGTGGGCAAAAATTTTGAACGCACCTACGGCTGGGCTTGGTTGCTGAAACTGGACGAAGAATTGATGGGCGCACCGGAAAGGTACATGGCGCATTGGCACGGTGCGCTGTACCCGCTTACGCAACAAATAGTGGACCAATGGAAGGAATACCTGCCCAAGCAAACCTACCCCAACCGTACCGGCGTGCATCCCAACACGGCCTTTGCCATGTGCTTTGCGCTCGACTGGGCACGCAAAAGCAAGGACACGGCTTTTGAGCGGGCCATCGTTGCCAAATCGTTGGAGTTTTATAAAAACAACGCGGCCACCCCCGCCTACCTGGAGCCGGACGGCAGCGATTTTTTTTCACCCAGCTTGGAAATAGCCGACTTGATGCGGCGCATCTTGCCCAAGAAAGAGTTCGTGACTTGGCTCGATAAATTTTACGAAGGCCGCAGCATAGAGCGCATCTGTACCCTGCCCACCGTGAGCGACAGGAACGATTACCAAATAGTGCACTTGGACGGATTGTCGTTTTCGCGCGCTTGGTGCATGGCGGGCATAGCCAAGGCATTGCCGGAAGGCCACAAGTGGAAAAAACTTTTTCGGCAGAAGGCCGCCGCTTTTTTGAACAATACTTTGCCTACGCTTACGCAAGGCAACTATGGCGGCGAGCATTGGCTGGCCTCCTTTGCCGTATATGCGCTATCGCAACAATGATTTGGTTAACCGTTGGCCGGTATTGCGTTTTGGACAAACATCATGGCAAAAGCCGATATTTATGGATGTCCCCAATTCCCTATTCTTTGCCCATGCCCGGTTTGCCCATGGTGGGCGGCCCCTTGGGTTTGGGCTTATTGCCCGGGTCGTTGCCCATGATGGATTTCCTGTCTTTGCAGTCGGTATTTGCGGGGCCAAAATCTTGTTCGGTATCCCAGCCTGTTTTCAAAATCAATTTGTCGCAATAGGGCAATACTTTTTCCGGTTGCTTGCGTTCCAGGAGGTTGCCCCCGTCCCATACACCGTTGCGGTTCTTGTCCACTATTATGCGCATTCCATACTCGCCCGGCACCAATCTTTTAAGGGTCACGATGCTGTCCGTAACGGGTTTTTGGTACACGCTGTCGGCATCTTTACCTGTGCCCGTTCTGTACACAAACAATACCATGCTGTCGTCGTAAAAATCTTTGGCAAGATGTATGATTAGGTTGGCATAATCATCGCTGCCCATGGTTCTAAACCTGTATTTGCCGGGCATTACATCCTTTCCTGCCGTGTCGGTAGCCCAGCCTTTCACCAGCCTCAAGGTATATACTTTGTCTTCTTGCCATTGAGTGGTTATTTTCAGGGTGCCGCTGTCTGCCTTTATGTGCGACACGGCCTCTACTTCTATCCCATTATTGTCGTAGCTAAGGTACACCCTCCCGTTATCCAATGCGGCGAGGTCGCTGAAGAGCGTGACGACGAGCGGCTTATTTATATCGAAGCTGCGCTTGGCCAGGTTGTTGGTATCTACCTGTACCCTATAACCGAAATCGTCTTTGCCCCCTTTGCCCGCGTTGGGGCCTGCCGCGTATTTGGGCAGGTGGCCGGGCGGCGCAGGCGGTGCAGTGGCCGGCTTTTGCTTCAACGAATCGGGCGGGGCCGCGCGGCCGGTGTCTATTGTTTCGCCGAAAGTATAGAGGGTTATGGAGGGGGAGGTTTCAAATGCAGGCTTTACGGTACTGTCCAGAAAACCTATGGCATCTTGCCCCAAATCGTAGATGTAATTGTTGTTGGCATCTTTGATGGCATAGATGCGAAAGGCTTTGTGGGGCAATGCTTCAAACTTGAATTTGCCCGATGGGTCTGCCCTGGCGATGTACAACGGTTTCTTGCGCATCACGGCAGTATCGCTCTCGTTGGCATTATAGAGGGCTACCAGCATACCCGAGTCTGTGTGCCCGGTAGCGGCATTGACAATAGAGCCTGCCAATTGCAAGGAGTCGAAGTAGCTGCCCGTGCTGAAAAGGTAGGTAAAACCTTTGTAGGGCGTGTTTTCCCTATTGTCGACCAAGGAGTTGCCAAGCGAAAAATTGTAGGTGGTGTTGGCCGCCAATTGCGAATCGGCAATGGTAATTTCTATGCGTTTGCCGTAGGAAATAACGGTGGGGTTGATGTTGAGCAAGGGCGACATGGCCATGTTTTTTTCCAAATCTTTCACCTCCATGAACTTGTCGAACCTCAGTACGATTTTCTTGGGTGAAATATTGAGGCCGGAATCGGCAGGGTACATGGAAAGCAGCACGGGAGGTATTGTATCTTTGGCGCCACCCGCCGGCGGCACAATGTTGGCGCAACCCGGGGCAAGAGCCACGGCACAACCAAATATTGCCAATAATGCAATAAGGCGCAAAAAACTGTGTTGGTTGTTCAAAAAAATAGTTGTTTTTCCCAACGGCTTTGCGATGGTGCGGCAACAGCGAACCCAAAACCTTGGTTTTGGCACTACCGTAAGCAAAACCGCTTGGTGTTGCGAACTTACAAAATTTTTCGCAAATCGATGCCGAAACGTTCAACTTAGACGAAACTCTGCTCTTTTGCAAAATTGTTCATGTCGTGTGAAGTCCTTTTTTGTTTCTCGCTTTGGCGTGATTAAAACTTTTGACAACCATTTGACAGGCATTTTCAATGCCGTTACAAACCAAACATCAAGTGCCAAACACGAAAATATGAACGGGAAAACCCAAGCTGTAATAGCCAAAGCAAGAGGTTTTTTAAACATAGAAAAGGAAACATTCGTTGGCCTCGACAATCCCGTATCCACAAAACCAAAGCAATACAAGATAGGGTACCGTATTGGCAACAAAGGGGGTTATGCTTGTTTTTCCAGCCTCCTTGCCAGACAGTATTGCTTTTTTGTCCGTCCGTGTTGTGCTAACGATAGGTACAAATGAACAAATCCTCGCTGTTTCCGGTATCCGTTACCTTGCCTTCCAACACGCTTTGCCCGGCATCGCCCGGGTCGTTGCCGCTACCCAGCGGCCACGAGCCTTGCGTATCTTCGATGATTATTCCTGCCGCATTGGCCAAGGTCAACCCAAAATCCGTACAGTTGTTTTTGTTTAAATGGTAGCGTTTGCGGCCATACTGGTTTATCTTCCTCAGTATCGATTTGAATTGTTTCTTGGTTATGAACTTGGCCACTGTTTCGTCCCACTGGTGGTCGGCATCGTCTTTGAATACCGCACTGGACCGCGGCAATAATGGTGTGGCCGACAGTATATTGTCCTTGTTCGGGTAAAACCCAAATGTCCTGCTTACGTGGCTGCCGTCCAATTCGTATTTCACCAAGGTTACGAACATGTGCCCCACATTGTTGATAAACGTGTATGCCCTGCGGCTGCCGGGGCTGGGCTGTTTAATGTGCAACAACACCCCGTAGGCAATGCCCTGTTCGCCGTCCCTGAATGGTTGGGTTATGTCGCGCAATTTCAGCTTGCCGCCCTTTCTTGTTTGTTCCCGGGCGTGTATCAATAACGTATCGGAAACCGAACTGTCCTTGTCGTAAACGAAGCCGATAAGCATACTGTCGCTCAAGGTGTCCGGCGGCTCGTTTTTGACCCATGGCTTTTGTTTTTCCTTCAATTTCAAGGAGAGGTAATAGTATTTTAAAGACTGGGCATAAGCCTTGAGGCGGGCGGAGAAAACCGCCATCCTCATGCACAATTTCGGTGTCAAAACGTCCGGAGGAAACCTTGTTTGCCGCAAGAACAAGGTACTGTCCGAAGCAACCAAGCTGTCCGCCTCGGCTACATTTCCCGCCTGCCCTTTGTAGTCCTTAACCGCATATTGCGCCGATGCCCGTTGGGGCCGGTAGAGCAGCGCAGCAGCAAGGCTTAGCGCAAGCAATAAATGTTTGTTGCCACACTTTTTCATTCCCGGTTTTTTAAAAATCTCCTAAATCCATTCTTGGGCAAACCTGCCGAATCAAGAAGCGAAATTACCATTCGTTTTTGTATTTCTACCAATTTGGTAGAATTTCAAAATTTCAATACCCTGCACATTTGCCCCATGGCGCCATTTTAACGGCTCGCAACCAACCATTTGTTAACTTTAGGACAATTGTAAGAAAAAAAATTTATCTCCATCAACATTTTATTAACCCAGTGGTTTTACATTTGGATAATCAAACGAAAGTTATGGAAGCCGAAAAAGCAAAAATCCTTTTAGTAGAAGACGATGCCAACTTGGGTCAAGTATTGAAAAATTATTTGGAGCTGCACGATTATGTAGTGGAACTGTTCCGCGACGGCATATTGGGCTTGGCTGCATTTAGGCGCGAAAAATTCGATTTGTGCCTGCTGGACGTAATGATGCCCAATATGGACGGCTTTGCTTTGGGCGAGGAAATACGCAATGCCGACCCCGACGTACCCTTGTTTTTCTTGTCTGCACGCGGCCTGAAAGAAGACGTGGTAACCGGCTACAAGCTGGGTGCCGACGATTATATCACCAAGCCTTTCGACAGCGAGGTGTTGCTGCTCAAGATAAAGGCCATATTGAAGCGCAGTACCGAGGTTCTGGAAAAGAACCCGTTGCAAATAGAGTTTGCTTTCGGCAAGTTCAAGCTCAACAGCAGGTTGCGCATACTGAGCATCAACGGCAAGGAACACACCTTGTCGCCCAAGGAAAACGCCTTGCTGCAAATGCTGTGCGAGTTCAAGAACGACCTGTTGCCGCGAGAACTGGCATTGAAGCGCATTTGGGGCAGCGACACCTATTTCAATGGCCGCAGCATGGACGTATATATAGCCAAACTGCGCAAATACCTCAGCGACGACGACAACGTGAGCATCGTGAACATTCACGGCAACGGCTTCCGGCTGCTGGTGCAAGAACCAAAATAGTGGACAGGATAGGCCAAGAAGCATTTGTGGTACACGCAGGTATCGCCAAATGCTGCCCAACACTATTTTGCGTAGCTTCATGCAAGAACGACCGGATTGCTATCCCTCGGAAGACGAAGACGTTACACCCGATGGTTATGACAGGGTTGAGTACTACCAAGTTTCCGGCGAAGATAGAGTATATAAGTTATACGTTTGGAAGGAAGCTGCCGATCCCGGGTTTGGCGTTGCCACCAATAGCTGTAGCATGTCGTGGCACGGAGATTCTTCAGGCGGCGAAGATGTAGGATGCTATGGTGATGGCAGTACTTGCGATGTAGAGGGTACGTCATTGAAGAATATTAGGGTAGTTTGTTGTGACAATTAGAACAGAAAAACATTTAGACAAAAAATCTATCGCGCCAACGAAAGTGTTTTATTAAAAAAAATATGAAAACAAACAACACATCCCCCTTTCGGGGGATTTTTTCGATATGTACACTGTTCCTTTTTTCAAGTTGCAATGCGCAAACCAAAGGAATAAGACACCTAACATTTAAGGATAATGGCAATGTGCCCATTATATTTTCTAACCAAAAGCTCGTAAAATTCAAGAGCATCGACGAGAACAACAATTTAATCTCGACGTTGGATAATTATCGTAATGTAATCTACATCTATGATTATAAAAGGGGCGCAATCATTGATAGTATTGATGTCGCTTTACAAGAAACAGAATATTTATTTGACTACGAGGTTTTGGACAGTAGCCGCATCATGCTTGTGAGGATTCCCACATATTTAGGCAATATGCACGATTCTGCAATCTGCATTATTGATAGGCACAAAAACATATTGGATGTTTTTTCGTTTAAAAACACGCCCACGCCCTTACACGATTCGGATAATCCCCTTGGTTACAAACAGAAGCCTTGGTGGTTTACCAAACATAGTAATTTCCCGATAAGATTTTCGACAAAAGATTCTACAGCCATTACCGTAATTGCTCCTTTTAAGAAGTTGGCTTGTGATTCGATTGTTTCTCTTAGCAATGATTATTTTGCTTACAAATTGTCGGTCAAAAAGAATGAAAATGCAATTCCCCTGCCATATAAGATACCTAAATGTTCCAGTTATTATAATGCTTTAGAAAGTATAGAAACAGCTCCGTATGGTGATTATTCTTCAGACAATGTTCCCGTATTTGGATATTCGCATAGTTCAACACTGTTTTATAACAACGAAACCATTGAACCCAAGTTGCATCTTTACACCATGATAGAAAAGCACAAAATTTCTTTAGTGTACAAAAGGATAATATATGATAAATACAGGAACTGTTTTTGGTGGGTTATTAGAGTGGTACCTAAAGAGGGTCTTGGAGATGAAATAATAACGAATTACCAAGACTATTATATCGTACAATTAGACCCCAAGCTAAACGTAGTGTCTGAGGGTTTTTTGCCTAAATATGCCGACCAATATGTCGTTCCGCTAAAATCAGGATTACTAATTAAGGATAGGTATATAAGTGATAGCTTAGGAAAGGGGTATTATACATTCTTTAATCCAAATACTGACAACAATATGGAAGCAATAGAGGAAGATGTCGTTTGGAGAAGCCACAGCGTTAAACAGGATTTTGGCAAGTTTATTGGTTCGATAGACGAGAACCCCATAGTTGGGAAGAAATATTTGGTTATCTCGTTAGATTTAATGCCGCCAAATTATGCCAAGCTTGTAAAAGACATGCTTATTGAGGCGAGTGGGAATTATAAGGGATACAATGTCTATATCTTCACGGACAACCCAGATAACGTACCCAAAGAGCTTTTGGGGCATGTCCATATTAACCGTTATTCAGGCTTAACGCGTCACGTCAATAAATTTATTTGGCCAAAAACTATCGAAGTTAAAAATCGCAGCCCATTACAATTAAGTATGGAAGACTATCCGTCAAACGTTGCCCCAATGCTCTTTGGGCTTTTCAAGACCAATTAAAGACAAACCGGCATTGTTAACCCAAGATACTTTTCCAGCAACTTTCCAACCTTTGATTGATTTTCAACTTTGCCAATCAATCAAAAATACATTTAGGGTTCTGCATATCCGCAAAGCTATCGCCAATGTACAAAAGGAAGAGCTTGCCCGAAACGGCAAGCTCTTCCTTTTGTGGGCGCAAGGAAAAAAATTGGCATGTAATGAGCAGAAAACGGGATTCGAACCCGCGACCCCAACTTTGGGAAAGTTGTGCTCTACCGGCTGAGCTATTTCTGCGTTTTTTGGAGTTCAAAGGTAAAAAACAAAAGGATACAATAGAATGTATCCTTTCAGTGGTGCCCCAGGCGGGACTTGAACCCGCACGGACATTGCTGCCCACAGGATTTTAAGTCCTGCGTGTCTACCAATTTCACCACCAGGGCATCTTTTATTTTTACTTCGTAAAAATAAAATTGGTAAAAAAAAATTCCAAACCGCTTTAACGGCCTGGAATTTCTGTTGAGCAGAAGACGAGATTCGAACCCGCGACCCCAACCTTGGCAAGGTTGTGCTCTACCAGCTGAGCTACTTCTGCATTGTGTCAAGAACCTGTTCCCCGCTTTGGGATTGCAAAGGTAAGGGCTTTTTACATTCCACCAAAAATCAAGGCACTATTTTTAAAGATATTTTTTGGCACCATACCTTCTTCGTTTGCCATTTAACCAACCCTGCCCGCGCCGGCAAAGTAGCGGGACCAATAGGCATCGGAAAGGTCGCTGATGACCACGCCTTGGCTTACCGAGGCATGTACAAACTTGCCATCGTATAGGTAAACGCCCACGTGCGTAATGTTCTTGCTGTGAATTTTGAAGAACACCAAATCGCCTTCGCGCAGTTGTTGCCTGTCAACCGACAATGCGTTTTGAAACTGCTCGCGCGAGGTGCGGTCCAAATCCAGGTTGTACACATCGGTGTACAGCTGGCGCGTAAACGCCGAACAGTCGATGCCTATTTTGGAAGTGCCGCCAAAACGATAGGGCGTGCCGTACCACTCTTCTATGAAGGTGTATAACGATTTGTTGCGTTTTTTGCCGTCGCGTATTTTGCCTATGGCCAGGCTTCGGTCTTCGGCTGTTTCCACATTGGCGTTGTTGCCGTTGGTATATGATGGCCCGTGCTGGCCCAATTGTACATTATTGGTGCCGCCACCCACGGCTACACCGTCCATGAATTTGTGCTGGTCGTTTTGGGCTGCGGCAGCATTGCCGAGGCTTTGCGGGGTAGTGCATGATGCCAACGACAACAATACTGCACATGTCGATAAGAATGTAGTTACCTTTTTCATTTCGGCATGAATTTTCGCAAATTTAGGTAAACGAACCTTACAAAAGTACTTTTTGCCCCACGCTTGTTGCATTTCTTTAACGATTTGGGGGTTTTTCCGAGCCAAGGCTATTCGTTAATTTTGGCCAATGGGTTTATTGGCCGGTGTCCATCATGTTGCCATAATCTGTAGCGATTATGCTGTTTCCAAACGTTTTTATACCCAAGTGCTGGGCTTGGAAATAATGCGGGAAGTGTTCCGCGGCGAAAGGCAGTCCTACAAATTGGACCTTGCGCTGAACGGGACATATATCGTGGAACTTTTTTCTTTTCCCCGTCCGCCCGAAAGGCTTTCGGGGCCGGAAGCCGCAGGTTTGCGCCATTTGGCCTTCGGTACCGCCAACCTTGGCGAAGTATTGAAAATGCTGGACGAAAAGGGCGTGGCTTACGAGCCTCCAAGGTTAGACGAATTTACGGGCAAACGCTTTACCTTTATAGCCGACCCCGATGGATTGCCTATTGAATTTTATGAAACAACCTGATTTGGGAACTAAAAAACAGGAAGCCAACCCTGCAACCTTATGGAAACCCTGTTGATATTCGCAACGCCTTTGACGCCGCGGCATCGTTATACCTTCGATTGGATATTTGCCGAAAGGCTGGGCCTGCCCCACTCCATCACGGACAACAAGGAAGAATGGGAAAATTATGGAGGCCCCAAAATCAATTACAGCAATGCGGATTTACATGGCCAACAATTGAAGATAGTGGCGCATGGTTTGCTGGCCGATACGGCCATTACCGAGGTGAAACCTGCCATACACCGCTGGAAACACAGCACCATATTGTTTTACAACCAACCCGGCGCACCGGTGCCGTTCGATATATTTGCGGCGGTGTTTTATTTGATAAGCCGGTACGAAGAATATACCACCGCCGAAACAGACGAACATGGCAGGTATCCGCACCAAAATAGCGTGGCCGCCCGATACTCTTTTTTGCAAGAACCGGTGGTGGATGTTTGGTTGCTGCACTTGGCGATGCTGCTGCAACAAATGTTTGGCCTGCAAGCCCCCCTGCCCAAATTCAGGTTTGTGCCGAGCTACGATGTGGATGTAGCATGGAAGTTCAAATACAAAACCCTATCAAATACCATTGGCGGCCTTGCCAAAGATATGTTGAAGATGCGGCCGGGCGCAGTGGCCAACAGGCTCCTTGCGTTGCCGGGTTATAGGCAAGACCCTTGGTTTGTATTTGACGATATGAATAAACTTTGTGCCCGCCACAACCATAGCCCGTTGTATTTTTTTTTGGTAGCCAAAGACGGCAGCAAATACGACCATAATGCAGACCCGCAACTGCCCGAAATGCGTAAATTGATAAGCACGCTCAGCAAGGGTCATGCTTGGGGCCTGCATCCCTCCTACCTGTCCTACCAATCGCTGCATACGCTGCAAGCCGAGTACGCTACCCTCGAAAACATAGTGCAGCAAAAACCCGAATGGAGCAGGCAGCATTATCTGAAAGTGCATTTGCCCCTTACCTACCAAAACCTGGTAGCGGCGGGCATCAAAGAAGATTTCAGCATGGGTTATGCCGGTGTAAACGGGTTCAGGGCGGGCACTTCGCACTCTTTCCCCTGGTACGACTTGAGCAAGGAAATGGCTACCGGTTTGCGGGTACATCCGTTCGTATATATGGATGCAACCAGCAGGTTTTACCAGAAAGGCAATACCAAAGATGCCTGGGACGAACTGGAACGGCTGTTGCACATTGTAAAAGAAACAAATGGTGTTTTCGTTGGTATTTGGCACAATCATTTTCTGGGTACCGATGCGGCCAACAAACATTGGCGCAAGCTGCACGAAAGGGTGCTGCAATATGCCGCTACGCTATGTTGAGCAAATATTGGGAGGTTGTACCCCCACAAATCAGGATAGCCAAAAGGGTTGTTTTTTCGTACCTTTAATCCCTCTAAAACAGATTATTTCCATAAAAATTCGGAGCAATAACCGGCCCGGATGAATAAAAATTAACAGCATGTACTTATCCAAAATTTTACGTGTCGGCCTTTTAGTTGGGCTGTTGGTCAAGGGTGCTTATAGCCATGCGGCCGATTTGTTTCCCGATGGCACGCCTATTTCACCTTGGTTTGGCGACGTGGGCCTGCCCGGCAGTGTTGCTTCCTTAAAAAAATACGTGGTTACTTCCTACGGCGTTTCCAAAGACAGCACCAAGCTTCAAACCAAACAAATACAAGATGTTATAGATTTGGCCGAAAAAAATGGCGGCGGCGTGGTGGTGATACCCAAAGGTGTGTATCTAAGCGGCGCCTTGTTTTTTAAACCCAAAACGCACTTGCGGGTAGATGAAGGCGGCAGGCTCAAAGGGTCGGACGATATAGCCAATTACCCAAAGCTGCCCTCGCGCATGGAAGGCCAAAACCTCGATTATTTTGCTGCACTCGTCAACGCTTACGGGGTGGACGGGTTTACCATTTCGGGCAAGGGTACCATAGACGGCAACGGCTACAAATATTGGGAAGCCTTTTGGCAACGCCGCAAGGAAAATCCCGAATGTACCAATCTGGAAGTGTCAAGGCCCAGGTTATTGTTTATTTGGAACTGCAACGACGTGCAGGTGCGCGATGTGCGGTTGCTCAACTCGGGTTTTTGGACCAGCCATTACTATCGATGCAATAACGTGAAAGTGATAAATGTGCATATTTTTGCGCCGCACAAAGAATACAAAGCCCCCAGTTCCGATGCCATAGACTTGGACGTATGCAACAATGTATTGATCAAAGGCTGCTACATGTCGGTAAACGACGATGCCGTAGCCTTGAAGGGCGGCAAAGGCCCCTGGGCCGATACCGCAGGCGGAAACGGCCCCAATACCAACATACTCATCGAAGATTGCACCTTTGGTTTTTCGCACTCGGCACTGACCTGCGGCAGCGAGGCCATACACAACAAAAACGTATTGATGCGCAACTGCAAAGTAGTGGATGCCAAAAGGCTGTTGTGGTTGAAATTGAGGCCCGATACCCCCCAAGAATATGAATACATAACCGTAGAAAACATTACCGGACAGGCATTTACGCTTATATATGCCATGCCTTGGAAACAATTTTTTGACCTGAAAGGGCGTAAAGACCTGTTGCCATCCAACTGCGACCACATAACGCTCAAAAATATAAAATTGGATTGCGACAAGTTTTTGGACATAAATATTGGCGACAACGACAGGCTCAATAATTTTAGTTTCGAGGGGCTTGACATAACCGCCAAAGATGCCGATTTTAACCGTGAGGCCATGCAACAGGCCACTTTCAAGAATGTAGTGGTAAATGGAACGGAAATAAGGTAGGGGCGGCTTATATCGATAGGTTCTCACAAAACCGCAACGGCACAAAGGATTTTAAGGGGCATAAAAGACCCTTACGGGTTTGGCAAGAGCGAGTAAAAAAGTAATAGCACCACGCTCGCTTTTGCCATGCTGCAAGCACCTAAGCCCTAAGATTAGGTTTCCGTCGGCCTTTCGGAATGTTGTCACAGCGGGGCGTTGATGTAGGAATATTTATTTCCGTACCTTCGTAAAAAAGAAATTGACATGGAAGCAAAAGCACTAAGAGCCTGTTTAAAAAATAAATAAAAGAGCACCAGTTTGTCTCTTAGTACATTTC
>JASGFI010000024.1:0-27289 GCA_047605615.1 Edaphocola sp. | reverse complement strand
AATTACTGCAATATTAATTGTTTGAAATTTTTGTCGTGTACTTAGAAAAAAAATATCATTTGGCCAATGAGTAGCAGGAAGCAAAAAAACAAGTCAAATGGCAATGCAGGTACAGGCTTACCCAATACCACGCCCCCAAATAAATCGGGTGCACCAGAAAAGACCGCTATCGACTTGTCCGAATCGGATGTTCCCCGCCACGGTTTCTTAAACTTTATTTTTAAAAACAGGGACAACGGGAGCTTGGCGTTAATATTCATGGCCACAAGTATTGTTTTGTGGTGGCTATACAAAATCAATTACCCCTTTCCCGACTTTTTTCCGATTCGAACGGATATGTGTTCGCGGCAAAAAATGAAGCAAAGGTATTCTATAGGCCTTATGGCTATTCGGCTTTCCTGAGGTGGGTGCACGGTTTCTCTCAGTCCGACACGGCATTGGTCACTGTCCAATTCCTGCTCACGTCTTTTGACTCTTTGTTCCTTTATTTTACTGTCGATTATTTGCTGGGGTTTGGCAGCAAGGGTATCAGAATTTTAGTATTGTTGTTGTTTAGTCCGTTGGTGCTTGTCGTTTGCAATGTGGTTAGCAGCGATGGTTTGTTTGCCTCGCTCACTGTCTTATGGTTTGCTTTGCTGTTGTGGATTATATTGCGCAGGCCATGGTGGGCGGTCGTAGTGCAATTGGTTTTGCTATACTGCCTGTTTTTGATTAGATACAACGCCATTTATTTTCCGGTTGTGGCGGCATTGGCCTTTGTGTTCGCTTATGGGGCCTCCCTTCCTTATAGGATAGTAGGTGTTGCATCGTCCATATTAGTGGTGATGTCGGGTTACATTTCTGTGAAAAAAGAAACTTACGAAGCTACCGGAGCCAATGTGTTCTCGGGTTTTAGCGGATGGCAAAGTGCCAACAACGCACTGTTCATGTACAAACACATAAAAGTCGATTCCAGGATTTTTGATGAGCCCGAATTAAGGGTACTCGATACCATAGTAAAAACATATATCGATTCCGTTTCTGCGGAAACTTTACAAAAAATTGAGGAAGGCAAGTTGGCCAGCAGCATTTTTATGTGGGACAGCAAGAGTCCGCTGAAGGTTTATACCGCTTATTATTGCAATAAAAACAGATTGTCGTATTACCCGGCATGGCGCCAAGTGTCCGAACTGTTTTCGGAATATAGCAAGGAGTTGATATTGCAATATCCCATGGCGTATTTCAGGTACTTTATGTGGAATAACATGGTTTATTTTTTCGTGCCGGATAAATAATTTTTGGAGAAATATAATTCTTCAAATTTAGAATTGCCGCCCGTTACCGTTGATTGGTTTGGGTATAAAGACGGCAAGATAAAATTTAAGTATTTTGATTTGAATGTTTATGTGTCAAGTCTTTATGTTTTGATTCATCCCTTGATGGTCGTTTTGGCAATAATTGCGCCAATATTTTTCTTATACGTTTCCCGAAAAAAGAACAAACAGCAAACCCAAAATCGATGACGGTTGTAGCACTTTTTTGGTTGCTCTTTTTTTTGATGAATATGGGGTTTAGTACCTTCGCCGCCATTGTTACTTTGCGGTACGAAACCGTGTGGTTTGTATTGTGCGCCGTAATGGTACCTTGGGCAGGCGAAAAAATATGTTTCACGCTCAATCTTTCTAAAACCGTTAGTACTTAAATTTACCTATGCCCGACAAAAAAATTGCAGTTGTAGCGGGTGCCGGCCCTGCGGGTCTTACGGCAGCTTACGAATTGCTGCAGCGTACAGACATTGTTCCCGTAATATTTGAAAAAACAACGGATATAGGCGGTATCAGTAAAACAAAAAATTACAAAGGCAACCGCATAGATATTGGCGGCCATCGCTTCTTTTCGAAATCGGACAGGGTAATGGATTGGTGGCTGCAAATATTGCCCATCGAAAATACCCACGAAGAAGCGGTGCGCATACAATACCACAACAAGACGAGGCTGGTGCCCACCAATGGGGTAGCCGTGGCCGAAGACAACAACCAAGATAAAATAATGCTGGTGCGCAGCCGCTTGTCGCGCATTTATTTTCTCAAGCATTTTTTTAGCTATCCGGTTACATTGTCGGTACAAACCTTGCGGGGCTTGGGCTTGTGGCGCACCGTCAAAATATTTTTCTCGTACATGGCCGCCCGCATCAGCCCCAGAAAGCACGAAAAGTCTTTGGAAGATTTCTTCATCAATCGGTTCGGCACCGAATTGTACCGCACTTTTTTCAAAGACTATACCGAAAAGGTATGGGGTATATCTTGCAGCGAGATATCGGCCGATTGGGGCGCGCAACGCATCAAGGGGCTTTCCATCATCAAGGCCGTACAGCACGCCATAAAACAACAGACCAAGAAAAAAGGAAATGCAGGAAACGGCGGAGACGGCATAAGCCAAAAAGAAACCGAAACCTCGTTGATAGAACGTTTCTTGTACCCCAAGTACGGCCCCGGGCAAATGTGGGAAGAAGTGGCGCAGCAGGTAGTGGCCAATGGCGGCGAGCTGCACATGGAACGAGAAGTGGATGCCGTCGTTACCGAAGGGAACAAAGTGAAGAGCGTGCGCATACGCAATACCCAAACCGGCGAAACAACGGAACACCTATGCGATTACTTTTTCTCCACCATGCCCATAAAGCAATTGGTAACACACATGCAGCCTGCCGCGCCGCAAGACATTTATAAACTCGCCGATGGCCTGCTATACCGTGATTTCATAACCGTGGGCTTGTTGATGAGCAAGCTGAAAATAAAGCGCGACAAGCACCGGCCCGCATCGGTGAACAATACCGTGCAGGACAACTGGATTTATATACAGGAAAGGGAAGTGAAGGTGGGCAGGTTGCAGGTATTCAACAATTGGAGTCCCTATATGGTGGCCGACCAAAACAACGTGTGGATAGGCATGGAATATTTTTGCAACGAGGGCGACCAGCTTTGGAACATGGAAGACGAAGCCCTGAAAGAATTTGCCATCGGCGAACTGAGCCAAATAGAAATAATAGACAAACAAGATGTGCTGGACAGTACGGTGTTGCGCATGGAGAAAGCCTATCCGGCTTATTTTGGCACTTACGGGCAATTTGACGAAATAAAAGACTTTACCGACAGGTTCGAGAATATGTTCCTGGTGGGCCGCAATGGTATGCACAAATACAACAACAGCGACCACTCCATGCTTACCGCCATGACAGCCGTAGATAATATAGTAGCCGACAGGAAAGACAAGGCGAACATTTGGGAGATAAACACCGAAATGGAATACCACGAAGAGAAGGACAAATAAGCAAAAATGCACCATAAAAAAGCCTGCCGATATACTTTTCGGCAGGTTTTTTTATTCATCTACTTTTTTACTTGTAAAGTATCTTATAATATTCGTCCACCATCCTTGCCGATTCAAATTGGGGCACTACGTCTTTCGCGCCGTTCTTCATTATTTGCAGCCAGCGTTTCTGGTCGTTGTAATAAGTGGGGACGATGTCGTTCTGCAACACGTTGAGCAAATTGGCGGCTTCTTGGTTGTCTTTGTCATGTACGGGCAACCAATCCTCTGCCGGTGCTATCACAAAGCAGTTTTCTTTGTCCTTGGCAAACTCCGGCACCCAGCCGTCGGGTAGCGAAAAATTGACGGAGCCGTTCATGGCGGCAGTCATGCCGCTGGTGCCCGATGCCTCGCGGTACATGCGCGGGTTGTTGAGCCACACGTCGCTGCCTTTTTTCAGCAAAGCCGACAATGCCAATTCGTAACCCACCAACACCGCACAATTTTTTAGGCCGCGCGCACGGCTGATGATAGAGTTGAACAACCATACCGCGCCTTCGTCCTTGGGATATGGTTTGCCCGCCCATATAACCTGTACCGGCCTGTCTTGGTTTTCGATGATGGACACAAACCTGTCCCAGTCCTGCATGATGAGGTCGGCACGTTTGTAGCCCGCAAAGCGGCGCGCCCAGACTATGGTCAGTACATTTTCGTCGAACAGCTTGCCGCATTGGTCGGCCACTACCTTAAACAGTTCTCGCTTCAATTCTTTTTTACGGGCCACAATGTCGGCATCTTTTCCTTTGGTCAAGGCGGCATCCAACACGGGGTCGGCCCAATACTTTTTGTTTTGAGCGTTGGTAATGGCGGTAATCTCGCAAATACCGTTGTAGCCGCCCCACATTTGCCTGGCCACCTCGCCATGCAGTTGCGATACGCCATTGGCCTTGCCCGCAAATTTCAAGGAAGCCAACGTGTAGTCGAAGCTGTCGCCCCCCATGCCCAGATAATACTGTACCTCGTGTACCTGAAGGTGGTAAAACATCGACATGGATTCCAGTATCTTGTAATCGTGCTTTTCGTTGCCGGCCAGTTCGGGCGTATGGGTGGTAAACACTACCTTTTCGCGTATTTTTTGCAGGTCGCGGTACTTGGCGTACAAGTAGAAATTGAGCGATACCGAGTGGCCTTCGTTCATGTGGTATTTGTCCACCTCAAGGTTCAGCGCATCCAGCAACATGGCGCCACCTATGCCCAATACTATGGTTTGGGCTATGCGCGTGGCTTCGTTGGCATCGTAAAGATGGTGGGTGATGGTTTGCGATATGGAGTCGTTTTCGGGGATGTCGGTACTTAAAAGGAAGAGTGGCGCGGTGCCAAACGTTTCGGGTTTCAACAAATAGGCTTTTACCTTTACCGGCGAATTGTGGATTTGAACGGTTAGGACAATGCCGGTATCAACCAAAAAGGAGGTGTGTTTTTCCACAAAATATGGTTGCATCATGCCGTGGCCTTCGCGGCCTTGGTCGTAGTAGCCGTACTTCCACAAAATGCCAATGCCCACCAAGCGTTGCCTCGACTCGTAGGCGCTGCGCAGGTGCGACCCTGCCAAGAAACCCAAGCCGCCGCTGTATATTTTCAACGCTTGGTCCACCGCAAATTCCATAGAAAAATAGGCAGCCAGCTTGTTGTATTCCGGGGCCACTTCGTAGCCAAATATTTCCCTTTCGGTCATGATAAAGTTGAAGTATTTTTTATGTGCGGCAAGGTAAAGAAAATTTCGATACCATGACAAATGTTAGGAACTTAGGCCAAACGCATAAATGTTTTTACCCATTCGGTTCGCCTTGTTTTTTATGTCCTGCTGCTTGGAGAATTTGCCACAGGGAAGCCTGGCCGCAACCGGTTTGACCTCGGCATATACACGCCTAAACAAGTGCTTGGCATAACCCTAAAAAAAATTGGGGCGAGGGCCAGCAGCGAGCATTGACCGCACAAACCGGGTTGTCTAATTCCTTGTTTTTATGAAAGCGGCATCACCTCATCGTGCAGCGCATTGACGACTACCGAACCCTCGAACACAAAAGCCGCGCCGCCGGTAAGCACTATGTGTTCCGCACTATCGGTTGTCTTTTTTTCAAAAGTCACTTGCAGGTGGCCGCCTTGCGCCTTTACGGGTACCTCAAACATTCCGGTTTGCTTGCCTACCGATGCTATGGCGGCGGCGGTTACGCCGGTGCCGCAGGCCAATGTTTCATCTTCCACGCCGCGTTCGTAAGTGCGTATGGCTATGCCGTCATCCATGTTGCTTACGAAGTTTACGTTGATGCCCTTATCGCCAAAGCGGCCACTGTAGCGTATCTTGCGGCCATTGCCATATACGTCTATATGGCTTACGTCGTTTACCCATTGTACGTAGTGCGGCGAACCGGTGTTGAGTATGGTGGCTTCGTCTTCAAAAAGTATTTCCGCCACGTTTTGCATGTGCAAGGCCACCGTGCCGTCATCCAACACTATGGCTTTGTGCAGGCCGTCTATTGCCATAAATTCCATGCTGCGCCCCACAATGCCTTGGTGGTAGGCAAACGCGGCTATGCAGCGGGCACCATTGCCGCAAAGGGTACTTTCGTTGCCGTCGCTGTTGAAGTAAACCATTTTGAAATCGGCACCGGGCGTACTTTGCAGCAGCATGAGGCCATCGGCGCCTATGCCAAAACGCCTGTTGCACAAATGGGCTATCCGCCCGGCGGACAATGTGGTGCGGTTCTTGCGGTCGTCGAGTATCACAAAATCGTTGCCCGCCCCTTGGTATTTAAAAAAATGAAGTTTCATCGTTGCAAATTTAGCCAATAATCCAGGCTTGGCAACAAGTAGTTTCCGGGATTAACCGTATGTTTAAACTAAAGAAAAACCAAATCCTTTTTCCTTCAACGAAGCAATGAGGGTTGGTAGTATTTGCACGGTTATGGCACACCTGTCGTGCAACAGGATGATGTCCCGGTTTTTAACATTGTTGCATATCTTGCAGAGCAGCTCATCGGCATTTTTGGCTACCGTGTCCTTGCTCCGTACGCTCCAGCCTATGCTCAATAGCCCGCTTTGGTTTATGGCCTTTGCCAGGTTGGGGTTGGTAACGCCGTAGGGGGGCCTGAACAGCTTTGCCGCATTTCCGGTTACTTGTTCTATGGCTTGGTTGGTTCTGTCCATTTCTTCCAGCATTTTTCGGGAAGATTGCCAGTCGAAATGAACACCGTGATAAAACGAATGGTTGCCTATCTTATGGCCTTCGTCCATCATCCTCTTTACTATTGTTTCGTTGCCTTCTATGTGCTTGCCTATCAAAAAAAACGTGGCCGGTACTTTTTCCTTTTTTAAAATATCCAACACTGCGGCGGTAGTGGCCGCCGGCCCATCGTCAAAAGTAAGTGCCACGCAATTTTGCGTATGCTCCAAGTGCATTTTCCCGCCGGTAAATTTCAATTGTAGCATGGGCAGTTTATGCTGCGACTTGATGTAAAAATTCCAGCCAATGAAAAAGCTGCCCGCGGCGCAAATAAGCAGAAATGCAACGACAGACAAGGCTATCCACCACATTGAATAATCATCGAAATACACACCGGCAATAAGGTGCAGCACCAACAAGATGAAAAAGAGTAGGGTATAGCCAAATTTCGATTGCGGGAGCATGGTGCGCTTTTGTTGTTTTCGGCGAAAGTAGGCAATTTGCATATCAATAACCGGCTTGGCTGCGTGCCGCCACCAGCGCGGATTTTATGCGTTTAGCCCATTCGGCTTGTTGCTGTTTGTTCAGGCCGTGTGCGGTTTCGGTGTCATATTGATTTTGTAAATCGGTCGTTTCGGTATCGTACTTTTCTTTGCATGCCTTGATAGTGCTTTCAAAGTTTTCGAGATTGAATTTCGTGGCTTTTAGCAACGTTATCAGTTCAAACATCTTGAGTACCGTAATGTCGAAATGCAATTGTTCATGGCCCAATACGTAGTTGTTGCGGCCAAGGGGTTTCATCCACGATTTTGCCGGGTCAAAACCGGCACCGATTTCTATGCTGCCGCTGGCATTTTCATCGTCGCTTTCTACCCCGAAACTCAATTGTATGCCGCTGTAAGTCATGGCCAGAGCCTTGTTGTTGCTGTCGGGTGCACCCTTGAAATCGGTTATGGAGAGCGGCCTATTGGGGTTATACCTAATTAAGTTAGGGTTTGCGTCCGTATTGTTCAGGCGAATGCTTACTTGCATGCCGCCATTGGCTCCCGTGTACCTGCCGTTGTGTGCGCCCCACCAAGTATCGAACTCTTGTAGTGCCTTGCTTAGGTCGTTTGTCATCAGTTCCTTGATGGCCGTTTCTGTTATGGCCGTACTTTCCAGACTGGCATTGCCATTGAGCGCCATTACTTTTTTACCGTGCCAATAGAAAGTGTAAGTGCTGTTGAGCAAGGCTTGTTGTTTGCTTTTGTGTACTTCCAAAGCCGTTACGTGGAGCGTTAATGTGTCGTTGGCCGGGTTTTGCCGCAAGCCATTTACATATTGGTATAGCGCATTGAGCGATGTGGCGGTATCCTTGCGTTTGTCAATGGTTTGGGATAGGTAGAAATTATGGATGCCGTTTGGTTGGGCTATTGCAGGTTGGTGAAAAAACGCAATTGCTATCGGGCAAAAGCAAGTACGCAGGTATATATTCGTGGCAATTTTTGATTTTTTTGTTCTGCAAACCATAGTGCAATTTAAGGTAAAAGGATAAAAAAAAACCGCAGCCTCCGCCGCGGTTCCTAATTTCCTTATTCATCTAATTTCAGTACTGCCAAAAACGCTTCTTGCGGTACTTCCACGGCACCTATCTGGCGCATACGCTTCTTGCCCTCTTTTTGTTTTTCCAACAGTTTGCGCTTGCGCGAAATGTCGCCGCCATAACACTTGGCCGTAACGTCCTTGCGCATGGCCGATATGGTTTCGCGCGCCACTATCTTGGAGCCGATTGCGGCCTGGATGGCTATCATGAATTGCTGGCGGGGCAGCAGTTCTTTCAATTTGGCGCACAACTTGCGGCCAAAGTCCTGGGCACGGCTTCGGTGTATCAAGGCACTGAGCGCATCTACCTTTTCGCCATTCAGCAGTATGTCCATTTTGGTTATGTCGCTCTCTCGGTAATCCAAGGGTTGGTAATCGAACGATGCGTAACCCCGGGTAGAAGATTTCAACTTGTCGTAAAAGTCGAACACTATCTCCGCCAAGGGCATTTCAAATATCAATTCCACTCGGGTAGCGGTAAGGTAGTTTTGGTTTATCAGCATACCGCGCTTGCCCAGGCAGAGGGTCATTATGTTGCCTATGTAGTCGGGTATGGTGATGATTTGGGCCCGTATAAATGGTTCTTCTATCCTGTCGGTGCGGCTGGGGTCGGGCATTTCCGAAGGATTGTTTACGATGATGCGTTTGTCTTTTTCTCTCGTGCCGTAAGCATGGAAGCTAACGTTGGGTACCGTGGTTATCACCGTTTGGTTGAACTCGCGCTCCAACCTTTCCTGTATTATTTCCATGTGCAACATGCCCAGGAAGCCGCATCGGAAACCAAAGCCCAAAGCCTGCGATGTTTCCGGCTCGAAGGTGAGCGAGGCATCGTTCAGTTGTAGCTTTTCCATGCAGTCGCGCAGTTCCTCGAAATCATCGGTACTTACCGGGAAAATGCCCGCAAATACCATTGGCTTCACGTCTTCAAAACCCTTGACGGCCTCTTGGGTAGGGTTGCTTACCAAGGTGATGGTGTCGCCCACTTTTACCTCTTTCGCGTTTTTGATACCCGTGATTATGTAGCCCACGTCGCCCGCCTTCACCGCCTCTTTGGGCGTAAGGCTCATTTTCAGTATGCCTATTTCGTCGGCACCATATTCCTTGTTGGTATGTACGAATTTTACTTTGTCGTTTTTGTGTATTTGGCCATTCAACACGCGGTAATACACTATTATGCCCCTGAAGGGATTGAATACCGAGTCGAATATCAAGGCTTGCAGCGGTGCGTCCTCATTGCCCTTTGGGGCGGGTATGCGGTCTATTATGGCATCCAATATTTCTTCTATGCCTATGCCGCTTTTGCCGCTGGCCAATATTATATCCTCGGGCTTGCAACCAATCAAATCCACTATCTGGTCGGTAACCTCCGGTATCATGGCACCGTCCATGTCTATCTTGTTGATGACCGGTATTATTTCCAAGTCGTTGTCTATGGCCAAGTATAGGTTGGATATGGTTTGTGCCTGTATGCCTTGCGATGCGTCCACCAGCAGCAGCGCGCCTTCGCAGGCCGCCAATGCGCGGCTCACTTCGTAGCTAAAGTCCACATGGCCGGGCGTGTCTATCAGGTTGAGGGTGTAGTGCGTGCCGCGGTGCGCATAGTCTATCTGTATGGCGTGGCTTTTGATGGTTATGCCTTTCTCCCTTTCCAGGTCCATGTCGTCCAGCACCTGCGCCTGCATGTCCCGTTCCGATATGGTCTTAGTGCGTTCCAGCAAGCGGTCGGCCAAGGTACTCTTGCCGTGGTCTATATGTGCGATGATGCAAAAATTGCGGATATTCTTCATGTTTACGAACTAGCCCGCGAAAGTACCGAAAAATATCGGTTACGATTATTCTACGCCCCAATCATTTCAGGAAGCTAAAGCCAATATGTGCCTGTATGTGGTTGGTGCGCCAAGTATCGGGTACATTGGTGTTGTTCCTGTCCGATATGCCCACTATGTAGCGGGCACCTATGTTCAGGTTGAAAGGCAGTTGCAACTCCAAACCCGCCAGGCCCGACAAATAGCCACTCTTGAATACTTTTTTGCCATCCTTCAAAAAACCGTCCACATCGTCTATGGATACTACGCCGCTGTATTGAGGCCCTATGTGCAACCAAAGTAACTTAGGTATGATGTTGAAACCTAAAATAACGGGCATGTGGAGTTCGTTGATTTTGAACGTCCCGTTTTTTATGGTGTTGGCATTGGCCGAAACATAATCGCCATAGGCATTTATGAAATTGTCGTTGGTAGTTACCCGGCTTTGGCCAAACAGGGCCTCTACTTGAAACTTTACCTTGTTGACCCTTAATCCGGTATAAGCCCCTGCCACAAAATAACCATTGAAATTGCTGTTGAGGTTGCTGCCCGAAGTCTGGTCGAAGTCCGCACCGGTCTTTATGCCCAAAATAAATTTTTGGCCAAATGCTTGTCCGCACAACAAGGTGGCTGCAATCAAAAGCGCAGCAATTATTTTTGCTTGAATGTTCATAAAATAGTTTTTTGGTTTGGAGGGCACTAAGTTACTCCGGCATTGCTTACGCAGATGAGCGGTATTGTGAAATATTTACGAAAATAATTCCAAGCCGTTGCCGATAGCCTACAAAAAGGCCAGCCAACTATATACAAATGTAAATACAATAGGCTGATTGTTACTATATTTGCCGCCCATTTAAAAGCATGGGCCAAAAAATAAAACTCAACTTGCTTTTACCAAGGTTTAATAAAAATGAAAAGAGTTGTAATTACCGGTCTTGGAGCCATTACCCCGTTGGGGAACGACGTAGCAACATTTTGGGACAATTGCGTGGCCGGCAACTGTGGCGCCGGAGCCATCACCCGTTTTGACGCATCGGCGTTTAAGACCCGCATTGCCGCCGAGGTCAAGAATTTCAATCCTGCCGAAAAATTAGATAGGAACGAGATAAAACGGAGCGATTTGTTTACCCAATATGCCCTGTATGTCGCAGCCGAAGCCATAGCCGATTCGGGTCTCGATTTTTCCACCATGGACCCGTTTGACACGGGCGTTATATGGGGCGTGGGCCAGGGCGGTATGGAAACTTTTGAACATGAGGTAACGGAATACGTGAAAGGTAATTTTACCCCGCGTTTCAGTCCGTTCTTTGTGCCAAAGCTCATTGTGAACATGGCTTCGGGCATGATATCGATGAAGTATGGCCTGCAAGGTATCAACTACTCAACCGTATCGGCCTGTGCCACCTCCAACACCGCTTTGATGGATGCCTTCAACTATATACGCCTGGGCAAAGCCAAAGTATTTATCAGCGGTGGTTCCGAGGCACCCATTACCCCGGCTTCCATAGGTGGTTTTTCGAGCATGAAGGCCATGACCACGCGCAACGACGACCCCCTACATTCCAGCAGGCCATTTGACCGCGACCGGGATGGTTTCCTGATGGGCGAAGGTGGCGGCGCATTGATTTTGGAAGAGTACGAACATGCAAAGGCACGGGGCGCACATATTTATGCCGAACTGGTAGGTGCCGCCATGACGGCCGATGCTTACCACATGACGTCGCCGCACCCGGACGGGATAGGGGCTTCCAAATCCATGTCGTTGGCCTTGGCAGAGGCGGGCTTGAACAGCGACGAAGTAGATTATCTGAACCCGCACGCTACCTCCACGCCCGTGGGCGACGTAAGCGAACTGGGCGCCGTATATAAAACTTTTGGCGCCGATGCGCCGTTGCATATCAGTGCTACCAAATCCATGACGGGCCATTTGCTGGGTGCTGCCGGTGCCATAGAAGCCATACTTTCCATAAAGGCAATGGAAACCGGTATCGTACCGCCCAGCATCAATATTGAGCATCTTGACGAAGGCATACCTTCCGGTCTAAACATTGTGCGCGATACCGCTTTTGAAAAAACCGTGAACGTGGCCATGAGCAATGCCTTTGGCTTTGGCGGACACAATGCCACCGTAATTTTCAAGAAAGTTTAATGGTTTTTTGCGAAGCCAATAAATAGTTTCACCGAACAAGCATGGGCAGGCCACGATGGCCTGCCCATGCTTGTTGGTAGTGGCGAAGGTTGCCCGTTATGCTCCCAGCCATGCCTGCATTTTCCTGATGGGGGGCATCATGTCTTTTTTTACTTTCAGTCCCTTTAATTGGTTGAAATAATGGAGGGCGGCGTTTTTGTCCTTGCGTACCATTTCCATATCGGCAAGGGCCAGCAGGGCCATGGCTATGTCGTTCTGGTTGCGTATGCCATCGGTTAAACTCAATTCCAAACAGGCTTTGGCTTCCGTATAGTTATCCTTTTCCCTGGCCAGAAATCCTTTGACGAAATAATAATAGGCTTGGTTTCTTTTGTCGAGCCTGTCGGGTTGCGTTGTTTGGCCGAGTATGGTTTCCGCCTTGGCGTATTCTTCGTTGCGCAGGTGCGATAGGGCGAGCTTTACCGTGCCGCTCCTGAAATATCCAAACAGCAAAATGGCAGAGAAAATACAGGCAATTACCAACAAAGAAGTGATGCTGCAATAAGCCGCCAGCACCGATATACCTGCACACAGCAGCAGCAACACACTTCGCATAAATGGACTCAACATAGGTCTCTTAAATAATTTTGGGCGGTAATTTTTTTGCGAATGTAGGCCAATTACTTTGCCCCTCTGTTTTTTACATCAATCCTGCCAAGCGCAGGTGCTGCAACAGAATAATGGTCTTCATGTCGTACAGCTTATTGTCTGCTATCGCGGCGTATGCTTCTTTGTAGTCCATTTCTATTATTTCAATGTCTTCGCCCTCATTTGCCAATCCGCCACCTTCTTGCTTTTTCATGTTATGGTCGTATGGGGCAACAAACAGATATACCTGCTCGGTAACTGCGCCGGGGGTAGATAAGGCTTTGCTTACAAATTGAATTTCCTTCAACTCGTAACCTATTTCTTCCAAGGCTTCCCTGCGTATGGTTTCTTCGGGTGTTTCGCCTTTGTCTATGAGGCCGGCACAGGTCTCGAGTGTGTGGCCATTGCTGTTTTCGTAGCGTATGTAAGCGGGCAACCTGAATTGTTTTACCAATATCACCTTGCCGGTTTGCGGGTTGTAGGGTAGTACGGCCGCACCATTGGGGCGCATGTATATTTCCCACTTCTTTGTATTCTTTTTTTCGCTGTCGGTGGCGAAGGTTACGAGGTGCAGCGGCGAATGGTAATGTGCCAACACTTTATCTTCAATAATCTCTATCATCTTTATTTTTTGCTTGATACGGAAGCGTATTTACCGCATGAATCCTAAAAACTGAACTGCGCCCTGCAAGTAAAGATGCCGTCTTGTAAATCTTTTTCGTATCCGGCAAGCGAGGTCTTTTCATTAATCGGATGCTCGTACCACAACACAATTTTGAGGTAGGTATTGATGTGGTGCAAATACCCGCCACCAATGGTGTTGTAGCGAATATCTGCCGCATTGAAACCGTTGGCGGTACTTATGTCTTTGCCCTTCACACGTTTGTTGGGGTCGTACCATTCGTATTTGAGCACTATTTGGTCTTTCCAGTTGCCCAAATTTTGCAAGAAGTATAGGTAAGCCCCATCGAATGGGCGAGTAACCAATGGTTGCGCCGCGCCGTTGCCATCGGTAGGGTAGCTGCCCGGCGTGGTAGAACTGGCAAGGGTTCCGGGTTGGTTGCCTCGGATATATTCTGCCCTGAATTCGGTTTGGCCCTTGCCGCCGTTTGGAAATATTACCTGCACATCGCCGCCAAAATACCTTCTTTGCGCATTCCGCCCAATGTTGCTTGCCAACGAGTCCGAAACGAATCGGTAGCCACCCGCTGTTTGCCGCATGGTGTACAGGTAAGGGCTTTGGTTGGTTATGGCCCCCAAGTATCCGCTAAGGCCGCCGGACATCCTGATTTTGGTGCCTTTAATGGTTTGTTTTTTGGAGCTGATGCGGCATACCACGTCTTTGTGGTTGTCGTATTCAGCCGTTCCGGTCAGGCCCTGGCCATTGTACACGCCGAGGTCTATGGCGAACCACTTCATCTTGGCATTTGCCTTGCGCGGGTTGAGGCTGAACATCACGCCCAAGTCGCGTTCGGTATTCATGATGGTTTGCGACATGCGCCCGCGTTCCGGTGCTTCGCGGAACGATGAAGACAGCAATACTTCGTGGCCAAAGGGTCGTGCCATCATGCCTGCCGAGAAATGGAACAACTCCCATTTGTTCTCGTAGTAGCGGCCCCAAAAATCACGGATGTTTACGCCCCGTTCCGTACCGTCGAATTGGAGCAAAAAGTAAACGGAGGGTTTGCCGTCTTCGGTGTAATTGGCAAAATCGGTACGCAAGCGGCCACGGCGCAGCCTGAACCTGTTGTTCACTGCCGAACCCCATTCGCCGCCCTGGAAACTATTGGGCGCACCTTTGCTTTCTGCATATTGAAATTGGGGCTGTATGTAGCCACTGAAGCCAATTTGGCCAAATTTGTTGTAGAGTGCCAGCATGTTTTTCCCCATGCGTGTGCTGGTGTCTATCATGTCGGTAAGCAGGCCGCTGCCATAATTTTGGAACGCGGGCACTTCGGTTTTTAGGGGTTGCGCCAAACTGTGCACGGCGGCAACCAGCAAAGCAAAAAGAAGTAAATACTTGGGTTTCAAATTTCGTATGTTTTGGCAGCGCAAAAGTAAAAGCTAACAACTAAGTATCCGTTTTTTCGTAAAAAATAATTGGCCAATGTAAAAATAATGATTTGGCAAAAATTACAGATTCGCAAGTTCCTGTGGATTCCAAAAAACTTTATCAAAATCCTGTACCTGATTGTTTTTTATAACAATGCCCTCCGCCTCCAGCAGTTGCTGCATCCTGTCGCCGCCAAAGTGATGCTTTCCGGTAAGCAAACCCAGCCGGTTAACCACCCTGTGGCTGGGTACGCCTTCGGGAGCATTGGTCATGGCCCAGCCCACCAATCTTGCGGAACCCGTGCTGCCTATGGCTCTGGCCATAGCACCGTAGGTGCATACACGCCCGTAGGGTATTGCTTTCGTAATGTCGTATATGATGTCGTAAATATTGTTTGACGGTGATGCTTTCGCCATATCGTGCTGTCTGTTTATGGTAGTGCCTATATGCCTAAGTTTGTTATATATAAGGAGCGTAGGCTATTGGCGGCATAAGCAAAGGTACGATAGCACCTCAATAAAAGAATTAGCCGTTATTTCCGGGTATTTGGAAAGGGGCAAGCGAATGATTATGTTTGCCGCTACTTTTAGGGGTCAAAACACCTTGGTTTCATCAAACAATGTTGTTCCCGATAATAATAATGGCACATAAAAATTTTAACGAGCCTTGATATTAGCCGCCATAGACATAGGATCCAATGCCGCACGCCTGCTGATTACCGAAATAGAGCCTTACAAAGGGGGAAGCATGGATTATACCAAACTTAATTTGGTACGCGTGCCTTTGCGCCTCGGCTTCGATGTGTTTGAACATGGGGTAATACCCGAAGAAAAGGCGGAACGCTTGATAGACACCATGCGTGCCTACCAATTGATGATGAAGATATACAAGGTGGAGGCGGTGAGGGCCTGCGCCACCTCGGCCATGCGCGATGCCAGCAATGGCATGGAAATAGTGGAACGCGTAAAAAAACTTACCGGCATAGACATCAACATCATTTCGGGCGGCGAAGAAGCCAGCATCATCTACGAAACGCACATAGCCGAAAACCTGAGCAAGGGCTTGGCCTACCTGTACATAGACGTGGGCGGCGGCAGCACTGAATTGACCATGTTTTCCGACGACCGGATTATTTTCAAGGAATCGTTCAACATCGGTACCATCAGGATATTGGGCAAAAAGGTAAGCGAAGCCCAGTGGGACGACATGAAACTCTTCATCAAGCGCCACACCAAAGGTATCGACCAGCCGATAGTGGCCATAGGTTCGGGCGGCAACATCAACAAAGTGTTTTCCATGTCGAAGCGCAAAGAGGGCAGCGCGCTGCCGTTGGACATTCTCAAGAATTATTACAAGGAGATGAGCCAAACCTCGGTGGAAGAACGCATGCACCTCTACAACCTGCGCCAAGACAGGGCCGACGTGATAGTGCCGGCCTTGCAGATATATACCTCCGTGATGCGCTGGGCGGGCGTTTCGGATATTTATGTGCCAAAAATAGGCATGGCCGATGGCCTCATAAAACAATTGTACCAAGAGAAGATAAAAGAAAAGGCAGGACGGTAGCCATTTTTTAAAATCCTGCCTGTTGCAGGTCTTCGGCCAATTGCCGGAGGTAGGCCGCCCCGTAGAGCATACGGCTGCCGTACCAACTCATCATCTCGCCATCTACATTTCTTACTGCCGCCTCCGGGAAAAGGGCTTTTATTTCCGCCAGGTGGCCTTCTTTGAAAGGGTAGGGTTCGGAAGGCAATAAAATCAATTGAGGAGCCGCCGCCAACAATTCGGCCTCCTGCAAGGTTGGGTACCTGCTCCTGTCGGCAAATACGTTGAGCATACCTGCTTTTTGCATCATGTCGCTGATGAAAGTATCGCCACCGGCTGCCATCCAGGGCCTCCGCCATATCAGGTATAGCGTCCTTATTGGTTGGGCAAAAGGTTTCAGCAGCTCAAATTCGGTGGCAATGGCAGTGGCCAATTTTACCGAATGTTCCTGCGTATGGGTAAGCGCGCCCAAATCGGCAATCATGTTTAGGCCATCGGTTACGGAGCTTACGTCTGTCACCCATGTGGGGAAATATTTGGACAGTTCTATTACTTCGTCCGCCGTGTTTTCTTCTTTGTTGCCAATAATCAAATCGGGCTCCAACGATGCGATGGTGCCCAAGTGCAGGCTTTTGGTGCCGCCTATCCTTATCTTGCCCCTGTACCATTCCGAAGGGTGTACGCAAAAACGCGTAAGCGCTATCACCCTGTCGCCCATACCTAAATGGTACAGCGTTTCGGTTTGCGAGGGCACCAACGATACGATGCGTTGCGGCTGTTCGGGAGGCCTGTGGTAACTTATGAAAGGCATAATTTTTCAAACATTGTCTTTTGTGTGTGCCAATATCAGTTGCATGAACGTAAGGTCGAGCCATTGGCCAAATTTGTAGCCCACCGATTTCAAGGTGCCGGCCACTTCAAAGCCAAACTTCCGGTGCAGGTTGATGCTGGTTTGGTTACGGGCATCTACGCCGGCCACCAACACGTGTATCTTGTTTTTCCTTGCCTCTTTTATCAATTCGGCATACAGCATTTTGGAAAAGCCATGCCCCCTGAAATCTTTGTGTACATAAACCGAAGTTTCGGCTGTGTATAGATAACCGGCATGTGGCCTGAACGGGCCGTAACTGCAAAACCCCGTAACCTGCCCCCCACTTTCCGCAACCAAAACCGGCAGTTTTTGCCGTGTTTTCTGCTGCCACCAGGCTTCAAATTTTTCCGGCGAATATGGCTCGTAGTGATACACGGCGGTAGTGTGGGTTATGGCATCGTTGTATATTTCCAAAATCATTTCGAGGTCTTGTCGCGTAGCCTGCCTTACTGTTGCCGTGCCTGATTGCATGTGTTCATTGTTTGACCGCACTATATGATACGTCACGAATATCTTTCGAGGTAAATATAAGCATTTTGCAATCGGGAGAAAGGGATTTGTTGGGGTGTTGGTGTTTACTTGGCAAAAATCAATTTAGGTAAAACAAGAAGCATCCCGGCGGACGCTTGTTGCAGATGCTTCCGGCATGGCAACAGAAAGACAACACATCGGGCCGCGAATGTTCGGGTTTATCTACCTTGACGAACACCCGTGACCCAATCATTATCATTGGCGAAAAACTAAAACCTGAAGCCTAAACCAATGGTAGCGGGCACTTGTAAGAAATTGGCATTCTTCTTCTCGTTTGAAGAGTTTTCGGCTTTGATTACGGTATAGGTTGGCGAAATGTTTAGTTGTAAGGAAACATTGGCCGACAATGTATAGCCCACGCCCACGTCTGCACCGAATGTAGGCGCAAATTTCAACGATTTGGACTGGGAGTAAGGCATCCCGTTGTTGTTGTTGAAACAGAGGCTGCCGCCCGCCAGCAGGCCGCCATAAACCACGAACTTATCGCTACGCACAAAATCGTAACTCAATGTGGGCAATATGCCGATGGTATGGGGCATGGCTGTTTTGGATACATTGTTGATAAAATCGCCGGTGCCGGCCTGGGTTACATTTTTCTCCACGGTAAGCGAAGCGACGGAGCAGAACAGGCCCACGCCAACTTTTCCTGGCTTGTATCGTATGCTGGCCGTTACCGCAGGGTTAAATGGTTTTACCTTGTACTGGAGCAAATTGGTGTTGCCCACGCCCGTGTAGCCATTGTTGACATAAGCATCGGTCAAAGAAACTTGCTTGGAATATAATGCCGAGCCAATGCCGACATGTGCCGTGAATTTTTTGGTTTTTGTGGCCGCTTCCCCGTTGTTTTCTTGTGCGAAGACGGTAGCGGAGCCGAGGGTCAAAAATGCTAACAGACAGGTGAATTTCATTTCCTTTTTATTGGTTGTAGAGATAATACGCAATTGCCGTACCGACTTTGCGCAGGCAAAGATAATTCAATGGCCGGGGTATAACGCACAATGGCCGGAAATTGGTACATCGATAGGATGTAGAGGCCAATCCAAAGGACGTAAGCCGTTTTTTTATCGACAGGAGGAAAGCATGGCCACCAAACGGACGTGCGCCAAATCAGTAACCATATTTTTCTTTCCAACAAAACCGCAAATATTCCCTTTGCCTTTCTTCCGCGGCGTTTTGCCCCGGGGTGTAGAGCGTGGTGCCGGCCAGGGCATCGGGCAGGAATTCTTGCCGTACAAAATTGCCCGGGAAGTCGTGCGCATATTGGTAGCCGCTGCCATAGCCAATTTCCTTCATCAGTTTGGTAGGCGCGTTGCGTATGTGCATGGGTACGGGCAAATCGCCTGTTTGTTGTACCAAAGCCTGCGCATTGTTGATGGCCATGTAAGCCGCATTGCTCTTGGCCGAAGATGCCAGATAAGTAACCGCCTGCGACAGTATGATGCGACATTCGGGGTAGCCTATCATTTCCACCGCCTGGAAGCATGAGGTAGCCAGCAGCAAGGCATTGGGGTTGGCATTGCCTATGTCTTCGCTCGCCAGTATCAGCAACCTTCGGGCTATGAATTTCGGGTCTTCGCCGCCTTCTATCATGCGGGCCAGGTAATACACTGCCGCATTGGGGTCGCTGCCCCTTATGGATTTTATGAAGGCCGAAATAATATCGTAGTGTTGCTCGCCGCTTTTATCGTAAATGGCCATTTTTTGCTGCACTACTTGCCGCACCAGTTGGTTGGTAATCGTTTTGGTGCCATCGGGCATGGATTGCACCACCAATTCCAGCAGGTTCAGTATCCTGCGTCCGTCGCCGCCACTTAGCTGCAACAAGGCTTCCCACTCGGCAATGCTTACTTGCCTGCCGGCCAGCCATGTGTCTTTTGCCATTGCTTGCAGCACTATCTGCTTCAATTCGTCGGCAGTGAAAGGCTCCAGTATGTACACTTGGCAGCGGCTCAGCAAAGCACTTATCACTTCAAACGAGGGGTTTTCGGTGGTGGCGCCTATCAGGGTTACGATACCTTTTTCCACGGCTCCCAGCAGGCTGTCTTGTTGGGCCTTGTTGAACCTGTGTATTTCGTCTATGAACAACAAAGCCTTTCCCGCCTTACGGGCCAAATCTATTACGCCGCGCACCTCTTTTACGCCGCTTTCTATGGCGCTCAACTGAAAAAATGGCAAGTCCATTTGTGCGGCCATTATTTGTGCCAAAGTGGTTTTGCCCACGCCCGGCGGCCCCCAGAAAATGAGGCTTTGTGCTTGGTGTGCGGTCAATAGATGGCGCAATATTTTACCTTCGCCTACCAAATGTTGTTGCCCCACAAAATCGTCAAGGTTGCGGGGGCGCATACGTTCGGCTAAGGGAATGTTATTTTCGGGGGCGGCTACCATGGAGCTTCGTGGTTTTACTTTATTTTTGAAGGGACAAAGGTCGGAACAACTTCGGAACAGAAATAGCTAAACCCTAAATTTTACGGCAAAAAATCCTGGATGTACGAGGGAATAAATAGCAGCAATCACAAACGATTGGTGTCGCCGATTTTTAAAATACTCAAAAATGAAAAAATTACTCCGCTCTGTTGCCGCAATGACGGTGGTGCTTTGCATGGCGCGGGTGCCGCAAGCCAATAGCCACAAGGAAAAGGAAACGTATAGGGAAATCAATTCGCGGCTGCCGCCCCTGCATATCGTAGATACCTTGGGCAAGGTGTTTACCGAAAAAGATTTTTCGGGCAACGGCCATTTTTTCCTCATCCTGTTCAACCCTACTTGCGGCCACTGCATCGGCATGGCCAAGGTTATGACGGACAGTAGTGCCTTGTTTGCCCAAAGCAAAGTAGCCTTTATGGCCGGCACGCAGATGGCCCCATATTTGCGCAGTTATATCCAAGCGGGCGGATTGGGGCATACGCCACAATTTGCCATAGGCGTGGACAGTGCCGAAGCCATAGAAAAACTGTACAATTATACCGCATTGCCCCAAATAAATGTATATGATAAAAACCGAAAGTTGGTGCGTATTTTTTACGGCGAGATACCTTTGGATTCGTTGAAGACATATTTGCCCTAAGGCTATTATGGGTATATGAAAACAGGCTGTTCCCAACAGCGGAACAGCCTGTTCTTTTGAACTTGCCCCAAGCAAACATTACTTTCTTGCTTCCTTTTTTGGTGCCGACTTTTTTGACGCTGCCGCACGCGCGGTTCCCGTTTTTTTAAGGGGTGCGGTTTTCTTGGTCGGCGATTTTCTTGCCTTTTTCTCGAAAGCCGCCGGGTCTATGGCTTGTATCATTTTCTTCACTTCTTCCAAGGTTATTCCCGCCAAGTCTTCTGCCTCGTATTTATTGCCGTCGGCCTTCCTGCCCAGTTTCAACATTTGCTTGCCAAAGCGGACGAACGGCCCCCAGCGACCATTTTCGATGGCTATTTTTTCTTCCGGCCACTGTTGTATGTAACGGTTGGCTTCTTTGTCCAATTTTTTCGCTATCAATTCATCGATATCCGACTGGCCGAGGTGGTCGAAATTATAGGCTTTGGGTACGTTGACAAACAAATCTTCCCACTTAATAAAGGGGCCAAAACGGCCTTTGCCTTTGCTTACCGGCTTGCCTTCGTAATAACCTATGGGCGCATCGGCTTCTTGTTTTTCCTTTATGATGGCTACCGCCCTGTCCATGTCCACGGTCAAGGGGTCTTCGCCGCGGGGAATGGAAACGAACACGTCGCCCCACTTTACGTAGGGGCCAAAACGGCCCGCACCTACGCTTACCTCTTTCCCCTCGTAATCGCCCAAGGTAAAGGGCAATTTGAACAAGTCCAGGGCTTCCTCCAAATTAATGGTTTCTATGCTTTGGCTGGGTTTTAGGGTGGCAAAACGGGGCTTTCCCTCATCATCGGCTGCGCCTATTTGCACCATGGGGCCAAAGCGGCCCAAACGGGCCACTACTTGTTTGCCCGTTTCGGGGTCGTTGCCCAATATGCGTTCGCCCTTGGCTCGTTCGGCATTTTCCATGGTATCTTCCACTGTTTCGTGAAAGGGGCCGTAGAACTGGCCTATCATCTTGTTCCACACTTTTTTGCCGGCGGCTATTTGGTCAAATTCGTGTTCGATATTGGCCGTGAAGCTATAATCCATTACCTGCGTAAAGTGTTCGTTCAGGAAGTCCGTAACCACCATGCCCAAATCGGTGGGGAATAATTTCCCTTTCTCTGCACCGGTAATTTCGGTTAATTGCTTCTCCGATATTTTGCCGTTTTTCAGGGTCAACACACCATATTTCCTTTCCACGCCTTCTTTCTCCTTTTTCTCCACGTAACCGCGTTGTTGAACGGTGCTGATTGTTGGTGCATAAGTTGAGGGGCGGCCTATGCCCAAGTCTTCCAATTTCTTGACCAACGAAGCCTCGGTATATCTTGGGGCGGGGCGGGTGTAGCGTTCGGTGGCTTTCAATTCTACCAAGGGCAATTGCTGGCCCACACGCAATGGCGGCAACATGCCTTCGTTGTCTTCTTCCTCGTCGTCGTCCTTGCCTTCTATGTAAACTTTCAGGAAGCCGTCAAATTTCAACACTTCGCCGGTAGCGGTTAGCTGGTCGGCAACGGTGGAAATGGCTATCTTGGCGGTGGTCTTTTCCAGGCGAGCATCGGCCATTTGCGAAGCCACGGTACGTTTCCATATAAGGTCGTACAGGCGTTGGCCATCGGCATCGCCAATGTGCTGCACCTGCATGTCGGTAGGCCGTATAGCTTCGTGGGCCTCTTGCGCCGACTGGTTTTTGGTCTGGAACTGGCGGCGTTGGTGATATTCCTTGCCGTATTGCCCCACAATGGCCGTTTCGGCGTTTTGCAAGGCCGTTTCCGACAGGTTTACCGAGTCGGTACGCATGTAGGTTATATGACCGTTTTCGTATAACTGTTGTGCAATGCGCATGGTGCGCGCCACGGGGTAGCCCAGTTTGCGGCTGGCTTCCTGTTGCAAGGTAGAGGTGGTAAAAGGTGCCGCGGGGCTTCTTTTTCCCGGCCTTACCTGTACGTCGGCCACGCTGAAAGTGGCATTCACGCAACGTTCCAAAAAGTTGCGGGCATCGGTGTTTTCATGGAACCTCTGGCCTTCTGCCTTGAAGTTTACCTTGCGGTTGCTTATGTCCAATGCTTCGAAAATGGCTTCGGTTTTGTAGCTGCTTTCGGCCTTGAAGGCATTTATTTCTCTTTCCCGTTCGGCTATCAGCTTTACGGCCACCGACTGCACCCTGCCCGCCGACAAGCCGCGGCCACTAAGTTTGCGCCATAAAACGGGCGATATTTCAAAGCCCACCAACCTGTCCAATACCCTGCGTGCCTGTTGGGCGTTAACCAAATTCATGTCCACCAACCGTGGTTGCTGCACCGCTTCGCGGATGGCAGGTTTGGTAATTTCGTGAAAAACAATGCGTTTGGTGGTGGCCGGGTTAAGCCCCAGCACCTCGCAAAGATGCCAGCTTATCGATTCTCCTTCCCTGTCCTCATCCGTAGCCAACCATACTTCATCGGCTTTGTTGGCTTTCGCCCTTAGCTCGGCCACTACTTTTTTCTTATCGTCCGACACTACGTAATTGGGCTGGAAACCATGATCGACATCTATGCCCATGCCTTCTTTTTCAAGGTCGCGGATATGACCAAAACTTGATTTTACTTCAAAATCCTTGCCCAGTATTTTTTCTATCGTTTTCGCCTTGGCAGGCGACTCCACAATTAACAGGTTCTTTGCCATACTCTATATTTTCGTGGGCTACCCATCAAGCAATCCATCGAATTTTGTACTCTAACAGGAATAAAATTTTTCTAAGTAGAAGAAAATTGACGTGCTTCTACAAGCGGTGCAAGATTACGCCATATTTCGGAAAAACAACAAAACGGGGTCAAATTCATCTGTTTTGCAGCAGCAATATCAATTTTTTAACCGGGAAGAAACCAAGTGCCCACATGGAAATGCCCGCCACTGCGGCGACCGACAATATTTGCCAGATGAAATGTGCGGGCAAAAACGTAGCTGCCCATGCCGCTGCCAGAACGATGGCCGAAAACAAAACCAGCTTCAACAAAAAGTGGAACGGCAATTGGAAACCAACGCAACGTTTGGCAAGGACAATATTGCCGACAGTAACCATTATTTGCGTGGCGGTGGCCACGAGGGCCGCGGCCAACGCGCCGTAACGCGGTATCAGCAGCCAGTTGAGCGTGGTGCTGAATACAACGGCCATGGCCGATAATTTGATGAGTGCGGAAATATTGCCGTTGGCCGTCAACAAAGTGCCGATTATATAGCCAAAACAAAAACCCGGATAAGCAAAAATGAGGTAACTGAACACCAAACCATCGTAAGTGGTGGCTATTTGTTGCAATTGCAACTTCATGATATCGTTGCCCCAAATATGGCAACACACGGCCACGGTAACGGACAATGGCAGCAATAATTGCAAACAAAGCGTAACCAGCGGCCCAATGGGTTCTTTGCGGGCCAACATGCGGCTGAACATGGGCAACAATATAGCGGCAAACAGCACGCCGGTCACGTTATTGCCCACGTCGAGCAAGCGATAGGCCGCCGCATATACGCCGGCTTCGTAGGCACCTTTGTGGCTTAGCCGTTCTATCAACAACAAATCGCCCTTCATATATACGGCCATCAGGAACATGAGCAGCGCGTAGGGAAGGCTTTTGCGCCATATAACATATACTTTTTTCAGGTCGAAATGGGCCTTGCGCAACCTGGACAAGCGCAGGCACACCATGAATGCGAAAAAGGCCGCCATACCCAATGCCGCCAGTTGCGCCCAAGCCATCCAGCTAATGCTGAACCGATGATGAAAATAAGGGTTGAATAACAAAATGCCCAGCACTATGATAAGCACCAGCCGATCGGTGACGGACAGAAGGCTGTCGGCAAAAAAACGTTGCAGCGCAGATATGTTGGAACGTAGGTAAGCGAGGTAATAGGCCATTATTTGCACACCTATCAATATGCACAAAAGATAGAGCGCGAAGCCCCTGAAACCGATGAGCCAGCCAATGGCGAGGGTGAGCGCTGTATAAGTTACCGATAATATGGCCTTGGCTACCATTATATTGGGGAAAAGGCTGTTGATGGAACCGGGCGAGGCGGCCAGGGTGCGGCTGTTGTAGCTTTGCAAGCCAAAATCGAGCAGCACTTGGAATACCATGCTAAAGTTGAGCAAGGTACTGTACAGCCCATAATCGGCGTGGCCCACGGTTATTTGTACGTTGCGGTCTATGGCAAATATCCAAATGGGTTTCACCACCAGGTTGACCAGTAGCAGGAAAACGATGTTTTTAACGAAGGTGCGCCGCATGCGGCTGCAAATATAAACATTAGGTAGCTGAAACCCGGAATGTCGTAATTGTCAAATTGCTCGACTGTACAATTTCGCTTGGCTAATCCTCCATTTGCAACCACAACAAAGCTACAAAAATCTAACCGGCAGTTACCTTCAATTGCAATTCGCCCAACTGTGTGTCGCCAATGGCCGAAGGGGCATCGAGCATCACGTCTCGGCCCGCATTGTTTTTGGGGAAGGCAATGTAGTCGCGTATGGTTTCGTCGCCGCCCAACAAGGCGCACAACCTGTCGAAGCCAAAGGCCAGGCCGCCATGCGGCGGCGCGCCATAGTCGAAGGCACCCAGCAAGAAGCCGAATTTTTCCTGCGCCTCGTGCTGGTCTATGCCCAGGGCTTCAAACATTTTCAATTGCAAATCCCGTTGGAAAATGCGTATGGAGCCGCCGCCCACTTCCGTGCCGTTCAGCACCAAATCGTAGGCGTTGGCCTTGATGTAGGGATATTTTTCCCTGTCGCCCATCCAAGGTATTTGTTCGGGCTTGGGCGAGGTAAACGGATGATGGCGTGCCACCCAACGACCCGCACCGCCGCCGTCTTCGTTGTTTTCCGCAAATTCCAACAAAGGGAAATCGAGTACCCAAAGCGGCTTGTACACTGCCGGATTGCGTAGCCCCAAGCGGTTGCCCATTTCCAAACGGAGTTCGCTCATGGCCTTGCGGGTGCGTTCGGGCGCGCCGGCCAACACCAGGAGCAAATCGCCGGGTCGTGCATCGGCTTTTTGTACCCAGGCCAACAATCGTGCCTCGTCGTAAAATTTATCTACCGAGCTTTTGATGCTGCCGTCGGCATTGTATTTCACGTACATCAAACCGGTCATGCCTATTTGCGGGCGTTTCACCCATTCGGTCAGTTCGTCCAGCTGTTTGCGGGTGTACTCCGCGCAACCTTTGGCGGCAATGGCCACCACGTATTCGGCATCGTCCATCACCTTGAAATTGGCCCCGGCCACCATGTCCACGGCTTCGTCGTTCACCTCCAGCGCAGCTTGGGGGGCTTTCAGCTCCACCAATTCCATGTCGAAACGCAGGTCGGGCTTGTCGTTTCCATAACGGCGCATGGCCTCGGACCAAGTGATGCGCGGAAAGGGTTCGTTGAAAGTTGTGCCTTTCACATCGTTGAAAACATGTTTCACCATACCCTCGAACATCTGCAACACATCTTCCTGCTCCACGAACGACATTTCGCAATCTATCTGCGTGAACTCCGGTTGGCGGTCGGCGCGGAGGTCTTCGTCCCTGAAGCATTTCACTATTTGGTAATAACGGTCGAAGCCGCTCACCATCAGCAATTGCTTGAACGTTTGCGGGCTTTGCGGCAAGGCGTAAAACTGGCCTTCGTTCATGCGGCTGGGCACCACGAAGTCGCGGGCGCCTTCGGGGGTGGATTTTATTAAAAATGGCGTTTCTATATCGTAGAAACCCTGTGCGTCCATGTAGTTGCGCACCGAGCGGTTCACTTGGTAGCGCAATTGCAAATTGCGTTGCAACTGTGGCCTGCGCAGGTCGAGGTAGCGGTATTTCATGCGCAGTTCCTCGCCTCCGTCGGTGTTTTCTTCTATGGTGAAAGGTGGCGTTGCGGCCTTGTTCAGGATGCGGTATTCGCTCACCTCCAATTCTATGTCGCCGGTAGGTATCTTGCCGTTTTTGCTGGTTCTTTCTATCACTTTGCCGGTAGCCTGCACCACGAACTCGCGGCCCAAGGGCTGTTCGTCCAGTTTTTGGGTCAATGTTTCATTGAAATAAAGCTGGGTGATGCCGTAGCGGTCGCGCAAGTCCACAAAGGTGATGCTGCCAAATTTGCGCACGGTCTGAATCCAGCCGGCAAGGCTCACTGTGCCGCCAATATGTTCGCCGCGCAGTTCGCCGCAATTGTGTGTACGATACATTTATCTGAAAAAATTAAAGGAAATTTATACAGCTTATAAAATAGGGCAGCGAAGATAAAGATTTGCAAAGGAAAAGCATCCTGTATGAGAGGTTAGGTGTAAAATGACCGGAAATTTGGGAGTTGGTGGCCATTGTGCAGAACTCGCAACTTATTTCGTTGAATAGTCTAATTGCTTTCTCGCAAAGACCGCAAAGGAGCAAAGAAAATGATTGGAATATTGAACGGACACGGAGTGCCTGCATAAATGTATTTTCTACCTGTTGTGCATTTAGGCTAAGTTGATTTTCAATTTGTTTAAACTTCTATTAAAGATGAAATAATTTAGATATTGAATCATTGTAAAA
>JASGFI010000023.1:0-27348 GCA_047605615.1 Edaphocola sp. | reverse complement strand
AAATCCTTAATTCCTGGGACTCTCTTTAATCTAAAATAAGTTTAAACAACTTCATGATTAACGAACAACACAACCGACAATGAAAGAAATACTAAAAGACAGAAGTTTTCAACTCTCCATAATCCTGACACTTATTTTTCTTGGGACAGGAATTGCATTTCTGTTTCTTGGACTTGCAGATTATAGTTGGGTAGTTTTTATTTTGTTGCCAATCGTATTAGGTGTTGCCTTGGGAGCAATGCCAAACAAAAAATACATTCTTTGGGGTGCATTGATAACAACCGTAATCGTTCTCGTTGCTTTGGTAATTCCCGGACTTTCGGGACTTTTATGTATCGTAATGGCACTACCCTTCTTCGTTTCTTTGAGTTTTTTAAGCTATATCATTACACATTTGGCAAGGCGATACAGAAAAATCAAAGACACGAACCAGCTTTCTGTTTTGCTTTTGCCGCTTGTTCCGTTTCTCATTGCTGCACCGACAGAACATTTCCTAAAAACAAACAAAGAAATAATTAACGAAGTGAAGACGGAGCAGATTTTCAATTACACACCGGAACAGGTTTATGACGCAATCAAATCGGTAGATACCTTGGATGCAAAGAAACCGTATCTAATGTATTTCGACCTTCCTGTTCCGACAAAATGTGTGTTAGAAAAAGAAGAAGTCGGCGGACTTAGAACTTGCTACTTCAAAGCGGGAAAATCGAGCACACACGACTTTGGCAGCGGAACAATCGTTGAGAAAATTACCGAATTGGAGCGTGGCAAAGTTTTAAAAATGGACGTGATTGACTACAAACTTGTGGGACGAAATTGGCTTGGTTTCAAAGAAGCAATTTACTACTTTGACAAAGTAGGCGACAACAGTTGCAAACTGACGCGAATTACGACTTACACGTCTGTTCTGACACCGAGAATTTATTGGCAACCGTTAGAAGAACTTGGTATCAGACAAGAACACGAGTATGTTTTTAACAACTTGGAAAAGGATTTGAATGAAAAATAGGGCAGGTAAACACAAGGGGTTTGTCACCAAGTCCCGAACCGAAAAACCCGAAGCCTCCACAAAAATGTGAATAAATTTGTGCCAAGGCTTAGGGAAAACCAAAATAATGATTACATTTACGCTCGGTCAAGATAAACACCAAAACAGAAATGAAAAAATTGATACTCGCACTTGCCGCATGTGCCTTCTTTGCTTCTTGCCAAAAAGAGGAAGAAACCATGACCATTGACGTTTCAAAAACCACCTTTTTGACAAGCGACAAGTGGCAGCAAAAAATGATAACCTGGTTGCCCGACGTGGACGACGAAACCTCGACCCCAACGGATGTATATACCTCCTTGACGGGTTGCGTCAAGGACAATTACATCCAATTCCAAACGAGCTACATCGTGAAGAGTTTTGAAGGCGACACCAAGTGTACCACCACTGCCGATGACAGCACGGAATATGGCTACACCCTTACCAGCAACGACAATTACCTGACCATTTTTGACAACCCTTGGGAAGAAACCCACAATACCATATTGGCGGGCGACATTACTTATCCCTCCATAGATACATTCATCGTTACCTATTTGGCACAACACCCAACAGACACCAGCAAGACATCGCGCTACACGCACACCTACGTGAGGATAAAATAAAGCAGGTTCACATATAAAGATTAAAAAAGGAAGGCACATTTGGAGCCTTCTTTTTTTGAATACAGGCCGGCCGATGTTTGCTGATGGAAAGTTGATACAATTTACCAAGAATAGACAGACCCATTTTATTAACCGCCCCACCTTCTTCAGGGAAAAGTGGGATTATTGCAGATGCTTACGGCATAACTGCGCGGGTGCTATACTCGGCTGCGAAAGATTGCGCTTTTCCCTGCCAGGCTAAATGCGCCCGCCTTGCCAACCAATCCTGTGCCAATTGCCGAATAATGTATTTTTGCCCTTTCAATTATTTTTCGTGGCGGCTTCCAACCAACGTGTCCTTATTGCAATACCACCTTTCACGCAGCTGAATACGCCGTATCCCTCCACGGCTTATTTAAAAGGCTTCCTCAACGCGCTGGGAGTCCATGCTGCCCAGGCCGATTTGGGCATAGCGGTTATCTTGCGTTTGTTTTCCGCAGGGGGGCTTGCCGATATGTTTGCGGCGGTGTCGGCACAAAAACGCCAACCTTCTGCCAATGCGCGCCACATCCTGCACCTTAAGGACAGCTACATAGCCACCATCGAACCTGTTATGGCATTCTTGCAAGAACAAAATTCCATGCTGGCGCACCTTATATGTACCGGCAATTATTTGCCCGAAGCGGGTCGGTTTGCGCAAATGGCCGATTTGGAATGGGCCTTCGGCACTATGGGCATTAGGGACAAGGCGCGTCATCTGGCCACCTTGTACCTGGAAGATTTGGCCGATTTGATTAAGGAAATGCTCGACCCTTTTTTCGGGTTTAGCAGGTATGCCGAACGGTTGGGACGGTCGGCAGGCTCTTTCGACGAACTGTACGAGGCATTGCAATCCGATACCTACATCGACTCCATACTACAAACCGTATTGCAGGAAAAAATAACCGATGCGCAGCCCACTCTGGTAGCTTTGTCGGTGCCGTTTCCGGGCAATTTATACAGTGCGTTGAAATGCGGGCAATGGGTAAAACGGCATTTTCCGCACATAAAAGTGTGCTTGGGTGGCGGCTATGCCAATACGGAATTGCGTTCGTTGCAAGAGGATAGGGTGTTTGAATTTGTAGATTTCATCACGCTGGACGATGGCGAAGCCCCCTTGCATAATTTACTTGAGTATCTGGATGGCAAACGGCCATTGCCACTGCTAAAACGCACTTTTGTATTCTGCGAAAAACGGGTACAATACATCAATGATTCGCCGCAACCCGACTACAAGCAAAAGGATGTAGGTACGCCCGATTATAGCGGTTTGCCGCTGGACAAATATTTGTCCGTTATAGAAATAGCGAACCCCATGCACCGGTTATGGAGCGATGGACGCTGGAACAAGTTGACCTTGGCGCATGGCTGCTATTGGGGCAAGTGTACCTTTTGCGACATTTCGCTCGATTACATAAAAGTGTACGAAGCCGCTTCGGCCAAAATATTGGTGGACAGGATAGCCGAAATGGCAGCCAACACGGGACAGCGCGGTTTTCATTTTGTGGATGAAGCCGCACCGCCCGCCTTGATGCGCGAAGTGGCACTGGAACTATTGCGCAGGAAGTTGACCATAGTCTGGTGGACCAATATCCGTTTTGAAAAAAGCTTTACCCGCGACTTGTGCCTGTTATTGGCGGCTTCGGGTTGCGTGGCCGTGTCGGGAGGATTGGAGGTGGCCAGCGATAGGTTGTTGGCATTGATAGACAAAGGCGTTACGGTGAGGCAAGTAACCCAAGTGGCAGCGCATTTTACCGAAGCCGGCATCATGGTACATGCTTACCTGATGTATGGCTTCCCTACGCAAACTGCGCAGGAAACCATAGATTCGCTGGAGGTGGTGCGGCAGTTGTTTCAATCGGGTGTAGTGCAGTCGGGCTTTTGGCACCAGTTTGCCATGACCGCGCATAGCCCGGTGGGCGTAAATCCGGCGTCTTTTGGTGTCAAAAACCTTAGCACCGTGCCCGGTCGTTTTGCCAACAATGATTTGGAACATGTTGACGTTGCCAACGACCATAGCCGTTTTGGCGATGGCCTGAAAAAGTCGTTGTTCAATTACATGCACGGAATATGTTTTGGTTTCCGTTTGCAAGACTGGTTCGATTTCAAAGTGCCGAAAACCACCATAAACCCCAATCTGGTAGCCCAAATATTGGAATCGCTGGAAGTGAAAGACCCCAAACCTACCGACAAACTATTGTGGATAGGCGGCGCGGTGCAGTTCAAGAAACAGCAATTGGTGAAGAAAGGAAAAACCATAGACAATAGCTTGCTGGTTGTTCATGGCAAAAAGGGGGTTACAAAAATCGAGGTAGATACCGCACACGGCCAATGGCTGGCGCGGCACCTGCCCTTGATAGAACCACACTTGCCCACCGTGCTTAGGGTGCAAGATTGGCAAAAGGATTACGAGGCTACATGCGGCCCCGGTTTCTATGATTTTGCCGTGTCGGAGCCATTTTTGCAACTGAGGGAAATAGGCTTGTTGGTGTTGTAAATAATTATTTCAACCTTATCGGCATCAGGCATAGCCCAATCCCAATTTCACCTCGTCCTTGTATTTTCGTCCCACGGGTATGGTTGCTCCGGCTATCTCTATCTTGGTGGGCGAAAAAGCATTTATATGGTGTGTATTCACCAAAAAAGAACGGTGTACCCGCAAGAAACTTTCGCCCGGCAGCATTTCCTGTACCGACGAAATGGTTTTCAACACCATTATTTCCGAGTCTTTCAGCTTGATGCGCACGCGGTTGCGCAGGCTCTCCACGTATAGTATCTCGTTCAGGATAAGTTTTTGAATCGTTTTGTCCACCTTCAGTTCAATGGAATCGGATTGGCGGGCAGCGGTTTGTTGGCCATGGGTTTCTTTGCGGTCGTTTATGTTGGTTGGGTGCAATTTGTCCATAGCCAACGCTTCGTGGTGGTTTTCTTTCAGTATCTGGTTTTCGGCCAGCAGTTCGTGGTTTTTTTGTTCCAGGAACACTACCGTTTCCAAATATCTGTAGCCCAATGGTATGAGTGCGGCCAGGTTGATGTCCAAGGCCGAGTTCATGATTTCGGAAGGGATAAAAAGGCCATGATTTTTCCAGCCGGGTATGAAAACCGGTTGGATGAACCATATCATCAATGGCCGCTGAATGACCGTGCTGATGAGCAGCATCAACACGAAATACGAAACACAAAATTCAACAAATTTATTTTTTTCCAAAAAAAGCGGAAACAGGACATACAAAGCAACATACACCAAAAGCAGCCTTGCGGGCAGGCAACATATTTGTATCAAAATATTCCTACCGTAACCATCATCGGCCAACCCCCAATAAAACCCGAAAAACAGGACGAACGCAGTCCAATAAAGTAAGTGCTTCGCCACCGGGTTTTTCTTCTGCTCCAACAAAAAACTTTCCATTGTCTTGCTACATCAATATTTCCACAAAAGTAATCACTTTCACGAAACAAAATGTTTTTTTATGTGTCTTAAATGTTAAGTTGTTTTTTGTCCCGAATTGCCTGCTGTCTGTCAAAACGCTTGTTTTAATCATGAAAACCGCTTTATTTTGAGCCGAAATAGCAAAAAAGCACAAACCAAGGGCAGCCGTATATAAATTTAACGTACTATTGTTTTTAGGAAAATATTTCCAATCAACAAAAAAATTGTATGTAATTTGGCATTTTTATGGTTTTGGCAGCTTATTTTTGCGGACGGTTTTGCTTTTTTTATTTAACTATTATCAAGAGTATAGAATAGACATGATGAAAGTGAACAATTATTCAGTTAACTTCATCGGCTTGAAAGTAATTAATCACCTTTCGTTCGTTAAAACGTTGAAGCGGCCAAGCCTTATTCTTTTTTTTGGCACAAGGAAAGCCGCCCATGAAGCGGCTGGTTGTGGTTCGTTTTTTAAATAAACATACATATATATAATATTTTACACTGTTCAGTTCGGACATTAAGATTTTAAACACCCAATTTATTGTTTCAGATGAAATTTAAATATACCATTCTCCTTGCAACCATGACCCTTTCGGGCTTCTTGTCGGCGCAAACCTTGAAATCGCCCAACGGCGCGTTTGCGCTGAAATTTGATCTGGTATCGGGAAGGCCGTTCTACAGCCTGAATTTGGAAGGCCGCCCCGTGGTGTTGCCCGGCAGCCTTGGTTTTTCTTTGAAGGACGACAGCCTGTCGTTGTTGGATGGTTTTTCCGTGGTCAATACCGAGCAAAGTTCGTTCGACGAAACTTGGAAACCCGTTTGGGGCGAGGCAAGCACCATCCGCAACCATTACAACGAACTGTTGGTGCATTTGCGCCAAGATGCAAGCGACCGCTACATGGATATTCGCTTCCGTCTGTTCGACGACGGCTTGGGCTTCCGCTACGAATTTCCCCAACAAAAAAACTTGGTTTATTTGACCATAAAAGAAGAACGTACCCAGTTTGCCATGGCCGGCGACCATACGGCTTTCTGGATTCCCGGCGACTACGAAACGCAGGAGTACGACTATACCACCTCTAAACTGAGCGAAATACGCGGCAAGTTCAAAGAAGCCTACACGCCCAACGTGAGCCAGCAATCGTTTTCGCCCACGGGCGTGCAAACTGCCCTGATGATGAAAACCGCCGATGGCCTTTACATAAACCTGCACGAGGCCGCTCTGGTGGATTACGCTTGTATGCACCTGAACCTTGACGACAAAAAAATGGTGTTCGAATCGTGGCTCACGCCCGATGCCGTGGGCGACAAAGGACACCTGCAAGCCCCGTGCCATACGCCTTGGCGCACCATAATAGCCAGCAACGATGCCCGCAACATATTGGCTTCGCACATGACCCTGAACCTCAACGAACCTTGTAAGATACCCGATACCCGTTGGATTAAACCGGTGAAATATGTAGGCGTATGGTGGGAGATGATTACCGGCAAAAGCACTTGGGCCTATACCGACGACCTGCCCAGCGTACAATTGGGCGTTACCGACTATGGCAAGGTAAAACCCAACGGCAAGCACGGCGCCACCACCGCCCACGTAAAAGAATACATAGATTTTGCCGCCGAGAACGGTTTGGATGCGGTATTGGTAGAAGGCTGGAACACAGGTTGGGAAGATTGGTTTGGCCATTCAAAAGATTATGTGTTCGATTTCGTAACGCCTTACCCCGACTTCAACGTTGCCGAACTGCGCGACTACGCCAAAAGCAAGGGCGTGAAAATAATCATGCACCACGAAACCTCCGGTTCGATACGCAATTACGAACGCTGGATAGACACCGCCTACAAGTTCATGGCCGCCAATGGCTACGATGCCGTAAAGAGCGGTTACGTAGGCCCCATCATTCCGCGCGGCGAAACGCATTATGGCCAATGGCTCGTCAACCATTACCAATATGCCATTCAAAAGGCGGCGCAATACCACATAATGGTGAATGCGCACGAAGCCGTAAGGCCCACGGGTTTGTGCCGCACCTGGCCCAATATGATAGGCAACGAATCGGCAAGGGGCACCGAGTACCAAGCCTTTGGCGGCAACAAGGCCAACCATGTCACCATTCTTCCGTTCACCCGCCAAATAGGCGGCCCCATGGATTATACGCCCGGCATATTCGAAATGGACATAGACAAGATAAATCCCGACAACCACTCGCACGTAAACGCCACCATAGCCAACCAATTGGCCTTGTACGTAACCATGTACAGCCCCTTGCAAATGGCTGCCGACCTGATAGAACACTATAAGAAACACATGGACGCATTTCAGTTCATCAAAGACGTAGCCGTTGACTGGGACGACAGCAAATACCTGGAGGCAGAGCCGGGGCAATACGTAACGGTGGCACGCAAGGCCAAAGGCTCCCAAAATTGGTTTGTGGGCAGCGTGGCCGGTTACGATGGCCACACCTCCCAGTTAGACTTTAGCTTCTTGCCACCCGGCAAAAAATATGTGGCCACCATTTATGCCGATGCCGAAAACGCCCACTACAAAACCAACCCCACGGCTTATACCATCAAGAAAATGACCGTTACGGGCAATACCAAACTAAAGCTGAAAGCTGCTCCGGGCGGGGGTTATGCCATAAGTTTGGTAGCGCAGTAATACTTTTTAAGTGCACAGTTATCTATTGAATAGTTCCGTTTAGTCTTCGCAAACGATTTCGTAAAAAAACAGAAAAAAATTTCTTACAAAACAAACAGTATGAAAAAGCAGAAACTACATCCTTCTCAACTGGTTGCTGGTTCTATGCTGATGCTTAGCATGTGTGCCTTGGCACCATGCCAACGGGCGGCGGCGCAGATAAAAGTAACCCAAGTTGAAACAGACAACGACAAGGTACTGAGCGGTACCGTTACCGACGCAAAAGGAGAAACCGTGCCGGGCGTAGCTGTTGCCCTCAAAGGCACCACGGTAGGCACGGTTACCGATGCCAACGGCCATTACGAACTCGAATTGCCCAACGGCACCACCAATGGCACGCTGGTGTTCAGCTCGGTGGGCTATGCCACGCAGGAAATGGCTTTCGACGGTTTTGCCGATGTGAACGTAAAAATGGCCGACAAAGCCGGCGACCTGAACGAAGTGGTGGTGATAGGCTATGGTACCTCTACCAAGAAGGACTTGACGGCTTCCATAGCCACCATTGGCGCCAAAGATTTCAACAAAGGCGTTTTCGGTTCGCCCGACCAAATGATACAGGGCAAGGTGCCGGGTGTGGTGATAACCCCCAGTACGGGCATGGTGGGTGCCGGCAGTGCCATCCGTATCAGGGGTACGGCTTCGCTGAACGCCTCCAATGAACCTTTGATAGTGATAGACGGCGTGCCCATGGACCAAGACGGTTCCGTAAACGGCGCACCCAGTGCCTTGAGCCTGATTAACCCCAACGACATTGAAACCTTTACCGTGTTGAAAGATGCCGCCGCCACGGCCATTTACGGTAACCGCGGCACCAACGGCGTTATCTTGATTACTACCAAAAAAGGCCATGGTGCCGATGCCTTCCATGTGAACCTAAGCAGCACGCTCAGCTACCAGCAACGCTACAATTCGGTAGATGTGATGACGGCGGCACAAGCCAAGAGCTACATAGAAGCCAACGGTACCGCCGAACAAATAGCGCGCATAGGCACGTCCAACACCAATTGGCAAGACCAAGTGTTCCACAATACCTGGGCTACCGACAATAATGTCAGCTTTTCCGGCGGCGTTAAGGGTTTGCCTTACAGGTTGTCGGCCGGGTATATGGGCCAACAAGGTTTGTTGAAGACCAATAGCCTGAAACGCACCTCGGTAGCCCTCAACCTTAGCCCCACTTTCCTCGACAATCACCTCAAAGTGGAAATAAACGCCAAAGGCGTATTGAACAAGAACCGTTTTGCCGATGCCGGCGCTATCGGTAACGCGTTGCGCATGGACCCCACCCAACCCGTGATGGATGCCACAAGCCCATACTTGGGTTATTGGGAATATACCGATGCCGTAACCGGCATACCCAATCCGCAAGCACCGCGCAACCCGGTTTCCATGTTGGAAAATAAAGAAGACGTAAGCGACGTGAAGCGCATGGTAGGCAATGTGCAGCTCGATTACCGCTTCCATTTCTTGCCCGAGTTGAAGGCCGTGGTAAATGCCGGTTTGGACGTTACCAAGTCCAACGGAACGGTAACCGTTGACCCCGAAGCCGCGCTGAATTTCACCAACGGCGGTTATTTCCGCGCATATAACCAATATCGCCGCAACCAATTGTTGGATGCTTATTTGAATTATACCAAAGAAATACCCGGTGCCGATAGCCGCATAGACGTTACGGCCGGTTATGGTTGGCAAGATTTCTACCAAGATGCGCCCGCAGCTTATGGTACCGGCATCACCTCCGGCGACACCATAGGTACCGATGCGGCTTCCGAATGGCAAGCCACATTGGTTTCTTTCTACGGTCGTCTCAATTATACTTTCAAGAACAGGTACTTGTTGTCTGCGTCTGTTCGTCGCGATGGTTCTTCCAAATTCGGCCCCGACAACAGGTGGGGTACTTTCTATGGTTTGTCCGCAGCTTGGCGCATCAACCAGGAAAATTTCCTGAAAGACACCAAAGTTTCCGACCTGAAACTACGCGCCGGCATAGGCAGCAATGGCCAGCAGGCCGGCATAGGCGCTTATGGTTACCTGCCTATTTACAGGGGCAGCACCTCGCAAACCAGCTATATGTTTGGCAATACGCCGGTGGTTAGCTACCGCAGCAATGCTTACGACCCCAACCTGAAGTGGGAAACCACCGTGGCTTACAACGCAGGCCTCGATTATGGTTTTTGGGACAATCGCTTGAGCGGCACCGTGGATTTCTACATGAAAAAGACCAAAGATTTGTTGGTGGACGTGCTGGTGCCGGCGGGCAGCAACCTGAGCAACCACGTAGTGACCAATATCGGCAACATGGTGAACAAAGGCGTGGAGTTCAGCGTCAACGTGGTACCAGTTAGGCAAAACGACTTTACTTGGAGCATAGGCGCCAATGTAGCTTACAACCACAACGAAATAACCAAGTTGTCCGGCAACGGCGGCGACTCTACCATTATCAATACCGGCAGCGTCAGCGGCGGTACGGGTACTACTGTGCAATTGTACAAAGTGGGGCTTCCGGTTAATTCGTTCTATTTGTACCAACAAGTTTACGGCAGCAACGGCGCACCCTTGGAAGGCGTGTATGCCTATCAGGAAGGCAGCACTTTGTACTATGTGTACAAATCCTCATTGCCCAAAGTCACCTTGGGCCTGAACACGCAACTGAACTATAAGGAATGGACATTGAACATATCGGGCCACGGCTCGTTTGGCAACTATATGTACAACAACGTGAAATCGGCCAATGGCTTCCAGAACGCCATTTTGGACCCTCTCGGTTACAATGCCAATGCCCATACGGATTTGCTGAAGACCAATTTCAAATACGCGCAATATTATAGCGATTACTACATGGAAAATGCTTCGTTTTTCCGTGTGGACAATATTTCGCTGGGCTACAACTTTGGCCGCATAGCCAAGACCGCAGTAGGTTTGCGCGTGAGGGCTACCGTCCAAAATGCCTTTTTCATCACCAAATATTCCGGCCTCGACCCCGAAGTGTTCAGCGGTATAGACAACAATGTTTATCCCAAACCTCGTATATGGTCGCTTGGCCTGAACCTTGATTTCTAATTCGGATTTTCCATTAAAAAAAACAAGACAATGACTTACTATAAATATTTGATGACTGCCGCCTTGGGCATCTCTTTGTTGGCAAGCTCCTGCACCAAAGACCTCGACAGGCAGCCTTTCGTGGAAGAAACATCGGAAAGCGTTTACAAAGACCCCGCAAAAATCTATGGCGTATTGGCCAAACTGTATGCCGGCCTTACCTTGGCGGGCCAAGCCAGCAGCGGCCAGGACGACATATCGTCCAACGATGGCGGCACTACCGTTTTCTTCCGCAATTTTTGGGTGGCCAACGAATTGAGCACCGACGAAGCCGTGATAGCCTGGGCCGATGGCGACCTGCCTTCGGTGCATACCATGACTTGGACGGCTTCAAACGACAAGCTGCAATACTGGTACACCCGTATCATGTACGAAGTGGGCTTGTGCAATGAATTTTTGAGGCAGACAACGGACGACAAAATGGCCGAAAACGGCATAACCGGCAGCGACTTGGAGGCCGTCCATACGTACAGGGCCGAAGCCCGTTTCCTGCGTGCATTGGCCTACTGGTACGGCATAGACAGCTACGGCAGCCTGCCTTTTGTTGACGAAAACAGCGATGTGGGCGCATTTGAGCCAAGCCCCGTGAGCAGGGCAGATTTATTTGCTTATGTAGAAGCCGAATTGCAAGACATAGAAACTGCCCTGCCCGATGCGCGAGCCAATGAATATGGCCGTGCCGACAAGGGTTGCGCCTGGATGTTGCTGGCAAAATTGTACCTCAATGCCCGTGTCTATACCGGTACCGAGCGTGCTGCCGACTGCATCACTTATTGCAACAAGATAATAGGAAGCAGTGCCTACAACCTGAACAGCACCTATGCGCACGTGTTCATGACCGACAACCAGACTACCAGCAACGAAATCATCTTTCCCGTTAGGTCCAATGGCTTGTACTCGCAATCGTATGGCAACTCCACGTTCCTTATCCATGCCAAGATAGGCGGCAGCATGAACGCCGCCGATTGGGGCGTAGCCAGCGGCTGGGGCGGTTTGCGCACCACCAAGTCATTCGTGGAAAAGTTCAGCGACATCAGCGGCAATACCGACCAGCGCGCCATGTTCTATACCGATGGCCAAGAATTGGAAATCAACAGCATTGCCACCTTTACCGATGGTTATGCCATAAAGAAGTTCAGCAACCTGAGTTCCACGGGTGTGGAAGGCAGCGACCCCGCAGGTAATTTTTGCGACCTCGACTTCCCCTTGTTCCGTTATGCCGACGTGTTGCTGATGTATGCGGAAGCATACCTCCGTGGCGGCGGCGGCGATGCCGCCACTGCCTTGGGCTACGTGAACCAAGTGCGCGAACGTGCTTACGGCAATACCGACGGCGATATAGCCGCCGCGGACCTTACCTTGGATTTTATGCTGGACGAGCGCGCCCGCGAGTTGTATTGGGAAGGCCATAGGCGTTCCGACCTTATCCGTTTCGGCAAGTTTACCGGAGCCGATTATATATGGCCCTGGAAAGGCGGTTCCAAAGATGGCGCAAGCGTAGGCGATTACAGGGCTTTGTTCCCCATTCCTACCAGCGAATTGAACTTGAACTCCAATATGGTACAAAATCCCGGTTATTAATTCTCATCAAAAAATCGTTAGTTATGAAAAATATTTTCGGAAAATTTCTTTTGCTATGCGCAGCCACCAGCTTCCTGTTCGGTGCTTGCAGCAAAAAGGAAAACAAAGTTTATTACAACGACTCCAATGCTTCCCTGACGTTGGAAGCATCGGCTTCTTCGGTATATTTAGTGGCGGACCAAGCCACAGAAACCGTGGTTTCCTTTACCTGGACCAAGCCCGATTTCGGGTACAATGCGGGTGTGGTTTATACCTTGCAGTTTGCCTTGCCTACCGATGACTCCTTTGCCGATGCGCAAGAAGTGTCGGTAGAAATGAATGAGCAAACGGCATCCTTAACCGGCAGCGCCTTGAACCAGATAACCATAAAATTGGGCTTGTCGCCCGATACGCTTGCTACCATACAAGTGCGCGTGGTAGGCGAGGCAGCACAAAATGGCGGGCAAAATGCCGGTACCACTGCCGGTTTCGGACAGGTATTCTCAAGCCCCATTACTTTGAAAGTTACGCCATACACCACCGATGTAACATATCCTTCGGTATATGCGGTGGGTGCATTCCAAGGTTGGGACGCAAGTAACGGCACGCCTATCTACTCCCTCAATTCCGATGGCAACTACGAAGGCTATATCAATGTGGAGAACGCAACCGACAATGAGTTTAAGTTTACTTCGCAACTGGATTGGAACGGCACCAACTATGGCAGCGCGGCCGACCCCACCACTTCGGGTTATGTAACCACCGGTACCATCAGCACCGATAACGGTGCGGGCAACCTGAAACTGCCCGGAGCCGGATATTTCCGCTTGAAATTGAATACTACCTCCCTCACATGGGAAGCCTACCAAACCACGTGGGGGCTTATAGGCAGCGCCACGTCCGGCGGCTGGGACAACAGTACCGCCATGACCTACGATGCCACGAACAAAGTATGGGTCATAGAAACTGTAGCCCTTGCGGTTGGCGAATTTAAATTCAGGGCAAACGATGCCTGGGATTTGAGCTATGGCCTGAACACCGATGGCGACAAACTTACCAGCGACAACGGCGCCAACATATCGGTATCCGAAGCGGGCAATTATAAAGTTGTCCTCGACTTGACCAATAGCACCAATTACAATTATACGCTCACCAAATTATAGTTGAGAGGGCAGCAAGAGCTGTTTTTACGGCACACCCCCTTCAACCGCATTTTAAATACACGGCAGCGCAGCAACAACTACCTGCTTGCCGTGTATTTGTTTTTTTAAGCAAAAGAAACTTATGTATCTCAAGTATTTGTTGTTTTGTCTTTTCGGTTTTATTGGTGCTTATCGTACATCGGCCCAAATCATCGACAGGGTAGAACCCGCCAATTGGTGGGTAGGCATGGCCAACACCGAATTGCAAATATTGGTTTATGGCAAAAATATTGGCAAAACGCAAGTGGCTACCGGCTATCCAGGTGTGGAAGTCAAGGGGGTTGCAAGGGTGGCCAATCCCAATTACCTGTTTGTAAACGTAGATATAGCCAAGGCCAAGCCCGGCAACATGGCTTTGGTATTTTCCGAAAACGGAAAAGTGCTTGCCCAATACCATTATCCGCTTTTGCAAAGGGCGAATACCGAAGGTAGGAACATGGGCGTCACTTCGGGCGATGTCATCTACCTGCTGATGCCCGACAGATTTGCCAACGGCAATACGGACAATGACCGGGTAAAGGGCATGGCCGACCAAAGCCTGAACCGCAAGGATATGTGGAGCCGCCATGGTGGCGATGTGCGGGGCGTTGCCAATCATCTCGATTATTTTACCAGCTTGGGCGTTACGGCTATTTGGATGACCCCGGAGGTGGAAAACGACATGACTGCTACTTCCTATCACGGATATGCGGCTACGGATTTATACAAGATAGACAGCCGTGTGGGCAGCAATGAAGAATACGCAAAGTATGTGGAAGCCGCGCACGGCAAGGGTTTGAAAGTAATAAAAGACATAGCCCCCAACCATGTAGGTACCCAACATTGGTTCATCAAAGATTTGCCCGACCCCGCTTGGGTGCATCAATGGCCGGTTTATACCAACACCAACAACCGGCACGAGGCAGTTATGGACCCCCATGCCGCCGCTGCCGACCGCAAGCAAATGTTGGACGGATGGTTCGTGGCTTCCATGCCCGACCTGAACGAAGAAAACCCCTTGGTAGCCACCTACCTTACCCAAAACTATATCTGGTGGCTGGAATATGCGGGCATTGATGGTTTGCGCATAGACACCTATCCCTACAACGACCCGCAGTTCATGGCCAATTGCCTGCAACGTATAAAAACCGAATTTCCGCAAGTAGGTATATTTGGCGAAACCTTGGAATATACGCCGGTGGCACAGGCGTTTTTTACCGAGGGCAATACCCTTGACAAGCAATACCGTAGCCTGCTGCCGGGCGTAACCGATGCTTTCCTGAAAGATGCCGTTTACGAAGCCATAAACGGTAAAAATACTTGGTTCGATGGCGTGAACAGATTGTACAATGCCTTGTCGCAGGACGTGTTGTATAAAAACCCTTCGAGGAATGTGTTGTTTCTCGACAACCACGACATGGACAGGTTCTTCAGCGTGGTGAACGAAAAAACGGAAAACTACAAGATAGGCATGGCGCTGTTGCTTACGTTGCGCGGCATCCCGCAATTGTATTACGGTACCGAAATCTTGATGAAAAACAAATCGAACCCCGATGGCAAGGTACGCGAAGATTTTCCGGGTGGCTGGCAAGGAGATTCGGTAAATGTTTTTACCTCAAAAAATTTGTCCGTCACGCAAACCGAAGCATGGAATTACTTGGCCGGGTTATTGGCTTTCCGCAAAAAATCGGCAGCCTTGCAGCGGGGCGAATTGATGCAGTATGTACCCGAAAACAATGTGTATGTCTATTTCAGATATACCGATGAGGAAACCGTAATGGTGGCCTACAATGCCGCCGACAGCAGCCAAAAGCTCCCCACCAAACGTTTTGCGGAACGCTTGTCCGGCTTCCGCTCGGCTTACGATGTGGTGGCGAAAAATACATTTGCCCTTACCGATACATTGACCTTGCCCACCCGCAGCGTCAGGTTGTTGCAATTAAAATAAACAAAGGAAAAACACAATAGTTATGAAACGTACCTTTTTAATCATGTTATTGGCCATGTTCTTATGCGAACAGGGCAAGGCGCAGGTCTCCACCAGTCCCGCATTTCCCGTGGACGGCAACGGAGACGTGACCATTACTTTTCATGCCGACCAAGGCAACCAGGCATTGATGAATTACAGCGGCGACGTGTACATACATACCGGTGTCATACTTCAAGGAACCTCCGGGTGGCAAAATGTAGTAACCACATGGGGCAGCACCAATGCCGCGTGGAAAATGACCGCACAAGGCAACAATACTTATACCTACACCATTACCGATATCCGCAACTTTTATGGTGTGACCACCAATCAGGTAATAGATAGTCTGGCAATGCTGTTCAGAGATGCCACAGGCAATACCGTAGGCCGTGCGGCCGGTGGGGCAGACATATTTGTAGCAGTGGTGCAACAAGGGGCTTTGGCCGGTAGCTTTACCGCCCCTACGGTGTTTCCTTATTTCAAAACGCAAGCACAAAGCCTAAACGTTACCTACATTACTTCGCAAAGTGCCGATATTTCCATTTACGAAAACAATGTGCTGAATACCTCTGCCGCCAATGCCACCACGGCCTCTGCCACGCTTACGGGCAATGCAGGCGTAAATTGGGTAAAGGCGGCAGCTACAGCTACCACCGGCACGGCAAGCCGCACGGACTCTTTTTACTACGTAAACGTGCCCACGGTCAACACGGCGGCATTGCCTGCGGGCGTGCATGACGGGGTGAATTATGTAGATGCCAATACCGTAACGCTGGTGTTGGTGGCACCCGGCAAAAATTATGTTTGCGTAGTGGGCGAATTTAATAATTGGGTAGCCGACACCAATTATTTCCTGAACAAATCCCCCGATGGCTCGCGTTGGTGGATTACCCTGACCGGCCTTGTCGCCCAACAGCAATATGCCTATCAGTACATAGTAGATGGCTCCATAACAATAGCCGACCCCTATACCGATTTGGTGCTGGACCCCGACAACGACCCATACATAACCACCGATGTGTATCCCGACCTCAAAGCCTATCCGAGCGGCAAAACCTCGGGGTTGGTTTCGGTATTGCAAACCGATAGGCCGGCCTATCAATGGACGGCCGCCAATTATCAAAAGCCAGAGAGTGCCAAACTGATGATTTATGAACTGCTGGTAAGGGATTTTGTATCGGGTCATAATTACCAACAGTTGATAGATACTTTGACATACCTAAAAAACTTGGGCATAAACGCCATTGAGTTGATGCCCTTCAACGAATTTGAAGGCAACGACAGTTGGGGTTACAATGTATCGTTTTACTTTGCCCCCGATAAATATTACGGCACGGCAGATAAGCTGAAAGGCTTTATAGACGCATGTCATGCCAACGGCATTGCGGTAATAATGGATATGGTGCTGAACCATTCTTACGGACAATCGCCCCTTTGCCAGTTGTATTGGGACAGTACCAATGGCTGGCCTTCGGCAGACAATCCGTGGTACAATACCGATTGCGACTCCTCCACGGCAGGCTACCAGGGCAAGCACCCCTACGGCGTAGGTTTCGACTTCAACCACGAAAGCTTATACACCAAAAAATTAGTGGCAGATGTGGTGCATTATTGGGTCAAGGAATTTAAGGTAGATGGCTACCGTTTTGACTTGGCCAAAGGCTTCACCCAAAAATATACGGGTACCGATGTATCGGCCTGGGGCAATTACGACAGTTCGCGCATTGCCATTTGGGAAGCATACGCCGATTCCATTCGTTCGGTGGACACCGGCACCTACATTATCTTGGAACACTTTGCCGACAACAGCGAAGAAACCGTACTGGCCGATTATGGCATGATGTTGTGGGGCAACCTGAACAATGCCTATGCGCAAAGTGCCATGGGCTACCCTACGCAGGATGCCGACCTAAGCAGCATGAGCTACCTGCAACGCGGTTGGCAGCAACCAAGGTTGGTGGGCTATATGGAAAGCCACGACGAGGAACGGGTAATGTATAAATGCCGCCAATACGGCGCGGAAAACGGGTCGGGCACTTACAAGATTAAAAGCCTGAATACGGCCCTGAACAGGATAAAGCTGAATGCCACATTCTTTTTCACCATTCCTGGGCCTAAGATGATATGGCAATTTGGCGAGCTGGGTTACGACACTTCCATTAACGGTGCCGGAGGCCGCACCAATGCCAAACCTATTTTATGGGAATATTGGAACATAGCCGAACGAAAGGCGGTTTACCAGCACTTCAAAGCCCTATTGTGGTTGCGCAACAATTATCCCGATGCGTTCAACACTACCCAGTTCACTACCAACGTGGGCAATGTGGCCATGCGCAGCATCAACCTCAACGATGCTTCCATGCAAGTAGTGGCCGTGGGCAATTTCGGCACCAGCAAAGGCGACAATACCGTAACCTTTCCGCATACCGGCTGGTGGTACAATTATTTCAGCGGCGATTCGCTCAACGTAACCACTGCCGATACTGCCATTAGCTTGGCTGCGGGCGAATATAGGCTGTACCTGTCCCAAAACATAACGCCGCCCGATGGCGTATTGGGCATAAAAGGGCAGGATGCGTCGGCATTGGCCATGGATTTGGACATTTTCCCCAATCCCTGCAAGGCGGAAACTACCGTGGCATTTGCCATAAACAAAAGTATGCGGGTAACAATGGCCCTGTATGACATTGCCGGAAAGAAAGTGGCCGATATTGCCGACCGACAATTGAACGCGGGCAATTACAGCATTGATATAGACGTGAGCCAATTGGCTTCCGGCCAATATTTCCTCGATGTGCAAGGTAGCGGCCAAAGGCAATACCTAAAGGTTTCGGTGGTTAAATAAGGAATGCTTTTTTCTGTTTGTTTGGTAGGCCTGCCGCAAATTGCGGCAGGCTTTTTTTGTGAATCAACTACGGTATCAAGGTAATACTGTTTATCCTCCCCGCTTCCGCACATCGGTTGTGTTGCCGCCAACGGATTGTGCGCAAAAGAAGTTTTATGCCCACTTTATAGTATTTATTTACACGATTATTGGCCTTACGCCATAGGTCAAGCAAGCCCCAAACAGTACCTTTGTGGCACCTAATCAATAGAGCAATGGAACAAACGATTCAATGCAGGATAGAAGGCATGACTTGCGGCAACTGCGCACTTACGGTTTCCAAATATTTGCAAAAACAAGGCATGAAAGACGTGTCGGCCATAGCGGCCACGGGCGAGGTGAGTTTTACCGCCCCCGGCAACACCAACCTTGACAAAATATACAAAGGCATAGACAACCTGGGCTACCATGTAAGCCAACGCCACGACCATGACGAACACCAACACAATCATGCGCAGCACGGCAACCTACATGGCGGCAACGACAAAAAATTGGCTAAGATGGCCATTGTCTGCGCGCTGTTTACCGCACCGTTGCTGTTGCACATGTTCCTCGGCCACCGGCATTTCCTCAACAACCCCTTGGTACAATTGGCCTTGTGTACGCCCGTTTACTTGATAGGCATGTGGCAATTTGGCCGAAGTGCCTTCAGGTCTTTGCGCAATGGCATTCCCAATATGGATGTGCTGGTAGCCCTTGGTGCCACGGCGGCTTACGTTTATTCCCTTGCGGGCATGTACGCTTACGGCCCACATGTGCATAACTATCTGTTTTTTGAAACCACGGCTACCATAGTCACCTTCGTGTTGGTGGGCAACTGGCTCGAAGCCAAAACCGTTACGGCCACTACGTCTTCCATAAGGGCCTTGGCCACCTTGCAACCTTCAAAAGCCCATCTAATCATGACCGACAGCATAGGCAAGGAAATGAAAATGGAAGTGGACACCAAAGACTTGCGCATCAACGATACGGTGGCCGTAAACGACGGCGACAGCATACCCGCCGACGGCGTGATAATAAGCGGCCACGCCACCATTGACGAAAGCATGATTACCGGCGAAAGCCTGCCCGTGCAGAAATCCATTGGTGCCCATGTTACCGGCGGCACCATACTCAAAGCGGGCAACATAAGGGTAAAGGCTACCGCCGTGGGCGAAAGTTCGGCTTTGGCCGAAATCATCCGCTTGGTGCAAAAAGCCCAAGCCGCAAAGCCGCCCATGCAAAAGCTGGCCGACAAAATCAGTGCCATATTTGTACCCATGGTGCTGGGCATGGCAGCCCTGACTTTTTTACTTAATTATTTTGCCGCCGACGTTGGGTTGGCAGCCTCCATGATGCGCAGCATAGCCGTATTGGTCATAGCCTGCCCGTGCGCCATGGGCTTGGCCACGCCTGCGGCCATAGCAGTGGGTTTGGGCAGGGCGGCACGCAACGGCATTTTGGTAAAAGGTGCCGATACGCTGGAAAAATTCAAGGACATAAAGCAGATAGTATTCGATAAAACAGGCACCCTCACCACCGGCAAATTAAAAGTGGCCCATACCGAAAACCAAGGCATGGAAGAAGCGACCATGAAGGCTATTGTAGTGGGCATGGAACAGGCATCGTCGCACCCCATAGCCAAGTCGTTGGTACGGGAATGGGGCGGCACTGCAGCTGCCCGCCTGAACAATGTAACAGAAATAAAAGGCGAAGGCATGGAAGCCGTGGACGAAGCGGGCAACAAATGGCAACTAGGCACATTCGGGCACCGACAGGCAAAAGAAAATGCCTACGATTTGAATTTGGTGAAAAATGGCGACTGGGTAGCGGGCATCAACCTGCAAGACGAACTGCGTACCGATGCAAAGGCCACCCTTGAAACATTGGCCCAAGAAGGTTTCCGCACCATATTGCTTACCGGCGACCAGCAAGAAAAGGCGGATAACGTAGCTGCCGAAGCGGGTATAGATACCGTATATGCCCAACAATCGCCGGTACAGAAAATGGAAAAATTGGAACAGCTGTTGATAGAAGCCCCAACCGCCATGGTGGGCGACGGTATCAACGACTCCCCTGCCCTTGCCCGCGCCGACATTGGCATTTCGCTGAGCGACGCTACCAAGGTGGCCATGCAGTCGGCCAATGTTATTTTGTCCAACAACCAATTGGCCAGCTTGCCCAAGGCCATAAAACTGGGAAAATTTACTTACCGAACCATTAAGCAAAACCTGTTCTGGGCCTTTTTCTACAATGTATTGGCCATACCCTTGGCGGCAATGGGCTACCTGTCGCCTATATGGGCAGCCATGGCCATGGCTTTTAGCGATGTGGTGTTGGTGCTCAATTCTTTAAGGTTAAATTATAGAAAGATAGACTAAGAGCCTGTTTAAATTTTATTGTTGGAATTTCTTATAGGCTATTTTCGAGTGAACCGCGAAGCGCTCAATGAGGCAAAATGAAAATAAACTCGCACGAATTAAAATGAGGCGAATTTTGCAGGCATAGCGGGCACTATGACGAAAAATTCAACGAAATTTTTCGCCGAAAAGAGCCATAAGAAAACAAATGAATGAATTTTAAACAGGCTCTAAGGTGGATGCACGAGAACAACCAATGGATATGCAGCCGCCCATAGTCTTGTTCGACGGGGCGTGCAACCTTTGCAACAAAACGGTACAATTCATTATCAAAAACGACCCAAAGGCCGCAGTCAAATTTGCCTCGCTGCAATCGGAAAAAGGCAGGCAGGTATTGACCCGGCACCACCTTGCCACAAACCCGAAAAGCCCCGACAGCATTGTGTTCGTAGAAAAAGGTAAGGCATACCAACAGAGTACGGCAGCCTTAAAAATAGCGTTGCACTTGCGCAAGCCTTGGCATTGGCTGGGCATCTTCTTGGGTTTGCCCGCCGCTCTTCGCGACCCTATCTATACATTCATAGCCCGCAACAGGTATAGATGGTGGGGACACACCGACGAATGTTGGCTGCCCGATGATGCTTTGAAAAGTAGATTTTTGTAGTGAGAAAAATTATACCACTCATGGAAAATAAATAGTCCATTTTTTAGCCCCCCACATTCTTGTTTTGCGAAACCCTTTCCGCAACATTAACCTTTTGACCATAAACAATGGTTAACCTATCTTTGTGTGTAAGACTTACAGACCAATAACGCTTTCATGAAGATTAAATCTTTTTTAGCCAAACCCTACGCCAACATAGTAGCCAAAAAAACACAAAAAGCCTCGCGGACGGCAGTAGAAGACCAACAAAAGATACTTGGTTCGCTATTGAAAACCGGCAGCGTTACCACTTTCGGCAAAGACCACAAGCTGATACAAGCCACCAATTACCAAGCCTACAAACAAGCGGTACCCATACGCGACTACGAAGGGTTGCGCGGCTATATAGACCAAATAAAGGAGGGCAAACAAAACGTACTGTGGAAAGGCAAGCCCCTGTACTTTGCCAAAACCAGCGGCACCACCAGCGGCGTAAAATACATACCCATAAGCCAAGACTCCATACACAACCACATAGATACCGCACGCAATGCGCTACTGTGTTACATGGCCCAAAGCCGCAACAGTGCCTTTGCCGACGGCAAAATGATTTTCCTTTCGGGCGCGCCCGTGCTCGACAGGATAGCGGGCATACCCACCGGCCGCCTGAGCGGCATAGTAAACCACCACGTACCCGCCTACCTGCGCCGCAACCAAATGCCCGACTACGAAACCAACTGCATAGACGATTGGGAAACCAAGCTGGCAAAAATAGTGGAACAAACCCTGCACCAAGACATGACCCTGATAAGCGGCATACCACCTTGGATGCAAATGTATTTCGACTGGCTACGGGAGGCTTCGGGTGGCAAAACCATCAAACAACTTTTCCCCAATTTGCAGGTGCTGGTACACGGCGGGGTAAACTTTGAACCTTACCGGGCCAAACTTTTTGAATCGCTGGGCGGCCATGTGGACACGGTGGAAACCTTTCCCGCATCCGAAGGCTTCTTTGCTTTCCAAGACCGGCTGGAAGGAGAGGGCTTGTTGCTGAACACCGACAGCGGCATCTTTTTTGAATTTATACCCGCCGCCGAAATATTCGAGGCGCAGCCTACCCGGCTGTCGTTGGCAGATGTGCAAGTAGGCCAGAATTATGCCCTGATTGTCAACAGCAATGCCGGCCTCTGGGGCTACAATATTGGCGATACGGTAAAATTCGTGAGCATAGACCCTTACAGGATAGTGGTCACGGGGCGCACCAAGCATTTCATATCGGCCTTTGGCGAACATGTAATAGCCGAGGAAGTGGAATATGCCATGCAAAAAGCCTCCGAAGAATTTGGCGCGAAGACAACGGAGTTTACCGTAGCCCCCCAGATACAAGTAGCCGGAGAATTGCCCTACCACGAGTGGCTGGTAGAATTTGAGCAAGAACCCAAGGACTTGAAATCGTTTTCTTTAAGGCTGGACGAACTGTTGCGCACCAAAAACATTTATTACGACGACCTGGTAACGGGCGCCATACTGCAACCGCTAAAGGTTACGCCCTTGCACAGGGGTGCATTTATTGATTACATGAAGTCCATAGGCAAATTAGGCGGCCAAAACAAAACCCCTCGCCTCAGCAACGACCGCAAGCTGGCCGCGGAATTGGAGCAAATGAAAGAAGGTTAATGGGCGTTTTATAGCCTGCCCGCCCCGAAGGGGCGGGCAGGCAGAAATATCAGTATTACGATTGGAATAGTTACAATTCCATTTCGGTATCATCCCCTGCTTTGGCAAAATAATGCAAGGTATTGCTGTTGTTGGTTGCAAAGATTTGTTGGGCGGCGGCCTGCACTTCCGGGGCGGCTACTTGCAGGTATTTGTCCAGTTCGGTATTCATCATATTCACATCGCCCAATAGCTCGTAAAAGGCCAGGTTGTTGGCTTTGGCCAAAAGGTTCATGTCTTCAAACACTACCATTGCCTCTATTTTGTTCCTTGCTTTTGCCAATTCTTCTTCGCCTACTACTTGGGCTGCGAACAGCTCCAATTCGGCCAGTACGGCGGCTTCCGCATCTGCCATGGCCACGCCTTTTGCCAGCTTGCCTTCTATCACCATCAATCCGGGGTCCAGGCTGCCGGTATGATGACAGGAAATGTTGCCGAACAATTGTTTCTCCTTTACCAAACGTTGGTACAGCCGCGAAGACTGGCCGCCGCCCAATATTTCGGTAATAATATCGGCCGCATAATACTGCGGGTGCAGCCTGCCTTTTATGTGCCAAGCCATATAAAGGGCATCGAAAGGCACATCGGCCACTATGTCCAGTTGCCTTGGCGCGGTTTGTGGCGGCTCCACGGGCAATTGCCTATGGTACGCTTCGCCGGCGGGTATGTCGCCAAACCATTTTTCGGCCAGTTGCCGTACCGCTTCCAGGGTGGTGTTGCCCGCCACGCACAATACCGCATTTTGGGGTCGGTAGTGTTTGAAGAAAAAATCTTTCACATCTTGCAACCCGGCTTCTTCTATGTGCTTCAGTTCCTTGCCAATGGTCATCCAACGGTAAGGGTGCGTGTGGTAGGCAAGGCTGCGCAAATGGTTCCACGCATCGCCGTAAGGTTTGTTGATGTAGTGTTCCTTGAATTCCTCGGACACTACTTTGCGTTGCACCTCCAAACTGTTTTCGCTGAAAGCCAGCGACAGCATCCTGTCGCTTTCCAGCCAAAAGGCAGTTTCTATATTTTCTTTCGGGAGCTGGATGTAGTAGTTGGTAATGTCGTTGGTGGTGTAGGCGTTGTTTTCGCCACCGGCCATTTGCAATGGTTCATCGTATGACGGAATGTTTGCCGAGCCGCCAAACATCAAATGTTCAAACAAATGGGCAAAGCCTGTACGTTCGGGGCTTTCGTCGCGTGCGCCTACATCGTAAAGAATGTTAAATGCCACCATGGGCGTGGCCGTATCTTCATGCACTATTACCCTTAACCCATTGGCCAGCGCAAAGCGTTCAAATTGTATCATGTTTGGATGTTGGATGTTAGATATTAGACGTTAGATGTTGGATGTTGGATGTTGGATGTTGGATGAATATTCGGAAAAAGCCCGGTACTGCATAAAGCTATGGGCAATACCTAATTTTGTTAGGCTTATTTATGCTCATCTTCTTATTCTTCGCCGGTATCTGAGTCGTGCAGCTTTACCGGGTTTGCTGTTTTCTTGCGCAGGCGCATGTTCAGCAGTTCCACCAAAAACGAAAATGCCATGGAAAAGTAGGCGTAATTTTTCAAGTGAAGCGCCTCGGCTTGTTCGCTGTTCCAGCCTTCTACCAACAATATGAAGCCTATCATGACCAGAAAGGACAATGCCAACATTTTAATGGTGGGGTGCTTGGCTATGAAGTCCGCAATTTTCCCACTGAACAAAAACATGACGAACATGGCCACAACCACGGCTGCTATCATCACTGCCAATACCTTGGCCGTGCCGCCTGCCGTAATGATGCTGTCGAAACTGAACACCATGTCTATCAGTATTATTTGCACCACGGCCTTGCCCAAAGTCAAGGGCGCGCCTTTGCCTTGTACATGCTCGTCCTCGCCCTCCAGTTTATGGTGGATTTCCATTACGGTTTTATATATCAAGAACAAACCGCCGCCTATCATCACCAAGCTCGACAGGTCGAAACCCTTGTCCCATAAGGTCAATACGGGCTTTCCCTTTTGGCCCAACAACCATTGCAAAGCCAGCAGCAGCACCGACCTTACGCCAATGCCCGTAAACATCCATATAAACCTGCCTTTTTTGCGCAACGCCGCCGGGAGCCTGTTCAGTATGATGCTCACGAATATCACATTGTCTATACCCAGTACTATTTCGAGTATCACCAACACCATGAAGCTGACGATGTTGTCGGTAGTAAAGAGTTGTTCCATCTAATTGTTGGTTTGTTTTAATGGCTCTAAGCCTTTGCAAATATTTTTCACGATGCCCGGCCCCTCGTATATGAAACCGGTATAAACCTGCACCAGCGAAGCCCCGGCATCAAGTTTTTCCTTGGCATCTGCCGCCGTAAAGATACCGCCTGCGGCAATGATGGCAATGCTTCCATTACTTCGGCCATGTATGTACCTTATCACCTCCGTGGCTCGTTGCCTTACGGGCAAGCCGCTTACGCCGCCCGCACCTATTGCCCCCAGCCGTTCTTGGCCGGTATGCAAGCCTTCCCTGCTTATGGTGGTGTTGGTGGCCACGATGCCCGCAATGCCGGTGGCCGCCACTATGTCCATTATGTCGTCCAATTGACTGTTGGTCAAGTCCGGGGCTATCTTCAACAATATAGGCTTGGGTGCGCCCAGTTGCTTGTTCAATTGCTGCAAATGGCCGAGCAATTGCCGCAGGGGTTCTTTCTCTTGCAGTTCGCGCAGGTTGGGGGTGTTGGGGCTGCTTACGTTTACGGTAAAATAATCCACGACGTCGTACAGTTCCCGCAGGCACGCTTCGTAATCGCCCACGGCCTCTTCGTTGGGGGTCACTTTGTTCTTGCCTATGTTGCCGCCTATCACCACTTTCGATTTGCGGCGGCGCAAGCGTTCGGCCGCGGCCTTTGCGCCGCCATTGTTGAAGCCCATCCTGTTTATCAGGGCCTTGTCTTCGGGCAACCTGAAAAGGCGGGGCTTGTCGTTGCCTTCTTGCGGCTTGGGCGTAAGGGTGCCTATTTCCACGAATCCAAAGCCCAGGCATTCCAGTTCGTCTGTCCATCGGGCATCTTTGTCGAAACCGGCGGCCAGGCCCACGGGGTTTTCAAATTCTATGCCGAACACGGTACGGCCCAGGTTCTTTTGGGGATGGGCAAACAGCCTTCGGACGATGTTGCGGGCAAACGAAACCCGGCACCACCTTACCAATTGGGCCATGACCCAATAGTGCACTTTTTCGGGGTCTTTTTTGAAAAGAAAATACTTTAGCAGCGCGTACATTGCCGCAAAGATAAAGGCGCGGCATAAATTTCAAAAAACGAATTTATGCCACGCCCTGAATATCGGTAAAGCCTCCCTTACTAAGGTTCGGGAACGCCCGGCTCCGAATCCACCGCCTTGGGAGGCAACAGGTCGGCTTCCATTTTGGCAAATGCGATTGCCTTCAGCCGTTTGTTCTCATCTCTCAACTCTTCCAAATCTTTTTCCAAGGACTGGATGCGCGCTTCGTAAAGCTGTTTCAGTTCCGCGCTTATGTGCAGTTGGCACAAGTCTTTGCTGGGCTGCACCCTATCGGCGTCCACCATGTCGTGGATTTTTTCCACATCGAAGCGGCGAATGAACTCCGCGCTGTAATCGAGCAACATTGCTATCCGCTGTAGCCTCTCCTCGGATAATTGTATCTCGTCGTTTTCGATGCGGGCGTAATTGCCTTGTGTCATATCTAATTTTTCCGCCATGTATTGCTGCGTGAAATTTCGGAGTTCGCGCAGCTTGCGGATGTTCTTCCCAAGTTTCTTGATTGGATACATCGTAAATGTTTGGTTATTGGTTGGTTTGGTTAATCCGGGGCAAAATTACATCGTTTACGAGATAAGATGGAGATTTTCCCGAAAAAAAAATTGCAGCTGCAATCGACCGCAAGTCGATGGTCGTTTTCATAAAACAAAAGAAAAGTTGACAAAGTTTCTATCATTAACCAATCCCAAAGGGTGCATTTAAAATTGTCGTACCATAGTATGTCCCGATCGCGCTGTCATCCCGAACGCAGTGAGGGAACTCAAAGAGAGGGAACTAATAGAGATGCTTCCTTCGTCAGCATGACAATGGGGAGTATAGGCATGACAAGCGGCGGGTGTCATCCTATGTTTGCACTTTCCCTATCAAAGGGATAAAAAGTACCTTTCCGGG
>JASGFI010000022.1:0-27611 GCA_047605615.1 Edaphocola sp. | reverse complement strand
AAGCCTTTAAAACATAAACAAAAAAATGGTCGGAGGTTTCTTCCGACCATAACTAGCTATTTGCCGGTTTTTTCGGTTTAATGATTTCGATTGAAATTAAACATGGCCTCCACCTCTACGGCTTTTCCTATCGGGCACTTTTGACAGTAAGTTTAACATGTTTCAGTATATTGCGGCCACTTCTTATTTTTACCTAAAAACAGATATGCTTATGCGCGAGGAAGCAGAAAAGGCGGCAGTGGTTAAAAATGGGCCCGCCAACAGGTTTGAACTGCCCATGGCCGACCACAAACCATTTATCGAATTTGAAGAAGAAAGCGGCATTGTGTGGCTGAAAAACACAGTGGTTCCGGCCAGCATAGCCCGGCACGGCGTGGGCAGCGTGATGGTACTGAAAACGCTTGAGCTAATCAAAAGCGAAGACAAAAAGGTAATTGCAGAATGTCCTTTCGTCAACGCAGTCATACGGAGGCACCCGGACTGGAAGGAAATTCTTGTGAGCTGAAAGCGCCGGGGATCTTTTTCCAAAACTTCCATGGTCCATAGTAGCCCGCCGCAGGTCTGGTTCAGAAGCTTTTCATTTTCCCCAAAATCGATGCCGATTTTTTTCTTTAAATCACTACTTTTGCGGTGCTTTGGGTAAATATTTAGAAAATAAAGTAGTCGTTTTTGTGCGGAGCGTAATGCTCGCGATTATCGACTTTTTTTATCCTCCCTTTAGGAAGTGGGTGCCTGTCCAAACGTTCCGTTATCTGGCCTGCGGCGGTGGCGTAACAGTTTTGGGGCTGCTCGCCTTTTTTGTGGCCTACAATTTTTTGCTCCCGCCGTATTTGCGGCCTACCCTGATAGACGGCAGGGTGCAGCCAATGCTGCTGGTTGGCAAATTGCGCATCACGCAATACATAGCGGCTTACATCATTTCCTTTCTGGCAGGGTTTCCCATAGGTTTTTTCCTTTCCAAATTCGTGGTATTCCAAGAGTCTCATTTGAAGGGTAGGGTGCAGTTGTTTCGGTATGCCACCTTGCAATTGCTCAATATTGGCTTCAACTATTACTTGCTGCATTTTTTTGCGGGTTTTTGTGGTTTCTGGGCTACGCCTTCCCAAACCATGACCTCCGCAATCTTGGCCGTATTCAGTTATTTCTTCCAACGGTACATATCTTTCAGGAGCAAGAAAGACCCGGAAATAGTGGGCATGCCGGCTATCGAAGAAGAAAAAGCAGATTAGGCATGGCGACACCCGGCATTGGCTGCCTTTTTTATTAGCAACTATATTTCGTACCTTTGCGCCCTCAAAATATGCCTGTGCACGCCACGTGTGGCATATTTTTCCCCAACTAAATTTTAAGAATTTTCAGGAAGAATGATAAATGTATCCAACCTATCGCTGCGCTACGGCAAGCGTGTGCTGTTTGAAGATGTGAATTTACGCTTTACCGAAGGCAATTGTTACGGCATCATAGGTGCCAACGGTGCGGGTAAATCTACGTTTATTAAAATACTCTCGGGCGACATAGAACCCACTACCGGCAAGGTAGAGATACCCAAAGGCCAGCGCATGAGCGTGTTGAAGCAAGAACACCACAAATACGACGATGTGCCGGTACTGCAAACGGTAATCATGGGCAACGAAGTATTGTACAACATCATGCAGGAAAAAGATGCCATTTACCTAAAGGAGGATTTTACCGAAGAAGACGGTATGCGCGCCGGCGAATTGGAAGCCACCTTTGGCGAAATGGGCGGTTGGAACGCCGACAGCGATGCCGCCAACCTGCTAAGTAGCCTGGGCGTGAAGGAAGACAAGCACCACATGCTGGTAAAAGACCTTGACGGCAATGAAAAAGTACGTGTGTTGTTGGCCCAGGCACTCTTTGGCGACCCGGACATACTGCTGCTGGACGAACCTACCAACGACCTCGACCTGCAAACCATAGGTTGGTTGGAAAATTTCCTTGCCGACTACGAAAAGGTAGTATTGGTGGTGTCGCACGACCGCCATTTCCTCGATACCGTTTGTACCCATGTAGCCGATATTGATTTTGGTAAAATAAACATCTTTACCGGCAACTACAGCTTCTGGTACGAGTCGAGCCAGCTGTTGCTGAAGCAACGTGCCGACCAGAACAAAAAGGCCGAGGACAAGATTGCCGAATTGAAAGAATTTATTGCCCGTTTCTCGGCCAATGCTTCCAAATCCAAGCAAGCCACCAGCCGCAAAAAAGCATTGGACAAAATAAAGCTGGAAGACATGCAGGCATCCAACCGCAAGTACCCTGCCATACTGTTCAACAACCAAATACGCGAAGCCGGCGACCAGATACTGGAAGTGAAAGGACTAAGCAAATCCCTGAACGGACAAGTGTTGTTCAAAGACATAAACTTCGACCTGAAACGCGGGCAAAAAGTGACCGTGTTGGCCGACAACAGCTTGGCCACCACCGCATTTTATAAAATAATCAATGGCGAGGACACCGATTTTGACGGCAGCTTCAAATGGGGCGTTACCACCACCAATACTTACCTCCCGGCCGACAACGCCGGGTTCTTTGAAGGCAAGAATTTGAATCTGGTGGATTGGTTGCGCCAATATTCGGAAGAAAAAGACGAAACGTTTATCCGCGGCTTCCTGGGCCGCATGTTGTTTAGCGGCGAAGAAACCTTGAAGCAATGCACCGTATTGAGCGGTGGCGAAAAAGTGCGCTGTATGCTGAGCCGCATGATGATGCAACGAGGCAATGTATTGACCTTCGACGAGCCTACCAACCACTTGGATTTGGAATCCATTACGGCACTCAACAATGGCATGAAAGACTTTAGGGGCACCATCATCTTTACCTCCCGCGACCACGAACTGACCCAAACCGTGGCCGACAGGATACTGGAAATAACGCCCGGCGGCTTGATAGACCGCGAAATGAACTTCGACGATTACATAAAAGACGATAGGGTGCGGCAATTGCGTGCCGAATATTACGGCGTAAGCGCCATCTAAGAGCAATCCCGAATTTGTTGAAGATAAAATGCCTTTGGAGTCGTTTCCAAAGGCATTTTTATTGGGGCAATTCGTTACTCTTTACCGGGAGCAAGGTTCTGTGTAGGGTGTTTTTTTAGATGTTTGCAGCTTTCCTCCTTCCCCTTCTTATGTAATGCTGCCGGCACAGACGAACGGCATAAACCGGCAAAGGTTGGTCGCAATAAAGGTGAAAATCAACAATGTTGCCAACTACTGTTTCGCATCTTCGTAGTCCTGTTCGGTAAAGGTGTATCTATGGTAATTGATGTGTATTTTTTCTTCGAAATCCTGCATGCCGAACTCGTAACTGCCGAAGTTGCGCAGGTTGCGCGTGGAGGTAACGGGGTAGTATTTTATGGAACTATCTACCACCACGTCATAGTGGGCCATCTGGGCGGTGCTGTCGAATACTACCAATAGGTAATCGGCGCTGTCGCCTATAAAGGGCGACTTGAAATAAGGTGCCGTCAAATCTTGCTGCAAGGTGCTGTTGGCAAATTGGAAAGAATCGTCGGGTGCTATCTTTATCGTGTCGCTTCCCGACACTTCGCCCCCTATGTAAGCGAAAATGGTAATAGTATCGGCGGTAGCATTGTAGAGCCATGCCTCCGTTATGGTGTAGCTTTCCTTGACGCAACCTGTCGCAACGGCCATCGTGGCCAACAACAAAAATACCCTCACTTTTTTCATCCAATTTTATAGCTGCATAGTTACGAAAAATACTGGGTCGTTTTTGCCGGAAATCCAATGTTTCGTTTCAACGGAAGTACGGCTATTTTATTGTTCCACGGGCAATCTATCTTCCGGCTTTTAGGCCGCCCCCGATTTTAAAATTTGTGAACTTTTGTCCCTTGGTTTAATTTTTGGAACAAAATTTGTCCATTTGATTTTTACATCGTAACTTTGCTGCCCCTTATCCGGGAACGTACGTGCAAAATTTTTTTGGGTCCAAATTTTTTAATATTTATTGCTAAACCTATTTCAAAAAGCATGGCTTTTTGGGGTGGGTTTGTTTTGTTTTTTACAAAATCGGTGTAAAACAATATGTCTAACGTAACAAAACGCACACAAACAGGGCGCGTGAATTTCGCAAAAATTCATGACGTGGCAGATACTCCTGATTTGTTGGCTATTCAGCTTCAGTCGTTTAAGGATTTCTTCCAACTCGAAACCACGCCCGACAAGCGCGACAATGAAGGTCTGTTCCGTGTATTTCAGGAAAATTTCCCGATAACCGACACGCGCAACATCTTTGTGTTGGAGTTCCTCGACTACTTCATCGACCCGCCCCGCTACACCATAGAGGAGTGTATGGAGCGCGGCCTTACCTACTCCGTGCCGCTGAAAGCCAAATTGCGTTTGAGTTGCAATGATGAAGAACACGTTGATTTTGAAACTATTGTACAAGATGTGTTCTTGGGCAATATCCCTTATATGACCCCCCGCGGCACCTTCGTAATCAACGGTGCAGAGCGTGTGGTGGTGTCGCAGCTGCACCGCTCGCCCGGTGTGTTCTTCGGGCAAAGTACCCACCCTAACGGCACCAAGATATACTCTGCCCGCGTGATACCTTTCAAAGGTGCGTGGATGGAGTTTGCCACTGACATCAACAACGTAATGTATGCCTACATAGACCGTAAGAAAAAATTCCCGGTTACTACATTGTTGCGTTCCATTGGCTACGAATCGGATAAGGACATACTGAACTTGTTTGGCATGGCCGACGAGATTAAAACCGACCGCAAATCGCTGGAAGCCAATATTGGCCGCCGCCTTGCCGAACGTGTTTTGCGTAGCTGGACCGAAGATTTCGTTGATGAAGATACCGGCGAAGTAGTGTCCATCGAACGTAACGAGGTTATCTTGGAACGCGACAGCGTTTTGGACGAAGAGTACATAGACACCATCATAGAAATGGGCACCGATTCTATCTATATCCAAAAAGAAGAATTGAGCGGCGACTACTCCATCATCTACAATACCTTAAATAAAGATACCTCCAACAGCGAGTTGGAAGCCGTGCAGCACATATACCGCCAATTGCGCGGCAGCGATGCACCCGATGACGAAACGGCGCGCGGCATCATCGAAAAATTGTTCTTCTCCGACAAACGTTACGATTTGGGCGAGGTAGGCCGCTACAAAATCAACCGTAAGTTGGAATTGGACATGGACAATGACAAGAAAGTGCTTTCCAAGGAAGACATCATTGCCATTATCAAATACTTGGTTCGTTTGTCGAACGGCAAGGCGGAGATAGACGATATTGACCATTTGAGCAACCGCCGAGTGCGTACCGTGGGCGAACAATTGTATGCCCAGTTCGGCGTGGGGCTTAGCCGTATGGCCCGCACCATACGCGAGCGCATGAACGTGCGCGACAACGAGGTGTTTACCCCAATAGATTTGATTAACGCCCGTACATTGAGTTCGGTTATCAACTCTTTCTTCGGTACCAGCCAGCTGTCGCAGTTCCTCGACCAAACCAACCCGCTTTCCGAAATTACCCACAAACGCCGTATTTCGGCGCTTGGTCCCGGTGGTTTGAGCCGCGAGCGCGCGGGTTTTGAAGTGCGTGACGTGCATTATAGCCACTATGGCCGCTTGTGTACCATCGAAACGCCGGAAGGCCCCAACATTGGTTTGATATCTACGCTGTGCGTACATGCCAAAATCAACGACATGGGCTTCATCGAAACGCCTTATCGCAAAGTGAAGGGAGGAACGGTGGATTTGAAACACCAAGTGTACCTAAGTGCGGAAGAAGAAGACGATAAAAAAATAGCCCAGGCAAATGTACCCTTGGACGAAAAAGGGCGTTTCATGGAAGATAAAGTAAAAAGCCGCGAAACCGGCGACTTCCCCATATTGGAACCGGACGAAGTTCAGTTCATGGACGTAGCGCCCAACCAAATCGTAGGTTTGTCGGCCTCGTTGATTCCTTTCTTGGAGCATGACGATGCCAACCGTGCCTTGATGGGGTCCAACATGCAACGCCAGGCCGTACCATTGGTTCGCCCCCAGGCACCCATAGTAGGTACGGGTTTGGAAGGCAAGGCGGCCCTCGATGCACGTATCCAAATACATGCCGAAGGCAATGGCGTGGTGGAGTATGTGGACGCTATCGAAATTCACGTTCGTTACGACCGCAGCGAAAAGCAACGCTTGGTTTCTTTTGAAGACGACCTGAAGATTTATAAGCTGACCAAATATAAAAAGACCAACCAAAGCACCAGCATCAACCTCAGCCCTGCCGTGCGCAAAGGCCAAAAAGTAAAAGAAGGCGACTTCCTTACCCAAGGTTATGCCACGCAAAACGGCGAGTTGGCCCTGGGGCGCAACCTGAAAGTGGCGTTCATGCCTTGGAAAGGCTACAACTTCGAGGATGCCATCGTTATCAATGAAAAAGTGGTACGCGAAGATTTGTTTACCTCCATACACATTGACGAATACGAACTGGAAGTGCGCGACACCAAATTGGGCGAGGAAGAATTGACCGCCGACATACCCAATATATCGGAAGACGCTACCAAAGACTTGGACGAAAACGGTATCATCCGTATAGGCGCCCACGTTAAGGAAGGCGACATCATGATAGGTAAAATAACGCCAAAAGGCGAGAGCGACCCTACCCCCGAAGAAAAATTGTTGCGCGCCATATTTGGCGACAAAGCCGGCGATGCCAAAGATGCTTCGTTGAAAGCCTCTCCGTCGGTAGAGGGTATCATCATAGACAAGCAACTGTTCCAACGTGCCAAAAAAGACAAAAATGCCAAGACGAAAGAAAAGGCAGAATTGGAAAAAATAGACAAAGTACACAACCAGAACGCGGAAGAAATAAAGAAGCTGCTTTTGGAAAAATTGTCCGTATTGTTGGCCGACAGGACATCGGCCGGCGTAACCAATACCTATGGCGAACCGGTAATCAGCAAAGGCGGCAAGTTCTCGTCCAAGGTGTTGAACTCCGTCGATTTCCAAAATGTGAACCCCCTTGGCTGGACAGGTGAAGAAGAAACGGACGGGTTGGTAAACCAATTGTTGCACAACTACAACATCAAGTACAACGAGGAGCTGGGGCGTTACAAACGCGAAAAATTCAACCTGTCTATCGGCGATGAATTGCCAACCGGCGTGTTGAAACTGGCCAAAGTGTACCTTGCCGTAAAACGCAAGTTGAAAGTGGGCGATAAAATGGCGGGTCGTCACGGCAACAAAGGTATAGTAGCCAAGATAGTACGTGCCGAAGACATGCCGTTCCTGGAAGACGGTACTCCGGTGGACATAGTGCTGAACCCGCTGGGCGTACCTTCCCGTATGAACCTGGGGCAGATATACGAAACCGTGCTGGGCTGGGCGGGCGAAAAATTGGGGCTGCGTTTTGCTACGCCGATATTCGACGGTGCCACCGACGAGGAAATAAGGAATTACATAGGCGAAGCGGGCTTGCCCAACTTTGGCCATACTTACCTGTACGACGGCGAAACGGGCGACAGGTTCCACCAGAAAGCAACCGTGGGCATCATTTACATGATTAAGCTGCACCACATGGTGGACGATAAGATGCACGCCCGTTCCATAGGGCCATACTCGCTCATTACCCAACAACCGTTGGGCGGTAAAGCCCAGTTTGGCGGCCAGCGTTTTGGTGAAATGGAAGTGTGGGCATTGGAAGCCTACGGTGCGTCCAACATCTTGCAAGAGTTGTTGACCATTAAGTCCGATGACATCATTGGCCGTGCCAAGGCTTACGAAGCCATAGTGAAAGGCGACAACATACCCAAAGCCGGTATCCCCGAATCGTTCAACGTATTGGTGCATGAATTGCGCGGCTTGGGCTTGGAGTTGACTTTTGACGAAACGAACTAAGTTTGTTATTGAAAAAAAACCGAACCGATTAACTGCATCCTGTACTCAACGCATAGGGGATGCAGTTATTGGGGGGAGGAAATGTGTAGAAAACGAAGTAGGGCAGGAGCCAAACAAAAGTTTTATTAATGGCTAAACAAACAGGAAAAGTAAGTACGGCCACCGTACGTGCGGCAACCAATACGGAAGCAAAAAGCAGTAATTCCACGAAGGGCATCATTGCTTTGGTGTTGGCCGTGTTCCTGTTTTTTGTAGTCAAGCATTTTAACGAAGATTTTTTGTCGGGCAGGATAGTGCAATACTGGGAAGATTATAAGACACAGCGCGAAGACTTGGAGCCGGAAACTCGCCTGACCATGAGGCATGGTGCTTCTTATGTTTACTCGAAGAATATAGCCGAAGTGGTGAAGAAAGCGGGTGCCGGGCCAAAAGATATAGCGTTGGTGCCCACTACCGAGTTTTTTGCATCCAAAGGCATAGATTACCCGGTACCCGAACCGTCGGTATTTTATTATTTTACGGGGATGCGCACGTACAGGCCGGGCAACACCATGAAAGAATTGCCCAAGTGGTATGTATATTTTGAAGGACAAAGGGTATTTATTGAAAAAATAGACAGCAAGGCAAAACTGGATTCTATATTGACCGTCCAGAAACCATACTTTGTAAAAAACTAATGGAATTTATCAAAATCATTCTTTTGTTTTTGGGCCAGTTCGTTATAGGATTTGGTTTGCTTGGTTTCCTCAAACTCGATGTGAAGTCGTGGATGAAGGTAGGGGTGTCGGTATTGTTGGGTGTTGGCGTTTTGTCGCTCCTGTTGTTGGTGTTGGTATTTTGTAAGATATCCTTGACTGCCGGCAGTTTCAATGCCACTTTTTTGTCGGTTGCTTTGTTGGCCAACATATCTTCCATAAAGCAAAAGTTCGGCAATTACAAAGAGTTATTTTCGGGCGAGGGTGGTTTGTTCCGTGCTATCAAGTATTACGAATTGCCCATGATTATAGTCATTGGTTTCGTGTTCTTTGTGGGTGCTTGGCGGTGTTACTATCTGCCTCCAACACCCCGCGATTTGACGTCGGGTCCCGAAGTGATAGCGGAATATGCAGTAAGAGAACAAAGGATAGACAATTCGGTATTTACGGTCAACCTGGAATCGACCAACAACCAATTCAAATCGCCGTACATCATCATGCTCCAAATGCTGTACAAGTTTGCAGGGTTTCCATTTGGCCAAGTATGGTTGTGTGGCATCGTATTGGGTTTCCTTATTTTTCTGTACCAAGCATTGGCACGCAACATACATCCCGTATTGGCCGGGGCTTTGGTATTGTGGTTCTTGTGCATCCCCGAGATGTATGCTTATACGGTGATGGTATTGTACGATTACAGCAATGCCGTATTTTTTACGGTGGGGGTGTATTTTGTGTACGATTATTTGGCCAACAAACGTACCGGTGGCCATTTGATATTGGCCTCCGTCATGCTTTTGCTGGCTACCTATGTACGTTCCGAAACCTTGGTGCTGCTACCTTTTGTGTTGGTCGTTTATTGTATTGCGGCCTTGGTGTGGGCAAAAGATTCGGTGTTGAACGTGGCAAAGCAGTTTGCGGTATTGTTTGTGCCGTCATTGGTTATATATTTTGTTACCGGGTCGTTTTACCTCAATCATTACATACCGCAACATTATGATGTGGGCGGGTTGGTGAACAAAAAATTGGGTGATTTGAATCCGTTTTATACAAGGCTTTCCGATACCATAGATTTGGTGATGGGTAACGGGCAGATGCCCTATTATGGCAACTTCGTAAACGTGTTTTTCGTAATATTTTTGGTTGATATTGTTCTGAGGATATTTTGGAAAAAAGGCGTGGAACAAATTGCCAAAGAGGATAAAGTGTGGTTATTGTGGGCTTCGGGCGCGGTGTTGCTAATAGTAGGCATAGCGTTTTTGGGCTATTTGTTGCCGCTAATGGATTTGAACAACACTACCAAGCGTGCATTGTTCAAGGTATTTCCATTTATGCTGCTGTATTGTGGGCATAGTTTGGTTTTGAAAAAAATTACTTATAAATTAAGTTGATAACCGTTTTAATTTTTTATTAGATATGGCAGTTAAAAAAGACAACCGTCCGAAATCAGGTTTCGATAAGATTACGATTAGTTTGGCTTCGCCCGATGGTATCCTCGACCGTTCGTACGGTGAGGTATTGAAGCCCGAAACTATCAACTATCGTACTTATAAACCCGAACGTGACGGTCTTTTCTGCGAAAAGATATTCGGACCCGTAAAAGACTACGAATGTTATTGTGGAAAATACAAGCGTATCCGCTACAAAGGCATCGTGTGCGACCGTTGCGGCGTAGAAGTAACCGAGAAGAAAGTACGCAGGGAACGCATGGGCCACCTTAAATTGGTGGTGCCCGTGGTGCATATTTGGTATTTCAAGAGCTTGCCCAATAAAATTGGGTATCTTTTGGGTTCCAGCTCCAAGAAATTGGAAAGCATTGTTTACTACGAACGTTATGTGGTGATACAAGCAGGCGAGGCCGAAGAATTGATACGCCAAAAGCTGACCATGAAAGACAGCGAAGACACTTATATGGCTTTGTTGTCCGAAGACGAATATTTGGATATACACGACGCGCTTTCCAAGGAAAACCAATATTTGCCCGATGACGACCCCAATAAGTTCATAGCTAAAATGGGCGCGGAAGCCGTGCATGACTTGTTGGGTCGTTTGGACCTTGACCAAATGTCTTACGACTTGCGCAATGCCGCTGCCAACGAAACATCGCAACAACGCAAGCAAGAAGCGTTGAAGCGTTTGGGCGTGGTAGAAGCCTTTCGTGATGCCAATAGCCGCATAGAAAACCGTCCCGAATGGATGGTAATGCAATATATACCCGTTATCCCGCCGGAATTGCGCCCCTTGGTGCCTTTGGACGGTGGCCGTTTCGCTTCTTCCGATTTGAACGATTTGTATCGCCGCGTCATCATCCGCAATAACCGTTTGAAGCGTTTGTTGGAAATAAAAGCGCCCGAAGTAATCTTGCGCAACGAAAAACGTATGCTCCAGGAAGCTGTCGATTCCTTGTTCGATAACAGCCGCAAATCCAATGCCGTAAAAGCCGAAGGTGGCCGTGCCCTCAAATCGCTTTCGGATGTATTGAAAGGCAAGCAAGGCCGTTTCCGCCAAAACCTTTTGGGTAAACGCGTGGACTATTCGGGTCGTTCGGTGATAGTTGTGGGGCCGGAAATGCAATTGCACGAATGTGGCATACCCAAAGACATGGCTGCCGAATTGTTCAAGCCATTTATCATCCGCAAATTGATTGAACGCGGCATAGTGAAAACCGTCAAGAGCGCGAAGAAATTGGTAGAGCGCAAAGAAGCGGTTGTTTGGGATATTCTGGAAAACGTGATGAAAGGTCATCCGGTTATGTTGAACCGTGCCCCTACATTGCACCGTTTGTCCATACAGGCGTTCCAGCCCAAAATGATTGAAGGCAAAGCCATTCAGTTGCACCCCTTGGTATGTTCTGCCTTCAACGCCGACTTTGACGGCGACCAGATGGCCGTACACGTACCTTTGAGCAACGCAGCCGTGATGGAAGCCCAACTGTTGATGTTGGCCTCCCACAACATCCTTAACCCCCAGAACGGTACACCTATCACGCTTCCTTCGCAGGACATGGTATTGGGTCTTTACTACTTGACCAAAGGTAAGAAGACCATGAACGACGAGGTGATTAAGGGCGAAGGCAAAGCATTTTATTCGGCAGAGGAAGTAATCATTGCCCACAACGAGGGTAGGGTAGATTTACATGCCTGGATTAAGGTGAAAGCCTGGGTGCGCAACAAAGAAGGCGAACTGGAATATAAGTTGATAGAAACTACCGTGGGACGCGTACTGTTCAACCAAGTAGTGCCCAAAGACAATGGTTTCGTAAACGCATTGCTGACCAAAAAATCATTGCGCGAAATCATTGGTGCCATATTGAAAAACACCAACATCCCGCAAACGGTTAAGTTCTTGGACGACATCAAGACACTTGGTTTCCGCACGGCTTTCCGTGGTGGTTTGTCGTTCAACATCAACGACCTTACCATACCCGAAGTAAAGGCCCAATTGATAGACGAAGCGCAAAACGATGTGGACGAAGTATGGGACAACTACAACATGGGGCTTATTACCAACAACGAACGTTACAACAAGATTATCGACATCTGGTCAGGGGTGGATATTAAAGTTACGGAAACGCTGATACGCGAAATGGCAGCCGATAAACAAGGGTTCAACTCCGTTTATATGATGCTCGACTCCGGTGCCCGTGGTTCCAAGCAACAGGTCAAGCAGCTGGCCGGCCTTCGCGGTTTGATGGCCAAGCCGCGCCGTAGCGGTTCCTCCGGTTCCGAAATTATCGAGAACCCGATTTTGGCCAACTTTAAAGACGGCCTGTCGGTATTGGAATACTTCATCTCCACCCACGGTGCGCGTAAAGGTCTGGCCGATACCGCCCTTAAAACTGCCGATGCCGGTTACTTGACCCGCCGTCTGGTGGACGTGGCCCAAGATGTTGTCATAAACGAAGACGATTGCGGTACGCTGCGCGGCTTGGCTACCTCTGCATTGAAAGACAATGAAGAAATAGTGGAACCGTTGTTCGACCGCATATTGGGCCGTACCTCCTTGCACGATGTGTATGATTTGCATTCGGACAAATTGTTGGCTGCCGCGGGCGAAGAAATAACCGAAGACATAGCACACGCCATAGAAGATGCCGGTATAGAAACCGTGGAAATCCGCTCGGTGCTTACCTGCGAATCTAAACGTGGTTGCTGCGCCAAATGTTATGGCAAAAACCTCGCTACCGGTTACATGGCGCAGAAAGGAGATGCCGTGGGTATCATTGCAGCCCAGTCAATCGGTGAGCCGGGTACTCAGCTTACCCTGCGTACTTTCCACGTGGGCGGTACCGCCAGCTCCACCGCCATCGAATCGCAAATGTTGTCCAAGTTTGACGGCACCGTACAGTTCGACGGGTTGCGTACCACCAAATCGGTAAACGACGAAGGCGATGAAATAACCGTGGTCATTGGCCGTACCGGCGAAATGCGTATCATGGACGTGGAAAATGACCGCCTATTGACTACCAACAACATACCTTACGGAGCCATATTGAAAGTGAAAAATGGCCAAAAGATTAAGAAAGGCGACGCTATCTGTTCATGGGACCCGTTCAACGCCGTTATCATTGCGGAGCAAGAAGGTAGCGTGGACTTTGATGCCGTAATCGAAGGCATCACCTTCCGCGAAGAAGCCGACGAGCAAACCGGCCACCGCGAAAAGGTGGTTATCGAAACCAAGGATAAAACCAAGATACCTTCTATCATCGTAAGCGGCAAAGAAAGCAAAACGTACAACTTGCCCGTTGGCGCGCACATAGTAGTGAGCGTAGGCGATAAGGTGAAGAGCGGACAAGTGTTGGTGAAAATACCCCGCGTAATGGGTCGTTCGCGAGATATTACCGGTGGTCTGCCCCGTGTAACGGAATTGTTTGAAGCACGTAACCCTTCCAACCCTTCCGTGGTGGCCGAAATAGACGGCGTGGTGAGCTTCGGCAACATCAAACGTGGCAACCGTGAGATAATGGTCGAGGCCAAAGAAGGCTTGGTGAAGAAATATTTGGTGCCGTTGAGCCGCCAGATTACCGTACAAGACGGCGACTTTATCAAAGCGGGCAACCAATTGTCCGATGGCAGCACTACGCCGAGCGACATATTGGCTATCAAAGGCCCACATGCGGTGCAAGAGTATTTGGTAAATGAAATCCAAGAAGTTTACCGTTTGCAAGGCGTGAAAATCAACGACAAGCACGTAGAAGTCATCGTTCGCCAAATGATGCGCAAAGTGCGCATCATTGACCAAGGCGATACCCGCTTCCTGGAAGACGATACCGTGGACAAGAACGAGTTCATGACCGAGAACGACTGGATATTCGACAAGAAAGTAGTGGTAGAGGCCGGCGATTCGGAAAAATTGCATCCCGGCCAGATAGTGACGCTGCGCGAAATACGCGAAGAAAACAGTACCCTGCGCCGTGCCGACAAAAAAGTAGTGGAATACCGCGATGCGCAACCTGCCACCTCGGCCCCGTTGTTGTTGGGCATTACCAAGGCATCTTTGGGTACGCAAAGCTGGATTTCTGCCGCTTCGTTCCAAGAAACAACCAAAGTACTATCTACCGCCGCCATCAACGGTAAATCGGACGATTTGTTGGGCCTGAAAGAAAACGTAATCACCGGCGGCTTGATACCGGCAGGTACCGGCATGCGCGATTACAACGACATGATAGTGGGGTCAAAAGAAGAGTACGAATTGTTGCTTGCCAGCAAAGATGTACTTGAATTTGACGAAGAAGAGTAATCATCTACAAGCCAATATAAAAGCCGCCTTAGCAGTTAAAGTTCTAAGGCGGCTTTTTTTTGTACGGGCGCAATTTGTATTGGCTAATTTTATCATTGCATGAAGAAATAGCCGGTTTCGTATTTTGTCTTGGGGCAATGCCGTACATTAGCGCACTTTAATGGTAGCCGGGCAAAATTTCCCCGAAGGGTTAAACCTTTCATGGGGGCAGTTGGTCAAACTGCCCGTCCCTGCCCAAACCGACCATCAGAGAAAACCGCCCGTATGAGCTTACCATCGCTTGCGCTTAAAAGACCTGTTTTTGCTGTTGTAGCCAACATCTTTATCCTCATTTTTGGGTTTATCGGGTTCAAATTTCTGGGCATACGCGATTACCCTTCTATCGACCCGCCTATCATCAATGTGCGTACCAGCTATTCGGGTGCCAATCCCGACATTATAGAGTCGCAGATTACCGAGCCGCTGGAAAAATCTATCAACGGCATAGCGGGCATCAGCAACATATCCAGCACCAGCAGCCAAGGCAGCAGCAATATAACCGTGGAGTTTGACCTAAGTGCCGACTTGGAGGCGGCTGCCAACGATGTGCGCGACAAAGTATCGCAGGCGCAGCGCAGCCTGCCCCAAGACATAGACGCGCCGCCGGTGGTGTCCAAGGCCGATGCCAACTCGCAACCCATTGTATCCATGACGGTACAAAGCTCCACCCGAAACCAATTGCAACTAAGCGATTATGCCGAAAACGTGTTGCAGGAACGCCTGCAAACCATACCCGGCGTAAGTTCCATACAGATATGGGGACAAAAACGCTATGCCATGCGCCTGTGGTTCGACCCCTTGAAAATGGCGGCTTACGGCATTACCTTCAGCGATGTGCAACAAGCCTTGAGTACGCAAAACGTGGAACTGCCTTCGGGCAAGGTGGCGGGCCACAATACCGAACTGTCGGTACGCACCATTGGCCGTTTGCAGACGGAGGAAGATTTTGAAAACCTGATTATCCGCAACGTGAATGGCAGCGACATACACCTTGGGCAGATAGGCGAGGCGGTACTGGGGCCCGAAAACGAAGAAACCCAATTGAAGGAAAGCGGCGTGCCCATGGTGGCATTGGCCGTAATACCCCAACCCGGTTCCAATTACGTAGCCATAGCCGACGAGTTTTATAAACGGTTGGAGCAGATAAAGAAAGACGTGCCGCCCGATATAAAACTGAACGTGGCACTCGACAATACTTTGACCATCAAAAAATCTATTTCGGAAGTAGAGGAAACCATTTTTATAGCCTTTGCGTTGGTGGTCGTGGTCATCTACCTGTTCTTCCGCGATGTGCTTATTTCCATTCGCCCCTTGATAGACATACCCGTTAGCTTGATTGGCGCTTTCTTCATCATGTATTTCATGGGCTTTACGGTCAATATCCTTACGCTGTTGGCCATAGTGTTGGCTACGGGTTTGGTGGTGGACGATGGCATAGTAGTGGCCGAAAACATTTATAAAAAAATGGAATCGGGCATGGACAAGCACAAGGCGGCCAAAGAAGGTAGCGAGGAGATATTTTTTGCCGTAATAGCCACTTCCATCACGCTGGCCATTATCTTTTTGCCCATCGTTTTTTTGCAAGGTTTTACGGGCAGGCTGTTCAGGGAATTTGGCTTAGTGGTGGCAGGTGCGGTGCTGATTAGCTGTTTCGTGTCGCTTACGCTTACGCCCGTTTTAAACGTTTATTTGTCCAGGAAAGATACTACCAAAAAATCGCGGTTTTATAAAGCGACCGAACCGTTTTTCAATGGTTTGGAAAATGGATACAGGCGTGCCCTAAGTTGGGTAATGGGCCATCGTTGGTTGGCTTTGGCCGTTGTTGCGGCTTGTTTTGCGGCCATCTATTTCTTCGGTGCCGATTTGAAAAGTGAATTGGCGCCCTTGGAAGACCGCTCTCGTTTTCGCCTGTCCATGTCGGCACCGGAGGGCACCAGCTTCGATGCCATGGAGCATTATGCCGACCAAGTAGGGCAGTTTGTGGTGGACTCCGTTCCCGAAGCGGCTACGGTATTGACCGTGGTAGCACCGGGCATGAGCGGCTCCGGTGCGGTCAATTCGGCCAATGGCAACATACGATTGGTGGAACAGGAAAGGCGGCACCGCAGCCAGGAACAGATAGTGGACATGCTCAACAAAAATTTCCGCAATTTCAATTCCGGCAGGACTTATGCCATTCAAGAGCAGACCATAGCCGTACAACGTGGCGGCGGCGGTGGCGGTAGCCGACTGCCCATTGCCTTCGTGTTGCAAAACATCAATTTTGAAAAATTGAGTTCCGTATTGCCGCAATTTTTGGAAGAGGCCAACAAAAGCAAGGTGTTTCAGAATGTGGACGTGGACATGAAGGTAAACAAGCCCGAGCTGCGCATATCGGTAGATAGGGCCAAGTCTTCGGCATTGGGCGTATCGGTGGGCGACGTGTCGCAGGCGCTCCAATTGGCCTTAAGCAATGGCCGGTTGGGTTATTTTACCATGAACGGCAAACAATACCAGGTTATAGGACAGGTGGCGCGCGCCAACCGCGATGAACCGGTTAACCTGAAATATTACTATGTGCGCACCGGTAGCGGCAACATGGTTTCGTTGGACAATGTAATCAACATCGAGGAAAGCATCAGCCCCTCGCAGATATACCATTACAACCGTTATAAATCGGCCACAATTTCGGCCAATCCGGCTACCGGCCACACCTTGGGCGACGGCATCGAAGAAATGCGCCGCATATACGGCAGCTTGCAGCAGAAGAAGGTTATAGACGAATCTTTCAGCTCGGCATTGTCCGGTTCTTCCAAGGATTACGAGGAAAGTTCGGGCAATACCACCTTTGCATTCGTGTTGGCTTTGGTATTGATATATCTGGTATTGGCGGCGCAGTTCGAGAGTTTCGCAGACCCCATAATCATCATGCTGACCGTGCCGCTGGCCATTGCCGGAGCCATTATTTCGCTTTGGTTGTTTGGTCAAACGCTCAATATTTTTTCGCAGATAGGCATGATCATGTTGGTGGGCCTGGTTACAAAAAATGGCATCTTGATAGTGGAATATGCCAACCACATACGTGCGGAAGAAGGTTTGCCGGCTCGTGATGCGGTGATTAAAGCAGCCAAAATGCGTTTGCGGCCCATATTGATGACCAGTTTGGCCATGGCGGGTGGGGCATTGCCATTGGCATTGTCGCTCGGCGCGGCCAGTACCAGCCGCATACCCTTGGGCATAGTAATTGTGGGCGGGGTCATGTTTTCGCTGGTGCTGTCGTTGTTTGTGGTGCCGGTTATGTACACCTATCTTTCCAAAAAGAAAAAGAAACATTTGAATGCCATCGAGCATTTGTCGGAATAAATATTTAGCCATATAAGCATGTTGAAGACTTTTATTGTTTTTGTCGTTTTACTGTTCTACGCTCCTGTTTTGGTGGCGCAGGAGGCCGGGGGCAATTTGGGAATGCTTACCCTGAAATCAGCTTTGATAACCGCGTTGGACAATAATTTCGACATAAAGATAGCCGTCAACGAAAGCGACCAAGCAAAGGCCAACAATACTGCCGGCAATGCGGGTATGTTGCCAACCATAAGTGCCGCCGGTGGGGTAAGCGGCAGCATTACCGATGCGCACATAGAACTGGCCACCGGTGTCGTTCAAGACAGGAAAGGGGCGCAAAGCTATACGGTTAGCGGTATTGCCCAATTAAATTGGGTATTGTTCGACGGTATGCGCATGTTCGTAAACAAACGAAAACTGGAGGCTTTGAACGAAGCCGGGTTGATTAATTGGCGCAGCCAAATACAGGCTACCGTTGCGGCCGTAACCAATGCTTATGCCCGTGTGGTGCGCGAGCAGCAACAGTTGGTGGCCATAGATACCGCCATGTCATTGGCCAAGGTACGCATGGATATAGCCAAGCGGAAATTTGAAGTGGGCACCTCTGCCAAAACCGATTATTTGCAAGCCCAGGTTGACTACAATGCAAGCAAGTCCGACTGGCTTACGCAAAATGCGGTGCTGAGGCAAGCGAAAGATAGTTTGCTGGTGCAGATGGGCGGAAGTGAATTTGCGGATTACGACGTTACCGATTCCTTGCCACTCAATTTGAACCTGAGCTACCGAAACGCCGATGATTGGATAAACCAAAATTTCGACATGCAAATGGCCCGGCAGCAGCTATTGCAAAACCAATATGACGTGGACTTGGCCAATAAAGCGCAACTGCCTACCTTGACCATGAATGCGGCCTATAACTACAACCGTACGCAGAATGGCGCGGGCGTTACCCTCTACAACCGCACCTATGGCCCGCAAGGCAGCCTCAGCCTCAATTTTCCCATTTTCGATGGTTTTAATTTGCAACGGCAAAAGAAGTTGGCACATTTGGCATTTCAAAGGCAAGACCTGATAGTGCAACGGTTGCAGGCCAACATCAACGCCCAGTACCGCACCGCGTGGCGCGCTTATGAAAATGCGCTGAAAGGGCTGAAACTGGAGCAGGAAAACATTGGTTACGCGGCGGAAAACGTGATGATTCAACAGGCGCGCTTCAAAGTGGGCGTGGCCAACACCATAGAGCTGCGCGAGGCCGAAAACAGTTACGTAGCGGCATTGACACGCCTTGCGGATGCACGTTTTACCGTAAAAATTACGGAAACCCGGTTGTTGCGCTTGGAAAATAGTTACGATGTGCCGCCCCCATACTTTGACAAAAAGTAAGAAACCTATACTTTGTCTCGTCCGTTTTTATTCTTCGGTTTGTTGGCCTGCTATCGCTTTTATTTCGTTTGTTACCAAGGTCTGCAGTTCGTCTGTCGGTAGCAACAGTTCGTACTCGGCTACGCCTATTGGTTTATTGATGTCTTGCAAGGCAATTTCCACGTCTAAATGGTCTTTGTCGGCACAAAGAATAAGGCCGATAGATTGGTTTTCGCTTTCGCCTTTTTCCAACTTGTCCAACAGCGACAAATACAAATTCATTTTGCCTACGTATTCGGCTTTGAAACTTCCTATTTTCAGTTCAATGGCTCAAACTGCGATGAAAGAAAAGCATGTCCACGAAATACTCTTTGTTGTTGTATTCCAAGCGGTGTTGGTTGCCGATGAACGTAAAACCTTTGCCCAATTCCAAAATAAACGACTTGATTTTTTTCTGTCAATCGTTTTTCAAGTTCCAATTCTTTTACGGGTTCGGTGATGCCTAAGAAACCAAGGTTGTAATGGTCTTTAAATACTTCGTTGGCGTAATCGGAATGAACTGCGGGTAAAGTTTGCTCAAAATTGTGTGATTTCAGTTGCGTTTTGTTATGGCTGAAACTGTCCATTTTTATGGCGTTGAGCAACAAATCTCTGCTCCAATTTTTTTTCTATGGTTTGTTGTGTATACCAAAGGCGGATTTCTTTGTCTTTTACTTTCTCCATCAGCAAGATGTTATGCCCCCAAGGTAATTTTGCCACAGGCTGTGGCAAAATTGTATCACTCGGATATTCTTTGTAAAAAGCCAACATCCTGCCCAAATTACGTTCCGAAAAACCTTTCAGGTCTGCAAATTCGTGTTTTAAATCTGCCGCCAAGCGTGGAATTACTTTCGCAGACCAACCTTCCTGCTCTTGGCGTTCGGCTATCATTTTGCCTGTTTGCCAATAAAGCAATATCATTTCGGTGTTTACAGCTAACACGGCTCGTAACCGTGCTTGTTGTATGACGTTTTTTATTTCGCCCAACAACGATTGGTAGTTTGTATTTTCCATTTCGTTCTTCATTTTGCTCATTCTATTTCTTGTTTACCACACTTTTTGTCGCTGCTATTTTTCTGTCGGCATACAGAACAACATCTTTGATTACCAATTTCTGAACTGCGGAAATGTAAGTTTCCATTAGTTTGTAATTTGGTTTTTTGCCGTCCGTAGGTAGCAAAATGTCTAATTCGTCCGCATCTTTTGCGTAGAAGTTTCTGCCGTAGTCAAACTTGCCCGTATGCGATGATTTATGAATTGCTGCCGTAACAAAAACGGAAGCGTGTTTTGGTAAACTTTCTGTGTGAACAATTGCAACGTGGTCGTCTCCGCCATATTTGTAGTTTCGGTATTTTGCGGAACCGAACATATCGATGGTTGTCGTGTTCGCTGAAAACACAATAACGTTGTTTCCGATAAAATCAGAAATTCCCGTGTCTGTTTCTCCTGCCGTTACAAAAGGCAAATCGCCCGAAATTCTGTCTGCGCTTTTTAGTCGTCTGCCTCGTGTAGATTTCCCAAATAATTTTTCAAGATTGAAAGTGTCCCAATTTGTTTTTTGAATTTCATTCAACGCTTTTTCTTCTTCTTTTGTCAGTGCGTAGTCCTTCAACCCGGTCGCTAATAAATACGCCTGCAGCTCGCTAACGCTCGCCGCCTGCAGCTCGCTAACGCTCGCCGCCTGCAGCTCGCTAATAAATTCTTCCATAAAAGCGAAATCTATTTTTCCGTTTTTAGTGGGTAGTTGGATTTTGAAATCTAAACTTTGAGAACTTCTTAATTTTTTACCAAAAGAGAATTTTCCAAACAATGACCTTTCCATTGCTATTGCAAAAAACAACATTGTTTCTTTTGAATAATTTTTTTCGGTACTCCAATAAACTCCCGTATCATCGCCAGCACCAAAATCAAAATCTCGATAAAAAACATTACCGAAAATATCTACTGTGATTGAGTTTTTAGGAAAACTTGCTACTGGATTTGAAATGTAATTCACTACACCGGCATTTGTTGTTCCAGCCATTACAAAAGGAATGTCGCCAGAAATTTGGTCGTCCTTTTTTAATCTTCGTCCTTGAACTATTTTATTGAAAATGTTTTTGTATTTGAACTCGCCCCACTTAACTTTTTGCAACTTCTCGTTAAGTGGGGCATCTATTTTCCCAAGCGTTCAGTTTCTTTGCTTTGTTGCTTTAATAGATTGGAAACTTCCCAAGCCAGATAATCGCTTACGGTTTTTTTGAAATCCTGTAAAGTGGGTTTGGTGTCTATGGGTGCGGTTTGATTCCAGTCTGCACCGTTTTTGGGATCAATGGTATTTTCGTAATACTCGCCTTCAGTAAAAATTTTGAGTTTACTTTTTCCAAAACGTACTAAGTTTACTAATTCATCGTAGCGTTCTTTGGCTTGGTCGGTGTCTTTTAGGTTGTTGCTTGCTTTTTTGCGGTTGGTGCGTGTGTAGCCGTCATTTGAAAAGTCAATAAATTTTACAATGTCGTCTTTGGCGTGTTTTTCATTTACTTTAAAAACGTAAATATTGGTTTGTACGCTCGATTTTCCGATAAACAAATCGATAGGCATTTTGATACTTGCCATAAGCGTATGTTTTTCTAAAATGCTTTTGTTGTATGCTTTGGCTTTTCCCGAACCTGCCGAATTTTGAATGATGATAGAAGCATAGCCTTTGTTCATCATTCCCAATGCTTTTTCTACAAAGTTCATTCCGTTGCCCAATGCAGAGTAGGGCGGATTGAGAATAAAAGCATCGGCAGGGAAGATGTCTTCTGTCTTGCCAAAACCATATTTTCCGTCAAAATCTTTAATGGAGTCTTTGTTCAAAATGTTGGAACTTCCGTCTCCCATTAAAATCATATTCAGAATTGCCAACATATACACGCTTGGCAACAACTCTAAACCTAATAATTGTTCCGCTTTTATTTGTACCTCTTTTTTTGCCAATTGTTCGGGCGAAGTAATGGTATTTTTAGCATCAATAAGCATTTCATTCATTGCGGCAACCAACAAACCTGCCGAACCTGTAGCAAAGTCCCACACATAAGAATCTTTGTTTACTCTTGCCAGCTTTACTAAAAGCGTAGCAATGTACGAAGGCGTAAGTACAACATCATTTAGTTTGTCTTGCGAAAAACCAAGCCAGCCGTACATCTCGTTAAATAACTTTCCTGTAAAATCGGTGGTCAAACCGATTTTGTAATAAATGCCCAAATCATCTACAATCTTTGTAAAAACACGTTTTAGTTGGCTTTCGCCTTTTTCAACTTTGTTGATGTTTTCAGTTGTGAGCGTGTTTTGCAGCGTTCTGATGATGAGGTCTTTTTTATCTTTTGGTAATCCTTTTTCGTTTAAGAATGCTGTAATTCTTCCGATAACAATATCTCCGTCTCTACCTCCAACAAATGATTGAGATTTTAATTCATCTTTTTCAAGTGGTGGTACTTTTCCAGGAATACCAAGCGTTGCAATAATGGAAGCCGCAACCAAATAAACTCTGTCGTTTTCGCCAAGTCCTTTTTCGTTTTGGTAAATGTCGTTGTTGAGCTTTACCAAACTCGCATCAATTTCTTTTTCTCGTTGTTCTTTGAGTTTGTCTAATTCTTCTTGCGAAAGATGAAGCGTTTTTACTTTTTCAACAAAAGCATCAAAATTTTTCGGTGCTAAAAACGAAAAGTCGGAATAGTCGCCCACTTTTTGCCCGACACCAAAGTTGCTTTTAGAAACATAATAAACGCCAATTTCGTGTCTGATTTTACCCGCTTCGTCTTTGTGTCCTGTCATACCGATTGCGATAATGTCGGTATAACTTGTATGGTGCAGCAAAGCGTTTGCGTAGTGAACAGCACCGTTGACTGCGTAAGCATTGATGTTTTTAAAGTTCGGTTCGTTTTTGCCGGAACGATTTTCTACCTGTCCGTCATTGTCCAATTTTACAAGTTTGTCTTTGTAACCTTTATATTCAATGAGGATAGGAAAGTAGTTTAGTTTTTTGTCTTGCAACAAAAGTTTTGCGTCCGGTCTGTTGGACCCGGTTCCGCCATTTTTGGAGTAATAGTCTTGAAGTGCTTTGTCAATTTCTGCGTTTAATGATTCTTGCTCTAATTTGTAGTCAAGTTTGTATGATTTTAGCCAACCGTTTGCTAGGTCTGCAATGTTTGGTTCTATTGATTGTACTGATTTTTGTTTTGCCATTGTTTATTGCTTAATTTGCCTTTGGAGTTCCGCGCAGCCGCCTAAATTATGGCAATTTTTTTGAGTTACAGACTTTGCTGTGTCAAAAAATGTCTGTTTGGAGGCTAAACAAAAACGCCAATAAACCTTTGGCTTCCTTACCCGCTTTTCTCCCTGAAAGGTTGTCTTGCAAGAAGGTGAAATTTTGATTGGGTCCGTTAGCTTCGTAGGGGTCAAACGCTAATTCCCAACCCCGGCCAAGCAACCACTTTTATTTCTCCCTACATTTGCAGCCGCCCCCCCAAAATGGCCGAAAATGATAGATTACCGCAATGCCGAAATAAAATACATGGCCGTACACAAAGTGGGCAATAAACTTACCGACGACGGCATACGCCTGTCGCAGTCGTTGGTGCAGTTCGGCGATGCCTACACGCCCACGGTATTGCTCCAGTATTTCATCAGTTCGTTCAACGCCAACGAACTTTACCGTTTTCGGCACCCTACCGAATTGTCGCTGCACGAAATATTTACCTTCGTGTCGCGCATATTCGACCGGCCCGAAACCCTCCATGCACCATCGGTAGAGATAGCCCGGCATTTGTACGAACAATCTGTTCACCCCAAGATTGCTGCCGGCGAGCTGTGCGTAGCGTATTTTACGGGCTTGGTGGTGGGCGGGCAAAGCAAGCGTGCCATTGGCATTTTTAAATCGGAAACAAAGGATACCTTTTTGAAAATTGACAGCGAAAGTGCCGATTTTCATGTTACCCACGAAGATGGCATCAACGTGAAAAAACTGGAAAAAGGTTGCCTTATATGGGACGATGGGCACGAGGACGGTTATCGGCTAAACCTTGTAGATGCCCAGCGGTCGGGCGATGCGCAATATTGGAAAGAAAATTTTTTGTCCATCGTTCCCGTCAGCAACGAGTATCACCAAACCAAGGAATTGCTGGCCATTGCCAAACAATATGTGACCGAACAACTCAACGAAGACTTCGTGGTTTCCAAGGCCGACCAGATAGATTTCCTGAACCGTTCGGTAAATTATTTCAAACAGAACGATACTTTCGACAACGAAGCCTTTGCCACGGAAGTGTTTCAAGACGAGGGCATCATCAACTCCTTCCGCAACTTCGACCGCCAATATCGCGACGAAAACGAACTGGAACCGGCACCCGGTTTTTCCATTTCGCAGGAAGCGGTGAAAAAACAGGCGCGTATGTTCAAGAGCGTATTGAAGCTGGACAAGAATTTCCACATCTACATCCACGGCGACCGCGAGCTGATAGAACAAGGCGTGGACGACAATGGCCGCAAATTTTATAAAATTTACTTCGAGGAAGAAAGTTAGTTTTTAATCATTTGGCCTGTCGTAACTTCGCACATTCTTTTACGCAAAGGCTGAAACTGGAAGTTTGAAATCCACGAATAGGTATCTTTTACAAAAACCTTTTACAATTTCATGCTGCATACAATCGAAGAAGCATTGGACGACATCCGCCAAGGCAAATTGGTAATAGTGGTAGACGACGAAGACCGCGAAAACGAGGGCGATTTCGTGACGGCCGCGCGCAACGTTACCCCCGAAATCATCAATTTCATGTCCAAGCACGGTCGCGGGCTTATTTGCGCACCCATTACCGAAGAAAGGGCAGCCGCATTGAACCTCAATTTGATGGTGGAAAACAATACCGTATTGCACCAAACGCCCTTTACCGTATCGGTAGATTTGATAGGCAACGGCTGCACCACCGGTATTTCTGCCCACGACCGCGCCAAAACCGTACAAGCATTGATAGACCCCGCCACCCGCCCGGAAAGCCTGGGCCGCCCGGGTCATATTTTCCCGCTCAGGGCCAAGTCGGGTGGGGTGTTGCGCCGCAGCGGCCATACCGAAGCCACGGTGGACTTGGCGCGGCTTGCGGGCATGGAGCCTGCCGGCGTATTGGTGGAGATAATGAACGACGATGGCACCATGGCCCGTTTGCCGCAATTGCTGGAAATAGCCGACAAATACGATTTCAAGATAGTAAGCATCAAAGACCTCATAGCCTACCGCCTGAAACACGAAAGCCTGATAGAGGAAGAGGTACGCGTGCAAATGCCGACCAAACACGGCATGTTCGACCTTGTGGCCTTCAGGCAAAAGAATACCGGCGAGCAGCATTTGGCCTTGATAAAAGGCACCTGGGCCGAAGACGAACCGGTATTGACCCGTGTACACAGTTCTTGCTTCACCGGCGACATTTTGCACTCCCTGCGTTGCGATTGTGGCGAACAGCTACAGGCCGCCATGGAAATGGTGGAACGGGAAGGCAAGGGCTGCGTGCTGTACATGAACCAAGAAGGCCGGGGCATAGGCTTGCTCAATAAATTGAAGGCATACAAGTTGCAGGAAGAAGGAAAAGACACCGTGGAGGCCAACCTCGCCTTGGGTTTCAAGATGGACGAACGCGACTATGGCGTGGGGGCGCAAATACTGCGTCATTTGGGCATCAGCAAACTAAGGTTGATGAGCAATAATCCGCGCAAACGCGCCGGCCTATCTGGCTATGGAATAGAAATAGTAGATACGGTGCCCATAGAAATCAAACCCAATCCATACAACGAATTTTACCTGCGCACCAAACGCGATAAACTGGGGCATGAGATTCTGAAATAGGTGGATGGGGGACGGACTATCTGCAATTTCATTTTAGTATAAAGCACAATTACGGCACTCCCCATTGTCATGCCGTAGGCATCTAAAAGACACCCCGCAATAGATGCCTGCGGCATGACAATGGGGAATAAAGAGATAACGTCGCACCGGGGAATAACGAAACCCGATTGCACACTTTTACCCGATGCGAAGTATCTGTTAAATGCCGAAAAGATGCCCAACGTTTTATTCCGTTGAACCGTCTATACGCAAGGTGTGTGGGGCGGCATTGTTGGCTTAGAGGTCGTGATTTTTGTTTCAAACGTTTTTTTGAACAAAAGCGGGTTAAAGTTGCAAAAGATATCGGTATTCAATATCTTTGGCCAAGTAATCTATGAAGCACCGGCAGACGGCCCGGACAAACATACGCTGGAACTCGAAGGCTTTGCATCGGGCGTTTATACCATCCGGATACAGACGGACAAGGGTACGGTGAGCAGGAAACTGGATATTGTAAATTAATTATAAATTAACACAATTATATAATGAAAACAACGTTTACTTTCCTATCTTCCAATGCAGGGAGGCTGTATCTTGGGCTAATGGCTATGGCCTTTGTTTTTTGTGGCCAGAAGACCGGTGTCGCACAAACTATGATTACATTGCCCAGCCAGACCACTACTTATTCCGGCTATGTTCGGGGTTTTTGGTTCGCGGCACCCGTAAACATGACGATTGTTGGGCTTAGGGTTCCTTCGGGTGCAGGCACCGGCACACAAGCAATCCACCTATTCAGGATAAACGATGCCACCCCGGTGGTTTATAGTTCTACATCTACAAATTTCACCACACTCTATTATGGAAATAATTTAACCAACGGCGTTATTCAATCGGTCAATATCCCGGTACTTGCGGGTCAAAATATTGGCGTGTTGGGGCAAGCAGGCGGCATAACTTCATACGGGCCTACCGGTACCTATTCATCAACAATCGGGACAAATACCGTTACGCTTTCCAGGCTTATATATCAGGGAGCTATTACGAGTGCCGCGGCATCCAATTATTCTGCCGAACCAACTAGCAATCTCGGATTAGTCGAGGTTTATTACACTTTAGGCTACGATACGGACATGGGGGTAGATAGCATCTATCTGATTGATACCAACTTGTGTTCCAATACGGTTCAACCGGTTTATGCGCGTATAAGGAATTACGCATCCCTGGATGTGGATACCGTTCAGGTTCATTGGGAAATTGATGGAGTGGCACAAACTTCCGTGACTTACACCGGGTCCACGATACCAAGTTCCGGTTATTCGGGCAACTTTGCGGAGATTCAATTGACCTCCGGTGTTCTTTTTCCTACTACAAGTCCAAAGACTGTAAAGGCTTGGACATATTACCCCAACAATCTTGCCGATGAGGACAACTCCAACGATACCCTGTCGGTAAACCTAACCACGCCAAAGCCGGGATTGTTTGTTGAAGTGACACCTTCGGATACCTTTATGTGTTCCGGCACTACGTTGGTACTCGATGCGGATACGCACTCGCCCAGCCCCATTTATATTTGGGACAATGGCGTAATCACACAAACACGGACTATTTACGGTGGGGGCACGTATTGGGTGAAAGTCCAAAATTCTGAAGGCTGCGTCGATTACGACACCGTTACCATAGAAGAATATGCGAACTTGGGCATCA
>JASGFI010000021.1:0-27839 GCA_047605615.1 Edaphocola sp. | reverse complement strand
CCCGCTATCTCGTCTATGTTTTCCTTGTACACCGGCAGGCGCGAATAACCGGCAGCAGGTTGTCACAGCAGCTTCCAATCCACTATTTGGTTTACCCATTCGTGCCTGTATGGGGTTTGTACCTTTATGTAATTGTCGGTAAAGCCTTCCATCATGCCCGCCTTGTCGGCACTTTCAAACAGCACTTTCCTGGTGTCGCCCACATTCTTTTGGGTGAAGCAAGACATTTTTTGGTAGGAAAGGTTGCGCAATGCTTTGTTGCGCTCGTGCCTTGCCTGCATGGGTACGCTGCCCTCCATTTCGGCGGCCAAGGTATTGGCCCTTTCGGAATAGGTAAATACGTGGAAATAAGACACGTCCAAACCGTGCAGGAAACCGAAAGTGTCCGCAAACATATCGTCCGTTTCGCCGGGGAAACCCACTATCACGTCCACGCCTATGCAGCAATGCGGCATCAGTTCTTTGATGCGCGCCACCCTGTCGGCATACAATTCGCGGCGGTATCGGCGGCGCATATTGCCCAGCACCTCGTTGTTGCCGCTCTGCAAGGGGATATGGAAATGAGGCATGAACCTTTGGCTTTGCGCCACGAACTCGATTATTTCATTGCCCAGCAAATTGGGTTCTATGCTCGAAATACGGTACCTGTCCACATTCTCTTCGGCCTCGTCCAATGTCTGTATCAGTTCAAGAAAAGACTCCTCGCGTTTTTTGCCGCCGTTGGTACCCTTGCCAAAATCGCCAAGGTTGATGCCGGTCAACACTATTTCGCGCGTACCGGTAACCGCCAACTCACGCACATTGGCCAATACGCCCTTTATGCTGTCGCTGCGGCTATGCCCGCGTGCCAGGGGTATGGTGCAGAAACTGCAATTATAGTCGCAGCCGTCCTGCACTTTGAGGAAAGTACGTGTACGGTCGCCAAGGGAATAGGAAGCGTGGAAACCTTCGACATCCTCTATCTCGCAACTGCAAATCTTGGTGCTGTCGCCCTTGGACAGTTCGCGCAAATGCCGGGCAATGTTAAATTTTTCGGCAGCGCCCAACACCAAATCCACGCCTTCGATAGCCGCTATTTCCTTGGGTTTCAATTGTGCGTAGCAACCCGTAACCACCACCAACGACTGGGGCGCACGGCGTTGGATGCGCCTTACCAATTGCCTACATTCTTTGTCGGCGTTCTCCGTTACCGAGCAAGTATTGATGACATACACATCCGCCTCATCGTCAAATTCCTTTTTCGTGAAACCTTCGGCCTCCAGCGTGCGGCCAAGGGTAGATGTTTCGGAAAAATTGAGCTTGCACCCAAGTGTATGAAATGCTACTGATTTCATTGTAAATATTCGTTTTAGCCCTGCGGTTAGCAAAACATCCGTACACAGAAAACCTCCAAAAAATGCAGCCATTTTTCGAAAAAACCGCGCCGCAAAAATAATATAATAAAACTACATCTTAAATAAAGCCAAAAGGTAAAAAGGCATTTTTCAAAATTGCTCGTTTTTATGGCTCAATCTTCTTGCCGATTAACTTTGGTTTAAGACACAGCAACCGATCGATGAAATAAAAATCGAAAAGCAAGGAAATGGCAAAAAGGGCTATTTGGTAACGCAACACTATGGGACCGGCCACAACATTGAACACCGCACTTATGGCCCAAAAAGCGGCATAGGTGAAAAAGACATTGTCGAACAAAGAAAACACATTCCTTTTTTTGTCCAAACCTATATATATAATACAAATAATTAAAGAGACCGCCATAGCAATGATGTACAATGGCAACGACATGGCGGTTATTGTGCTTTGAATATCTCTGTATCGCCATGTTAGCCTATTATTTCCCCAGCCAAACCATTCTTGGGTTTCTTTGGGTACATCCGTAATGCCATTATCCAAATAAGAAGTCATTTCATATTTCAAAGGCATAAAAAACAATTTGGTGTTGGGTACCAAATAATGAGCGAAGTAGGCTTTGGGGTTTTGTAGAATGATGGCCTCTGCCCATGCCTTATAAGTAGGTGCCACGCGATACCAGCTTGCCAGATACGGGAACTTATATTCTTGCACATAATTGAAAAGATAACGCTTGAGAGGGCTTTGTTTGTCCCATAAATAGACCCAGTGCAAATCGTTTTTGGCAATAATGTCCTTGCTTTCGGCAGATATGGAATCCTTGTAGGTAACTACAAACTGGTTCAACTTGTTAATCTCGGGTTCGTTTTCCGTGTCCGGGTCTTTATTATCGCAATGCGGATAAATGATTAATGCAATATCGGCCAACATCCAACTGCCCAACCCTTCAAATACTGCCGCGCCTGTTTCTTCTTCTATCTCCTTTTTCGTAGCGGCATAGCTGCCCCATATAACGAGTACAGATACCAAAACTACCAAAGCCCTATACCATACTTTTTGTTGTCTTGCCAAGAGCAATGCTATGGCAAGTACGGCTATGTACAGCATGGCGTTGTACCGGGTCTGAAAACACAACCACAAACAAAGTACTTGAATTATGGCCGACCACCAATTGCCCTTTTTCACTATCCAAACAATACAGGATACCCACAACAATGAAAACGCAGTAAAAGTACTATCGCTCGCTACCTGATTGGCCAATACCAAATATAAAGGGTTGCATACTGCCAATATTACCATTGATGCAGCCACCCATTTTCTTTTGATTCCCAAAAGAAACGAAATGGTAAAGTATAAGAAAAGACCCGACAAGGTGATAAGTATGTATTGCACGAAAACCAACCAAGTATCCGATATGGAAATATCGTGAACAAATTGCAAGAAATGCACATATCCAGATGGCCGATAATAAACTTCCAAATCCTTGCAAGCGGCCAATATGTAACTATGGCTGTCGGAAAAGAAATCGGGTTGGGGAATACAGTATTTATAGATAGCAAACATTGCCAGATTGACAAGAAGGCCAAGCAAAAAAATTCTTTTATTGAACGGGGTCTTGAAAATAAACCGATAAAATGTGGGTGCTTCTGCTATTGTTTGTTCCTTTGGTGCAGCGGCCTGTACCGCATCTGAATTTTTATGGATTCTTGAGGCAGTTTCCTTACTGTTTTTGGGTGGTTGTTTGTTTTTCTTTATGGACATCGCTTTTTAGGGTGCTTTTCAAATTTCGCAAAAAAGTTGCATAAAACATCGATGTCTTTGAAAAACATCGTTTGCACTATGAAGTGCAAGGTAGCGCATAGTTTTAAAATGGATATTGCTTTTTTGCGCCCACAATCAAAGCATCCCACAATAAGCTATTTAACCACCAAACCGTACCTTTGCACACATTATTTGAAACAAAAACTTGAAGATGATATTACCGATAGTGGCCTACGGACATCCTGTGCTCAGAAAAATGTGCGAGGACATAGACAGCAGCTACCCCGAATTGAACAACCTGATAGCCGATATGTGGGAAACCATGTACCATTCCAATGGCGTGGGCATAGCTGCGCCGCAAATCAATAGGGCCATACGCTTGTTCGTGGTGGATACGGTACAGATAGTGGCGGGTTTCGACGACGAAGACAAAAAAGAGTTCCCCAATGAAAAACCCATAAAAAGCGTATTCATCAATGCACACAAAGTATCGTTGGGCGGCGAACCGTGGGCCTACAACGAGGGCTGCCTCAGCATACCCAAAGTACGCGAAGACGTGCACCGCCCCAAAACCATCGTACTGCGCTACCTGGACGAAAACCTTGAAGAACAGGTAAAAGAGTTTGGCGGCATAACGGCACGCGTGATACAGCACGAATACGACCATATAGACGGCAAACTTTTCATAGACTATATCCCGGGGCTGAAAAAAAGGTTGCTGAAAAAGAAACTGGACGATATAAGCAAAGGAAAAGTGAAAGTAGATTACAGAATGTTATTGCCTAAACAATGATGAAAGAACAACCAAGCGCCACCGTGGCTGCCCGGCAACCCAAAAAGAACATACTGAAACGGTACTTTACCGACATGCCCGTTTTCTTCCCGCTCATCGGCTTGTTCCTGATAGCGATGGCCGGGTACGAACTGCAAAACTACTGGGGCGACAATAGCGTGTCGGCGTGGTACCTGTGGCGGCCCGCCATATTGCTGCTGTATGCAGTATTTTGGGCAGGCATTTGTTTTAGGCAAAAATGGGCGGCCATAGCTTTCGTGGTCTTGACCATTGCCAACGTAAGCTATTATTTCTGGGGGCCCGACAGTTATTTGCACCGCGCCATTGGCGACCTGTTGTTCATACCCATCCCGGTCAATTTATTGTTTGCCTTTGTATTGTTGTTCTTCTTCAGGAAGCTGAAATAAGGCATACAGGCTCGGGCATATTGTCTTATTTTTAATAACAACATTCCCATAAAAATGCAATACCAACAATCCTTTGAACGGCTACAAGACATACTGGCAGAGCTAAGGGAAAAATGCCCCTGGGACCGCAAGCAAACCATACACAGCCTGCGCTTACAAACCATAGAAGAACTCTACGAACTGGCCGATGCCATAACCGACGAAAACTGGCAGGGCATAAAGGAAGAGTTGGGCGACCTGCAATTGCACTTGCTTTTTTACGCCCTCATAGCGCAGGAACAACAGCAATTTTCCATGGGGGATGTATTGCGGGCCATTGGCGACAAATTGATAGCGCGCCACCCGCACATATACGGCAACGTACAAGTGGAAAACGAAGAAGACGTAAAACGCAACTGGGAAAAACTGAAGTTGGAGGAAGGCCGCAAATCGGTACTCGAAGGCGTGCCCAAAGCTTTGCCGGCCATAGTAAAAGCCTTGCGCATACAGGAGAAAGCGGGCAAGATTGGCTTTGAATGGGACGACAAGCAGCAAGTGTTTGCCAAAATAGAAGAAGAAATGGCGGAACTGAAAGAAGCCGTGGCCACCAAAACCCAAGCGGACATAGAAGAAGAATTCGGCGATGTGTTGTTTTCCATGGTGAACTATGCAAGGTTCATAAAAGTGGATCCGGAAAATGCCTTGGAACGCACCAACAAAAAATTCAAGAAACGCTTTGAAGCCATGGAAGCCATGGCTGCCGGGGCGGGCAGGAACCTGCACGACATGAATTTGGAAGAAATGGACAAGCTCTGGAACGAAGCCAAGAAGCAGCACCATCAATAAACGGCACCATCCACTATGAGCAGACGAAGGCGTTTGAAAGAATGGGGCACCAGGAACTTCAAAAAATTTCCATACCCGGGGTGGATAACCGTTTTCATGTTGTCCCTGGCGGCCTGCGTGGCTACCTACCACTACCAGAAAGCGCAGTGCAGCCCCGAATATTTGTCGGCAAACCTGCAAGCATACGTAAACAACATAAACGACCAAATACAAGAAGATTACAAAAACGGGCTTTTTGAACACCCCAATTTATTGCCCGGCACTGCGCAAGGCGGCGGCAGGGGCTACCTGCTTTTCCTTGTAGAAAACGGCAGCAATACCTATTGGAACACCACCGAAACAGAGCTGGGCAACGATTTGACAGCCCACCCGGAATCGGTGCGGGAGGGGCAGCTCGAAAAACTGAACAATGGATATTTTTACGCCCAAAGCCGGGAAACGAACCAAGGCCAATATGCCGTTACGCTGATACCCATATCCTACCGATACCCCGTAAACAACCGGTATTTCCAATCTTATTTCCCGGCAGACCGGCGCATACCCGAAACCACCGTACCCGATAAAAAAACGGGACAAACGGCCATCAACATCCAAGGCAAAACAGCCTTCTTCATAAGCATCTACGAAAATGCGGAGAACATTTACAAAGTAGGCGCCGAGGTATGGGTATTGACGGCCTTGCTGCTGCTCTCGGCGTTGTTCTGGATACACGAAACGGTCTATTGGCTCTCTGTCATCAAGGGGAAACCTCTATGGGCCATGGTTATTATATCCATAGTTGCCGCCGGCTTCCACTTCTTGAAAAGCACCGTGGGGTTTCCGGCAGGCTTTGTCAACACCGATATATATTCGCCCGAACTTTTCAGCATGGTAAATGGCGGCAATATGGTTACGGCACTTGTCGGCACGCTGCTATACACATGGGTATCTTACTTTTGCCTGTTGTATATTCCCTTCAAGCAAATAAGGTTTGGCAAGTCAATTGTTGTTGACAAAGTCGTGAGATTGGCATTAGTGTTGGTCGTGACATGGTTGGTATTCAAATTCAATTTGGCCATAGTTCCCTCCATGGTTCTCGACAGCAAAATATCGTTCGAGACGGGCAATTTTTCCTCCATAAGCCCCTACACCTTTGCGGGCATATTCATTTTGATATTTGTGGCTATCAATTCCATGTCCGGCGTGGGCATAATGAATATTTTGTTGGGCCAGGTATTCAACAGGAAATATTTACGATACCTGACCTTAATCTTATCCGGTTCCATATTTGCCTGTTTCCTCGACGGCAACGCCACGGTATTATTCAAAATATCCGTAATAGCGATGTGCATCGTGTTTATGTTCATCATAGATTATTTCGGGCTGCCGTTTACAGGTTCTTTCAAACGAAACAGAATATCGAGGCCGTTTACCCTATATATGTGGTTTGCCCTTGTCACGCTGCGGGTTACGGTAGAAATTTCCTATTTCAACTATACCAAGGAGCGCGACATCAGGATTTCGTACGCACGCAAACAAGAATTGAAAAAGGACGGCTTGGTAGATTACAATTTGTCCGAAACTGCCGACAAGTTGGCGAAAGACAAATCCGTCGTCAACTATCTGGCAAACCCCGACGAGCGCAAACTGCCCGCATTGAAACGGTACATAGCCATCAAATACCTATCGGAATACGACCCGAAATATACCATAGACGTAGTGCTGCACGCCAAAGGCCACGCCCCCACCGAAGCACCTGCCGCAGCAATACGACAACCCGGCACGCAACCCGAAGACACTGCCGCTACCGGCATACTGTACCATGTGCGCAGGCAGGTATCTAAACAAGGCAACGAAACCGCGGGGACCATAGAATTATCGGTAAGCATAGACAAAAGGCCGGCCAGCAAAAACCGGCATACGTTTCTGGAACTACGCACCAACCCCACCGACCAGCAATACTACGACAAGTACAGCTTTGCCCTTTACAGGGACGATAAATTGGTAACGCAAGGCGGCAACGAATATTACCCCTTTGCCTATACCGGCACCAAAAGCAACAAAGAATACGTATTCAGGAACAATGGCCGCCATAGTTCTTCGCTAACGTACAGGCCCAACCGCCGGGAGGTGGTAATAGTGGACTATGCCCGCAATTTGCTTACCAATTTCATTTCATTGTTCAGCTATGTGCTTATCGTGTTGCTCATGGCTTCGGGGGCTATATTTTTGTCGCGCAAGATTTTATTCTACCCCTTGCACATACCGGTATTCTTCCACGGTTCGAAACTGACCATTTTGGACAAGGTGAACATGACCATTCTATTGACCGTGTTCGTAGCCCTGGCCACGGTAGGCGCCACCACCATTTCCATACTGAACAATAGGTACAAGGAAGGCCAAAGGGCAAACCTGCAAAACATGTTGTTCTTTTACAGCAAAAACATATTGCCCCTCCTTGCCGACTACACCAAAGCAGGGCCACACTTGCGCAACAACGAAGTGGCAGATGCCGCATTGAGCTACCAACTGAAATCGTTGGCCGCCACCGAGGGCGCGGACATAAACCTGTACGACAATAATGCAAAACTCCTGGCCAGCTCTCAGGCCGACCTGTACAGCAAAGGCTTGCTCACCCAAAACATGAACCCCAAAGCCTTGGCCGTGTTGTTTTCCAACAAATCCACGGAGTTGACCATACCCGAAAACCTGGGCAACTTGGCGTATCAAAGCACCTATGCGCCGCTACTAAACGAAGCAGACACCATAATAGGCTACATCAACATACCTTACTACGTGGCCAGTACCGAAATAAAGAACGAAACCGACAGCGTGTTGGCCACCTTGGTAAACATATACAGCTTGGCATTTTTTGTATCGGGCATTTGCGCCATCTTGATTTCCAACAACATCATCCGCAGTTTCAGGTTGCTTACCAACCAATTCAGGAGCATCAGGCTACACCACAACAACACCATCTACTGGCCACATAACGACGAAATAGGCATATTGGTGAAAGAGTATAACCTGATGATAGAAAAAGTGGAGACAATGGCCTCCAAGCTGGCCCGTACCGAACGCGAGGCCGCCTGGCGCGACATAGCCCGGCAGGTGGCCCACGAAATAAAAAATCCGCTTACGCCCATGAAGTTGAACATCCAATACCTGCAACAGGCCATAAAAAGCGGCAGGGAAGGCATCGAACAATTGACCCTGAAAGTATCGGACGGCCTTATAGAACAAATAGAGAACCTCAACCTGATAGCCACCGAATTTAGCAATTACGCCAAGCTGCCCGAAGCCAAGCCCGAAAGCATAAACTTATCGAAAGGCTTGTTGTCGCTTACGGAGTTGTTTCAAAAGGAAAACAGCACACGCATAACGCTTGCGGAAGGGCCAAACGTTTACATAAACATAGACAAGAGCCATTTCATAAGGATATTCACCAACCTGATAAAGAACGCGCTGCAAGCCCTGGACGGCATGGCGAATGGCCAAGTGGCCCTTAGCTACGAGCAAAAGGGAACAAACATTGTCGTGAAAGTACACGACAACGGCCCGGGCATAGCGGAAGACTTGCAGGCAAAATTGTTTCGGCCCTATTTTACCACCAAGTCGTCGGGTACGGGGCTGGGGCTGCCCATGACGCGGAACATGGTAGAAAATGCCGACGGGGAAATATGGTTCGAGTCCGGCGAAGCCCGCGGTACCGCGTTTTATGTACAGCTGCCGATAGCCCCTTTGCCAACGCAAGGCGCATAGGCCGAACCTCGTTGCATGAGCATCAACCCTCTGCTGCTTGCGCAAAAATGGCCTTGCAATGTTTTTCTGCGTTCTTTTGCCTATCTTTAGTGCTTGAAACAATACCCGGCCAAGTATGTCGATACACGCCGGAAACAAATAACCCGGAGATCATTTCATCCAAAGAATTGATGCGCAGATTTTTAAGAATACTCCTCTATACCGTGGGCGGTTTACTGCTGCTGCTGGTGCTTGTTGTCGTCTTGCTCCAAACGCCCTGGGGCAAGAACCTCTTGCGCACCCAGGCCGTAGCCTACCTGCGCAAGAAACTGAACACCGAAATAGTGATTGCCAACCTCGATTATTCCATACCCGACATGGTAAAACTGGAAGGCGTACTCATTATGGACCAACGAAAAGACACCCTGCTGGCCGTGCGCAAGCTGCAAATAGACATGGACATGCTGGCGTTGCTAAGCGGCAAACTGTCGGTAAACCAATTGGCCCTGGAAGGGGTGAATGCCCATGTGTACCGTATCATTCCCGATACTGCGTTCAATTACAATTTCATCGTTGCCGCATTTGCCGGTGGTACGGATACCGCGGCCCCAACACCCGACACCGCGGCCTCCAAGCCCATGCAAATAGACGTGGCCAAAGTGGCATTGCAAGACATAAGATTGCGCTACGACGATGCTACCGGCGGCACTTTTTTCTACATGAACTTGGGCAATCTCCTTTTGCGCCCCCGCAAAATAGATACCGAGAAAATGATGTTTGAAGTAAAAGAGTTCAGGGTGGACAACCTGCAAAGCTATTTTGCCACCGACACATCGTACCTGCCCCCCACCCCACCCGACACCGCAGCCGCAGGCGATTTTGGTTTGGTGGCAGACAAGGTACACCTGGGCAATGTGCAATTTTCATTTTTGGGAAAACAAGATTCCATGTTCTTCGGCATCAACGCAGGCCTGCTCGAAACCGGCATCAAGAAATTTGCCTTGCAACATCAATTGGTGGCCATAGATGCTTTTAGGCTGGAAAACGTAACCAGTTCCGTAATCATGGGCAAGCCCAAAACCGCCCAAAAGACCGCCGCCAAAACCGATGAAGCAAGCCAAGACACTACCGGCAGCAATGATTGGGAAGTTACGGCCGGCAACCTCTTGTTGAAACAAGTAAATTTTGCCTATGACGACAATGCGCAGCCGCGCCAAAAATATGGCATGGACTATGCCCACCTCAATTTCCAAGGTCTATCCGTAAATGGCGACAATATTTACTACACCTCCGACACCATAAGCGGCAACCTGAAACACCTTGCGCTGAACGAACAATGCGGGCTGCAAATAATAGAACTGCGTTCGGCATTCCTATACCACAACCAAGGCGCATCTTTGGCCAACCTTTATTTGCAAACCCCGGGTACCATATTGCAACATGAAATAGCCGTACAATACCCGTCCATAGCGGCATTGCAAACGCAAATGGAACGTATGCGCCTGCACTTGGCAATAGAAAAAAGCAAGGTAAGCATAGACGATATTTTGCTGTTTATGCAACCCGCCCAACGGCCCATGTTGGCACCATACACCGGACAAACCATTTATTTGGGTGCGGCCATAGACGGTTATTTAAATGCTTTGCGCATTGCCAGTTTGGAGGCTCGCGGACTAGGCAATACCGAACTTTCCGTCAAAGGCATTATCAACGGGCTGCCCGATGCCGACAAATTGCGCTACGATTTAACCGTCAACAAACTACAATCGTCTGCCAAAGACGTAGCCCCGTTTGTGCCCGACAGCCTGAAACGACAAATACGCATTCCCGATTGGTTTGCCGCAACGGGCCACATCACGGGGTCTGTACTGGATTATTATCCCGACTTGAACATCACCACGTCCGATGGCAATGCCTTGGTCAGGGGAAAACTACTCATGTCGCCGGGTACGGGCAAAGAAATTTACGATTTGGCATTAAGCACCCATGACCTGAACCTTGGCCGCATATTGCGCCAGGATAGCACTTTGGGCAAAATGACCCTCAACACTACCCTGAAAGGCACCGGCTTCGACGTCAACAAGATGAACACAAGCGTGGATGCCGACGTAAGCTCGCTTTGGGCCATGGGCTACGGCTACAGCGGTATGCACCTTACGGGCAATTTGCAAAACAAGCAAGGAACGTTCAAATTATTTTCTACCGACCCCAACATCAATCTAAACCTCGATGCCTGGGCCGACCTAAGCGGCAAGTACCCCGCGGTGAAAGCCGATTTGGACATGGCGAACCTCAACCCCCAGGCATTGAAACTGTATAGCGACACCCTGCAAATAAAAGGCAAGCTACACGCAGACTTTCCGAGCCTCAACCCCGATTATCCGGTGGGCAACTTGACGTATGGCAACCCGCAATTGCGCATACCGGGCTACGACCTCAAGCTCGACAGCATCATTTTCAGTTCGGCACCCGATGCGGACAGTATCCAAAACATTTACCTGAACGCAGCCAACATACTGCACCTTAGCCTTACCGGCCACATACCCCTGACACAAATAGGCGCCGCCGCATTGTCGCACGTAAACAACCACTACAAAATAACCGCCGACACCAATATCAAGCTGCAACCGGATTATAGCGTAACCATGAATGCCGATGCCGTGTATCATCCGGTAATGAAAACATGGTTGCCAACGCTGAAGCCATTCGACACCGTAAAATTTGCGGCCAACATCAATCCAACCACATTCAACATAGACGGCAGCATACCGCGTATTGTCTATGGCACCAACAGGTTGGATAGCGGCGTGGTAAAGATATACGAAGCGGGCGACACCTTGCGCTACAACGTTTCGCTCAAAAGATTCCGACAAGACCAAATGCAGATTTGGTATCCCACCATACGCGGCGGCCTTCGCAACGACAGCCTTTATACCCGCATCATCATCAGGGACAGCCTACAAAAAGACCAGTTTGCCTTTGGCGCGGCCATGAACCACGATTTGCAGAGCGACAGCGCAGTTACCCACATCAGGGTGTTCCCCGGCCTGTTGCTGAACTATGAAAAATGGGCAGTTAACCCGCAGAACCAAATAAAACTGGCCACCAACGGTTTCAACATCAACAACCTGGCCATGACCAGGGACAACGAGTCGCTGGTTATCCAAAGCAAGGACAATAGCTATGGTGCGCCGTTCAATGTGGCCATCAATGGTTTCAAGCTGAGCAACCTTACGGCCATGTTGAGCCGCGACACCCTGATAGCCGATGGACTTTTGAACGCCAATGCCGATATAGACATGAGAGATTCCTTCCCCAAATTCAATGCCACGGCCTCGATAGACCAACTGACAGTTTACAACCAACCCATGGGGAAGCTGGGGCTGAATGTGGCCAACGAAGGCAGCAATACCTATAACGCCACCGTGAACCTAACCGGCAACGACAATGACGTAAGCCTGGCCGGAAGCTATTTCATGCAACCCGTTGACAATAACCAATTCAAGTTCGACCTGAATGTAAACGCCCTGAGCCTGAAAAGCGTGCAAGGGTTGGCCTTTGGCTCCATCAAAAACAGTTCGGGCTTCATAAGGGGCCAACTGGCCATTTCGGGCACGGCTGCCAAGCCGCAAATAATTGGCCAATTAAAAACCGACCAATTAACGACTACGGTAAGCATGTTGAACGCGCCATTTACCATGCCCTCCGAAACGGTTGCCTTCACCGATGAAGGCATAGCGTTGAATAATTTCAAGATTCAGGACAAATACAAAAAGAGCCTGGTGCTTGACGGCGACATAAAAACAACCGACTACACCAAGTATTTCCTAAACCTCAAGGCCCGCGCTACCAGATGGACCCCGGTAAACTCTACCAAGCAAGACAATGAAATGTTCTACGGCAAACTGGTAACGAGCGCCAACCTGCACCTTGCAGGATTGGCCACCGCCCCAACCGTTGACGGCCAATTGACCATACACGACAGTACAAAAATAACCTACGCCATGACAGACGATGGCCCGGCGATACAAGAAACAGACGGCGTAGTAAGGTTCCTTGACGGGCGCGATACCACCTTCATTGATTCTACGCAGATAGCGGACAACAGGTTCAAGATGAACCGTAGTGCCGATGTAAACGTGAACGTGTCCATTGACAAAGCGGCACAATTCACCGTGTTGATAGACCCCGCAACGGGCGACCAACTGATGGTAAGCGGCGCGGCCAACCTGAATACGGAATTGGCCGCCGATGGCACCGTGGGGCTTACGGGTACCTATGAGCTGAACGATGGCTTTTACGAGTTGCACTATAATTTAATCAAGCGGAAATTCAAGATACAACCGGGCAGCAGCATCAGCTTGGCGGGCGACCCATTGGATGCGGAGGCCGACATCACGGCTGTTTACGAGGCCAATATAGCCCCTTACGAATTGGTACAAAAACAAGTGGACCAAGCCGACCTGAACCTGTACAGGCAGCGTATGCCCTTTCAAATATTGTTGAAAATAAAAGGAAAGGTAATGCAGCCCACCATAGCTTTTGACATAATATTGCCCGAGAACAACAATGCGGGTACCGTGGGCGCCACCCTCAACGAACAAGTACAGGCCAAATTGGCGGAGATACGCAACGAACCTTCTACCCTGAACAAACAAGTATTTGCGGCATTGATTTTAGGCCGCTTTGTTACCGAAGACCCCTTCGAAAGCATGGGCAACGGGGGCTTGGAATATGCGGTACGCCAAAGTGCCAGCCGTTTTTTGAGCGACCAGTTGAACAACCTGGCCGGGCAATTGATTCAGGGGCTTGAGCTAAACGTGGATTTGCAATCGAACGAAGACTATTCCACCGGCAGCAAGCAAAACAGGACCGACCTGAGCATTGCCGCCTCAAAGAGATTGTTCAGCGACAGGTTGAAAATAACCGTGGGCAACGATTTCCAAGTAGAAGGCCAGCAAGCCCAAAGCCAGCAAAGCGCATTGATACCCGGCAACTTGTCTGCCGAATACCAATTGACCAAAGACGGCAGGTACCTGATGCGCGCTTACAGGGTAAACCAATTGCAAAACATAGTGGACGGCTACGTAATCGAAACCGGCGTAAGCCTTAGGCTGAACATAGAATACAACCGCTTCAAGACTATTTTCCAAAACAGGGAAAGAATGCGTAGGCTTAGGGAACAACAATTGGAAGAAGATAACAAACAAAAACAAAACGAAGCCCCGAGCGGCACGGGCAATTAACCATACATCCCAACAACCAGAAAATACACCAAGGTTTTACATTACGACATGCAATGTTTCTTACGATATTTTGTACCCTTTTCCATCCTATTGGCAGTAGCCACTGCTTGTAGCAATACCCGTCATTTAACCGAAGACCAAACACTGTACACGGGACCCAAGGTCAACATCAACGACACCTTTGCCTCCAAAAAAGAACGCGATGCGCTGAAAACGGAACTGGAAGAAGCCGTAAGGCCAAAACCAAACGCTTCCATATTTGGCATCAGGGCGAAGCTAACCTTGTACAACCTGGCAGGTGTACCCAAAAAAGAGAAAGGCTTGCGCAATTGGCTGCGCAACAAAATAGGCGAACCGCCCGTATTGGGCAGCGACGTGAACATCGGGGTAAACAATGATTTGCTGCAAAATATCCTGATGACCTACGGCTATTTCAACGCCGCTTCGGAAGGCAGGAAAGAAACGGACAACCACCAAAAAACAAAGGCAATATTCGAAGTAAATACCGGGGCGCGCACTTATTTGCGAAACATCAGTCTGCAAGGGGGCGCAAATGCGGCATTGGCCGCAGACATAAAGGCTACGCAGGAAAACTCTTTGCTGAAAAGCGGCAACCCCTTCAACCTCCAAACCATAAGGGACGAAAGGATAAGAATAGATGCCGTGTTGAAAAACAAGGGTTACTATTATTTTTCGCCGGATTACATCTTGATAGATGCAGATACCGGCATAGGCAATCACCAAGCCGACCTTACCCTGAAAATAAAATACAACGAAATGCCCGAAGAAGCCGGGCAACAGTGGCGCATCAATACGGTGACGGTATTTCCTGAATATAGGCTGACCGGCAATTATAGCGGAAACGCAAGAGGCAACAGCAAACGGGCAGCAAACGGGGGCAGCAACGACAGCGCGCGCAATGCCAACAGGAGTTCGTCGGTAAATTTTAAACGCCAAATATCGAAAGATGCCGACACGCTCAAATTCGACGACTTCAGCGTAGTGCAGCGCAGGCACGAATACAAGCCTTATGTATTTTACCAAGCCATGCAATTTGAACCGGGCGAACTGTACAACAAGCGCGACCAAAACGTAGCCTTGAACCGCTTGGTTACGCTGGGCGCATTCAAGTTCGTAAAAAACGAATTTACGCGCGTTCGCGACACTGGTACCCATCTGCTCGATGTATCGTATTTGCTTACGCCTTATGCCAAAAAATCTTATACGGGCGAGCTTGGCGGCTTTACCCAGAACGATAGCCGTGGCGGCGTGCGCGGTTCCGTTACGTGGCGCAACAAGAATTTATTCAGGGGCGCCGAAGTCTTTTCGGTAAAATTAACCGGAAGTTTTGAAGCGCAGTATGGAGGCGTAAGCCAAAGGCCCAACGCCTATAATTTTGGCATTGAAACCAATTTGAACGTACCCCGCTTCATGGTGCCCGTTATAGACATTAAGCCATCGGGTATGTACATCCCACGCACCATCTTTACCGCCGCATACAACTATTCATTGAGAGCCGGTTTCTACCGCATCCATTCCTTCAATTTGGGATATGGCTACAACTGGAAGGAAGAAATAAGGAAAGACCACAAGCTGTTTCCCGTCAATATAACCTTGGTGCGCACCGACACCATCGATGCTTCGCGCGCATCAGAATTCAACTTTACCAACCTTATTTACAATGGACTGATAATTGGCCCCACCTACACCTACACCTTCAACTCGCAAGCCGACGGCATCAAACGACCCAACAACTATTATTTTGAAGGTTTGGTAGATTTATCGGGCAACATACTTGGCCTGGCGCAGGGTGCAAGGCTGGACGATACCAAGAAAATACTCGGTTCCGGCTATGCCCAATACCTCAAAGCACAGGTAGATTTCAGGTATTACAGGAACCTCACCGCAAAAACAGTATTGGCGGCAAGGGCGTTTGTAGGATACGGTTATTCTTATGGCAACAGCTACAACCTGCCCAACATCAAACAGTTTTTCAGCGGCGGCAGCAGCAGCCTCAGGGGCTTCCCTTCGCGGCTGGTGGGCCCGGGTGCGTTTAAAGACACCACCAATACGGTTATCGAAGTTTTGGGCGACATAAAAATGGAAGCCAATGTAGAATATCGTGCCAAGCTATATAGGTTTATTGAAGGAGCGGTATTTGCCGATATGGGCAATGTTTGGTTTCAAAGGAAAAAAGATGATTTTCCCGGTGGGGAGTTCACCTCGGCCTTCTACAAACAATTGGCCGCCGATGCGGGCCTGGGTCTTAGGTTCGACTTTAGCATCTTGTTGCTGCGCTTCGATTTTGCCTTCCCCATAAGGAAACCTTGGCTACCGGAACATGAACGCTGGCGTTTCAACGATATAAGGCCAGGCAGCCCCGAATGGCGAAACGAAAACCTGTTCTTTAATTTAGCCATCGGCTATCCTTTCTGATAACCAGTGAGAAACCATACCCAATATAGTTAAGTATCACCAACGGAACATGTCTTATTTCACGGCTCATTTAACGGCTATCGTTGACCAATATAAAGGCGAAATACCGCTGAGCCACTTCTTGAAATCCTATTTCAAGCAATACAAAAAATTAGGCTCACGCGATAGGAAAGCCCTGTCGGAAGGCGTGTATCTATTTTACCGTTGCAAAAAATTAATGCCCGGAGATACTGCCCTGACCACGGCAATAGCCACCGCCATTGCATGGTGCAATTCGAGCAATATTTTCCTGAAGAAAATGTTGGAAAAAGAAAACACCCTATCGCTACACGAAATTTCAACGGAAGCACCGAACATACCCCAAATATCGGAAGGCATTACTAAAGAAAATTGGGTATCATCGCTCTTGCAACAGCCCGATTTGTTTGTGAAGCTACGCCGAAACGAAAAATTGGCGGAAGGTATTTTTTCCAAAAACGGAATTGCATTTACGGAACAAGATATTGCCGCAAACCAAAAGTTCAAATGCCTCGCACTGCCCAATGGCAGCAAGATAGAGGAGCTATTGGCCCCTACGGATTATGTAGTGCAAGATGCCTCTTCGCAAAGCAGTATTTACCAAACGTTGCAACATTTAAGCGAACCCCCACGCAGCGTTTGGGATGTATGCGGCGGTGCAGGGGGCAAGTCTGTTTTCCTGAAAGATGCGCTGCCCCCTTTCGATTTGTTGGCTACCGACGTTAGGGCCGGCATATTGCACAATTTCAAAGAAAGGATGAACCTCTACGGCCATAAACAATATACTGCCGCAACAGTAAACGCTACCGATGCCCACGAGCTGCAAAGGACTTTGGGCAATAAAAAGTTCGACCTGATAGTGGCCGATGTACCTTGCTCCGGTAGCGGCACCTGGGCGCGCACACCCGAAGATTTTTATTTTTTCCAACAAAACAAATTGGAAAAATTCCGCGCGCTGCAATATCCCATTGCGGCCAACACACTACCCTATCTGCACGAAGGCGGCCTGCTGGCCTACATCACCTGTTCCGTTTTCAAAGAAGAAAACGAAGACGTGGTACAGCAACTGGCCGATAGGCACAACCTGAAAATACATCACCAATCCATCATCAACGGTATTGCCATCAAGGCAGACAGCATGTTCGTTGCTATCTTATCAAAAGGTGGCGAGCTATAATTTCAACTGCGTTGACGCTACTTTTCAACCAAAACCATTGGTTGCCACGCTGCTTTCGTAGGCTTTCATCCATTCTTCCAGTTGCGCTTGGAAGGACGGCTCTTTTTTCAATTCAAAATAATTGCCCGCCGCCATTATTTTACCCAACAACAAGTCTTGTGCCTGGGTACATTGCCAGGCATGGGCATAAGGTGTGTGGCTGAAACTCACCATTTCATATACCGAATTGAACCTTCCGGGAAAAGAAATGCCCAAATCCTTTTCTATTTTCTTTCGTTCCAAAAAAACGGGGTCGGCCACCCTGTCGCGCATTTCTATGAAATTGGCCAAAGCCAGCTCCAGCACGGCATCACCATTGGGTTTGCGCCTTTGTTGGTAAATGCCCAATATCGTTTCCCAATCATTGCCGTGCTTTTCCATCAGTTCCACCAATACCGAACAATCTTCAAACCCGGCATTCATACCTTGACCGTAAAAAGGCACTATGGCATGGGCCGCATCGCCTATCAAGGCACTTTGGTCTTTGTATTTCCAAGGGAAAATCTTGGTAGTGATGAGCGAAGAAGTGGGGTTGGCCAAATAATCCCGTACCAAGGTGGGCATCAGCGGCACCGCATCCGGAAATTCTTTTTCGAAAAACTCCCGTGCAGCCTCTGCCGTAGTGATGGTGGCAAATGAAGGTTCGCCCTCAAAGGGGAAAAACAAGGTGCAGGTAAAGCTGCCGTCAATATTGGGCAGGGCTATCATCATGAAGTTGCGCCTGGGCCATATATGCAGGGCATTTTTCTCCAATTGCCATTCGCCCTTGGCATCGGCGGGAATGTTCAATTCTTTGTAGCCGGCCTCTATGTATTGCTGCGCAAAATTGGTTCTGTCCAAATGGCTGTAAGCCGTGCGCAATGCCGAAAAAGCACCATCGGCACCAAACAACAAATCGCATTTAACCGATGAAACGCTGCCGTCTTCTTTTTTCAGGAAAACAATATTCTCCGCCACATCTACCTTGGTGCATCTTTGGTCAAACAGAATCCTTACCCCGTGGGCTTCGGCCAAGTCCATCAACTTTTTGTTTAGTTCGGCCCGGCTAACCGAGTATATTGCTTCGCCATTTTTGCCATAAGCCTGAAAGGCGGCACTGCCGTCGGCTTGGTGCAGGTACCGGCCCGTCATGGGTATGGCTATGGCTTCTATGTCTTGGCTCAAGCCCGCCAGTCCCAAGGCTTTCCAGCCACGGTTGCTCATGGCCAAGTTGATGCTTTTGCCCGCGCCAATGGCTTCCTTGCGCATATCCGGGCGGCGTTCATAAATGGTTACTTCGTAGCCGCGCTTGCGTAATAACACGGAAAGTAGCGTGCCTACCAAACCGGCACCCAAAATGGTTACTGTTGTACGTTGGTTCATGATGTGCTGCATCAAAAAAATGTGCGGCTAAGGTACAAAATTGCCAAGCTATTGGCGGCAGAAAAGAAGTGTCGATACAAAAAGGAAGCCGCCCCGTTCCGGGGCGGCTTCTGTTATCTCACTTAGGAAGGTGGAAATTATTTCCCTTCTTCTTTCAGTTTGTTTTTGATGTCGGCAAGGGCACCCAAGTCGCCCAAGGTAGCTTTTTCTACTTTGGCTTGTATGTTCTTGACGGCTTTCTTGGTATTGTCGGCCTCGGCTTGTACGGCTTTTTGCTCGGCTTCTTTTTCTTCGGCCTTGCTTTGTTCCCATACCTTGGTATGCGAAGCCATTATGCGCTTGTCGTTGCGGTCAAATTCGATGATGACGAAAGGCAGCACATCGTCCACATTGGCAGTCGACTCGTCTTCCTTGCGCAGATGGCGGGCGGGGGCAAACGCTTCCAAGCCGTATTGCAATTGCACCACGGCACCTTTGTCGTCTTTGCGCAACACGGTACCTTCGTGTACGGAGCCTATGGGGAACACGCTTTCAAAAGTGTTCCAGGGGTCGTCTTCCAATTGTTTGTGGCCCAAAGACAGCTTGCGGGTTTCCTTGTCTATGCCAAGTATGGAAACTTCTATTTCGTCGCCTACTTTGGTAAATTCGCTTGGGTGGTTGTAGCGTTTGGTCCAGCTAAGGTCGCTGATGTGTATCATGCCTCCTATGCCGGTTTCCAACTCCACGAACACGCCATAGGGGGTGATGTTTTTCACCACGCCTTTATGGCGGCTGTCTGCCGGGAATTTATCTTCTATGGTCCCCCAAGGGTCTTCGGTAAGTTGTTTGATGGACAGGCTCATTTTGCGTTCCGCTTTGTCGAGCGTTACCACTTTGGCACTGTACTCGTCGCCCATTTTGAAAAATTCCTTGGCATTGATAGGCTGGGAACTCCAGGTAATTTCCGAAACGTGTACCAAACCTTCCACGCCGGGCATTACTTCCAAGAAAGCTCCGTAGTCTTCTATGTTTACTACTTTGCCTTGTACGGAAGCACCTTCTTGAATATCTTCCGGAAGGCTGTCCCAAGGATGGGGAGTCAATTGTTTCAAGCCAAGGCTGATGCGTTTCTTCTCGTCGTCGAAGTCAAGCACCACCACGTTCAGTTTCTGGCCATTGCCCAATACTTCGCTTGGGTGCGATATGCGGCCCCAGCTAATATCGGTAATGTACAGCAAGCCATCTACGCCGCCAAGGTCCACGAAGGCGCCGAAGTCGGTAACATTTTTAATGGTACCTTCCAATACTTGGCCTTTTTCCAGTTTGGACATGATTTCGCCGCGTTGTTGTTCCAAATCGCTTTCGATAAGCGCCTTGTGCGACACAACGGCATTGCGTATTTGTTCGTTGATCTTAACCACTTTGAAGTCCATGGTCTTGCCAACGTACTGGTCGTAATCGGTAACGGGTTTAACGTCGATTTGCGAACCCGGCAAGAAAGTTTCCAAGCCATTAACGTCCACGATGAGGCCGCCCTTGGTTTTGGAGGTGATGGTACCGGTAACCACTTCGCCGGACTTGAAGTAGTCAACCACGTTTTGCCAACTGCGTACTTGGCGCGCCTGGCGGCGGCTAAGGGACAGTTGACCATCGCGGTCTTCTTTTTCCAGGACGAGTACTTCTACCTCGTCGCCGATTTTGAGGTCGGGCATATCGCGAAATTCGTTCAGCGATACCAAACCGTCAGATTTGAAGCCAATGTTCACAATGGCATCGGTTTTGGTCAAACCCACAACGGCACCTTGAATCAATTCGGACTCTTCGATGTTCTTGAAGGTTTGTCCGTAGCTTTTTTCAAGCTCTTCGCGCACGTCTTTTGTGTACGTGGCTACGTTGCGCTTATCGACGTTCCAATCGAAATCGTCGTGTGCGCTGGTTTGAGTGTTAAGAATTTGGTTTTCTTCCAATGTTAAAGTCCTCCTTTTGTAAAGAATTTTGGGCTGCAAAGGTAATGCTTTTTTATAATGAGAAAAAAATTTTTTTTCTCAAAGGGCTTCAATTATTACTTGTGCCCTTGCGAGGAATTATTGGGCCGCTCCCAAAGCACATATTGTATTGACCATTCCTCCCGACAATCAGTGGTTGCGCCAATGTACCGGACCATTGTTTCACCAATCATCATTCACGGTTCATTTTCTTTTGAAATCAGCCTGCCGTATTACCTTTGCCCAACAATTTTTGCATCCATGCCCCAACAATATTCACAACTTAAAGCGTTTGGTGCCGTAACCAAAGCGGCCCTGCTGTCCATTGCCAAAAGCCCGTCTTCCGTGGTATTTACCTTGGCTTTTCCGCTGATTTTCATTTTGGTTTTTGGTTTTTTGGGCAAAAATAATCCGCAGGCTGCCAAGTTCGTGTTAGATGCCCGCAGCGATACCGCCAATGCCTTTTACCATGCCTTGGCCGGCAACCCTACAATCAATTTCGTAAAAAGGGAAGATGCCGAGAATGCGCTCAAAAAAGGTAGTGTTTCCGGCATAGTTACCATTACAAAAAACAACAACTCCAAGCCGCCATACCAACTCGACATCCGCACCAGCACCATGGCCATGGCAACCGCCTATCAGCTAAAGGCCATGGCCGAATTGGCGGCCATCAAAGCCGACCCGCGGGGCAGCGCAACCATGGAAAACTTGCTGGACGTAAAACAAACCGTCATAGAAAGCCGCAATTTCTCCACCATAGATTTCATATTGCCCGGACAGTTGGGCTTCTCCTTGCTTGCGGCAAGTGTGTTCGGTACGGCCTTCGTATTTTTCAACCTCAGGCAGCAATTGGTATTGAAAAGATTTTTTGCCACGCCCATCAAGCGCAGCTACATCATACTGGCCGAGGCCACGGCGCGCATGATATTTCAATTGTTGGGCGCTGTTTTCATTATTCTCGTTGGCCATTATGCCTTTCATTACACCTTGGCAAATGGTTGGCTCACGGTGGTGAACATGTTGGTGGTGTGTGCGCTTGCTTTGTTGGTGTTCATGAGTTTCGGCTTCATCATCAGCGGCTTGGCCAAAAGCGAATCTACCATACCGCCCTTGTCCAACATGCTTACCTTGCCGCAATTTTTGCTGGCGGGTACTTTTTTTTCCATAGATGCTTTCCCCAAGTGGATGCAACCCGTTTCCAATTCGTTGCCGCTTACCTATTTCAATAATGCGCTGCGTTCCATAGCCTTCGACGGTGCTTCGTTATGGGACGTAAGGACCGATATTGGCGTACTGCTCTTGTGGGGCGCAATAGGTTATGTAGCGGCGGCCAAAGCCTTTAGGTGGGAATAGATTTTCGACAAAGCATAAACCCGCGCAAGCCCCCGAATCGATTTTCGGGGGCTTGCGCAGTTTACCACATCAATTATATTGTCGCAACCTTAAATTGCCCGCCCTTTCTCTTTATTTACCTCTTCTGCCTTTTCGTTGCGTATCACCACCACACCGTCAAACACATCTACCAATACCGGCTGGCTCTTGTCCAACTCGCCGGCTATTATTTTCTTGCTCAAAAGATTGATAATATCCTTTTGGATTAACCTTTTCAACGGGCGGGCACCAAACTGCGGGTCGAAACCCTGATCGCTGAAATATTCCAGAGCATAGTCCGAAAATTCCAGCTGCAAGCCTTGTTGCGCCACACGCTTCTTCAAGTCTTCGAGCTGTATGCGGATGATACCTTTTATTTCTTTCTTCATCAATGGGTGGAACATGATTACTTCGTCCACACGGTTCAGGAACTCGGGGCGCAATGTTTGGCGAAGCAAAGCCATCACATCTTCCTTGGTTCTGTCCACTACTGCTTCTATGTCGTCGCCATCTTTTATGCTGTCAAAATTTTCTTGGATTAAGTGGCTGCCCATATTGCTGGTCATGATGACAATGGTATTTTTGAAATTGACTACACGGCCTTTATTGTCGGTAAGCCTGCCATCGTCCAATACCTGCAACAAGATGTTGAACACATCGGGATGCGCTTTTTCTATCTCATCCAAAAGCACCACGGAATAAGGCTTGCGGCGCACCGCCTCGGTAAGCTGGCCGCCTTCGTCGTAACCCACATAGCCCGGAGGCGCGCCCACCAAGCGGCTTACGCTGTGCTTCTCCTGGTATTCGCTCATGTCTATGCGGGTCATCATGCTTTCATCGTCGAACAAGTATTCGGCCAATGCTTTGGCCAACTCCGTTTTGCCCACGCCGGTAGTACCCAAAAAGATGAACGAACCTATTGGCTTGCGCGCATCTTGCAGGCCCGCGCGGCTGCGGCGTATAGCATCCGAAACGGCCTCTATGGCTTCCTCTTGGCCTATTACGCGTTTGTGCAGTTCGTCTTCGAGGCGCAACAGCTTTTCTCGTTCGCTGGTCATCATGCGTTGTACGGGTATGCCCGTGGCGCGTGCTACATTTTCGGCTATATCGTCGGCATCCACCTCTTCTTTCAGCATTTTCTTTTCCGAAAATGCGTCCATTTGCTTGCCAAGTTCCACTATCTTGGCTTCTTGCTCTTTTATTTTGCCATAACGTATTTCTGCCACCTTTCCGTAGTCGCCATCGCGCTCGGCTTTTTCGGCTTCTACTTTCAGGTCTTCTATGCTGGTTTTGGCTGCCTGTATTTGCTCGGCCAGTTCCTTTTCCTCTTGCCACTTGGCTTTGAAGGTATCGCGCTCTACCGACAGGTTGGCTATCTCGGTGCTCAGTTGCTTTACTTTATCTTCATCATTCTCGCGCTTGATGGCTTCCCTTTCTATTTCCAACTGGCGTATGCGGCGGTTCAGTTCATCAAGCTCTTCGGGCATGCTGTTCATTTCCAGTTTCAGTTTGGCCGCACTTTCGTCTATAAGGTCTATGGCCTTGTCGGGCAGATAACGGTCGGAAATGTAGCGGGAAGAAAGCTCTACTGCGGCTATTATGGCTTCATCCTTGATGCGCACATGGTGGTGGGCTTCGTAGCGTTCCTTCAAACCACGAAGAATGGAAATGGCATCTTCTTCCGAAGGTTCATCTACCATCACCTTTTGGAAACGGCGTTCCAGGGCTTTGTCTTTCTCAAAGTATTTTTGATACTCGTTCAAGGTGGTGGCACCTATGGCGCGCAACTCGCCACGGGCCAAGGCCGGTTTCAATATATTGGCCGCATCCATGGCCCCCTCCCCGCCGCCACCGGCACCTACCAGCGTATGTATTTCGTCTATGAACAAGATGATGCTGCCATCGCTCTCGGTCACTTCTTTTATCACCGATTTCAACCTTTCCTCAAACTCGCCTTTGTACTTGGCACCGGCTATCAGCAAGCCCATGTCCAATGAATAAATGATTTTCGATTTCAGGTTTTCGGGTACATCGCCATTGATAATCCTATGCGCCAAGCCTTCTATTATGGCGGTTTTGCCCACGCCCGGTTCGCCTACCAAAATGGGGTTGTTTTTGGACCTGCGGCTCAGGATATGGAGCGTTCGGCGTATTTCGTCGTCGCGGCCAATTACCGGGTCCAGCTTGCCGTTTTGCGCCATTTCATTCAGGTTTTTGGCATAACGCTGCAAGGCTTGGTAAGTGGTGTCGGCAGTTTGCGAATTGACGGTGCTGCCCTTGCGCAGGTCTTTTATGGAAGCTATCAACGCACGTTCGGCAAGGCCTGCATCTTTCAATATTTTGGCGGCATCGTCGCTGCCACGCAATATGGCCAACAGCAGGTGTTCCACACTTACGAATTCGTCGCCAAATTCTTTCAAGGCGGCACCGGCACGCAGTATCACGTTGTTGGCCTCGCGGCTCAACATTTGGCCCGCATCGCCGCTGCCTTGTTGCGGCAAGGTGGACAGGCGGTTGTCCAGCTTGGTATTGACAAGGTTGATGTTGGCATTGCTTTTCTTCAACAGAAAATCCACCGGGCCGTCTTTATCGTCCAAGATAGCCTTTAATATATGTGCCGACTCAATGGTTGGGTTATTGAGGTTAAAAGCCAGCTGCTGCGCCTGTTGCAGCGTTTCTTGGGCTTTAATCGTGAAATTATTCAGGTTCATAATCGTATTTTCTTTTTAATTGACCAACCAACCGACCGCGGTGTAACAACATTTTGGACTCATTGGTTTGGCTGTATTGGGTTACGTTTACAACAATAGTTCAAATAACATTCCATTCAAGGAACAAGCGTTAAAACGGCAGCAAAAACAAACCACAACTGACTGAATTTCAGTACACTATATTATTTTATGAAATAAATGCAGTAATGCGTTGACTGCAACGGAAATAATGGCAGCAAGGCGGGGCCATGCCTGACAACAACACACCTCACCGGGAGTAAAATCGCGTTTTAAATTCATTGATCTTGACCATAGAAACAAAGTAATTTTGCCGCTCATTCCTAACTCGGATGCCGAAGACAATAACCATACGCTTAGCGCCCAATGAGGCTGCCAATGACCAATTAATACGCCAAGCCGCCGCCGCCCAACTTAAAGTAGCGCCACAAAGCATCAACGCTGCGCAGGTAACACGCCGTTCCGTGGACGCACGCGGCAAGAACATCATGGTGCAAGTGCAGGTCAATGTTTTTATTGGCGAACCGTTCGTGAATGCTTTTGCTTTTGAACCACGCCTGCAATATGTAGGCAACAAAGAACAGATTTTGATAGCCGGTGCCGGCCCTGCCGGGTTATTTGCCGCTTTGAGCTTGATAGAACAAGGATTTTGCCCCGTCATTATAGAAAGGGGCAAGGACGTACGCAACCGCCGCCGCGACCTCGCCGCCATGAACAAGCAAGGCATAGTAAACCCCGAAAGCAACTATTGCTTTGGCGAAGGCGGTGCGGGCACTTACAGCGACGGCAAACTATACACCCGCTCTACCAAACGGGGCAGTGTATCGAAAAGCCTGCAATGGTTTCATCATTTTGGTGCAGATGAACGTATTTTATTTGAAGCACATCCACATATAGGTACCAATAAGCTACCGGGCATAATAGTGGCCATGCGCCAACAGATTGAAGCCTGTGGCGGCAAAGTATTGTTCGATACCAAACTTACTGATGTATTGGTGGAAGGCGGCGCATTAAAAGGCATCGAGGTAAACGATTCTGAAAAAATAATGGCGCGCGCGCTGATACTGGCTACCGGCCACTCCGCACGCGATATTTTTCAAATGCTGTACCGTAAAAATATTTTAATAGAAGCCAAGCCTTTCGCCCTGGGTGTGCGCATTGAACACCCACAAGATTTAATCAATAAAGTACAGTACGGCTGCGGCCCGGCACAATACGGCGACATGGTGGGACCGGCATCTTACTCCTTAGTTAGCCAGGAAAACGGGCGGGGTGTTTTTTCATTTTGCATGTGTCCGGGAGGCATCATAGCACCGGCCAGTACCAACGAAGGCGAATTGGTGGTAAATGGCTGGTCGCCCTCGAAGCGCGACAATCCTTATGCCAACTCGGGTATGGTGGTAGCCGTAAACGAAGCCGACTTTGCCCGCTATGGCTTCACCGGACCCTTGGCCGGCATGTATTTCCAGCAAATGGTGGAGCAAAAAGCATGGCAATACGGCGGTGGCCAATTAAAAGCACCTGCGCAACGTATGGCCGATATGGTTTCGGGACGTTTGTCCGCTACATTGCCCGCCTGTTCTTACCTGCCCGGCGTTACCGCTGTTGACATGGCCGATGTTTTACCCAAAGAAATCTTTGCTGCCCTTGGTGCCGGCTTCGTGTCGTTCGGCAAGAATATGAAAGGATATTTTACCAACGAGGCCATAGTAACCGCCACGGAATCGCGCACGTCTTCTCCGGTTCGTATTCCCCGCAATGACAACACCCTGCAACATCCACAAATAACGGGGCTTTTTCCTTGTGCCGAAGGTGCGGGCTACGCAGGGGGCATTATTTCGGCGGCTATGGACGGGGGACGTTGCGCCCACGCATCAGTTAGCTATGTATTGAACAGATAAGCAATTATACTGCACGCCGGATAAAAATGTGCAATAGGATGCCTTTGTGTCTTATACGAAAGTGAATTTAAAAATAGACCAAAAATATTTCTACTTCTATCAGCACTCAACGCACCCTCCCCACCGGGGAGGGACGGGGTGGGGTTAACAAAAATGAATTGATAAATAATAGCGATTGGTCTATTATAAATATAATTATCGTATAAAATAAACATTATTAGTGTACTTAAAATCTCGTCAATCCATAATCGCTGCAAAATGCTTCGCTTGCTGTCCATATTGTTTATAAGCACCTGCATTTGTGCCGCTGCCAAGGCCCAAGACAGTTCGTTGTATCATTTGCCCTTGCCCGCAGCCCCGGTTACGCAACAGCAAAAAAGTGCTTGGGAGGATAGCGTAATGCATCGCTATGCCGAACTTAAAAAAGCCGAAAATGGTGTTCCGGTACAACAAGCAGCGGCAAACCCACCGGCTCGGCCAAAAAAAGGAACCCGATTTGTCATACAGCTACAATTACGATTTTTATGCCACCCTCATGTATCAAAAATCGTATAACACCGACGACGAACCGGATCAAGACAACCTTACCGCTTATTATAACCTTACGCTGAACGCAAAAGTAGTCGTCAAAAAATTTCTCTGGACATCTTATTTCGGCATTGGTAACGAAAGATAGTTTTGTATATTTGCGCCTAAAAACAAAAAATATGGATTGCCCAAGATGTCAAGGCACACACAAA
>JASGFI010000020.1:0-27886 GCA_047605615.1 Edaphocola sp. | reverse complement strand
TTAATGCCCTATTTTACTTCGGAAAACTAAACTTTGTTTCATTAAAATTTTAGTATAGCCCGAAAAATAAACGCAAGATTAGGCGGTTCCTTGATTTTGGCAAGGTGGCAGCGTGATGTTTTTAGCGGAGTGTTGAGGTAAAAAAGAGCCTAATTTTTGTCCATTACTCCTCAAATACTTTTTCGGCAATAATTGGGTAAAGAGGCACATTTTGCCCGTATCGTGGCTCTTTTGCTCGCTGCATAATCAACATGTAAAATGGCTACCGCTATAAGCAGCGGCAGCCATTTTACGTTCACCAATTTTGCAACGCTTCGTTATTGATGAAACGGATACCGGTAATCCGTGGCCGATACATAAGTTTCTTTAATGGTACGGGCACTTAGCCAACGGTACATGTTCATGATAGAACCCGCCTTGTCGTTGGTGCCGCTGGCGCGCGCGCCGCCAAAGGGTTGCTGGCCCACCACGGCACCCGTAGGCTTGTCGTTGATGTAAAAATTGCCCGCGGCATTGGCCAATTGCTTGGTAAGCGTTTCCACGGCATACCTGTCTTGGGCAAATATGGCACCCGTAAGCGCATAAGGCGAAGTGCTGTCCACCACCGCAATTTGGGCTTCCCATTCCGCTTCGGGATAAACATAAATAGTCAACACGGGACCAAACAGTTCCTGGCACATGGTAACGTATTTCGGGTCGGTGGTTTCTATTACCGTGGGGGCAATGAAATATCCTTTGGATTTGTCGTAAGTGCCGCCATGCAATATGGTAGCATCGGCACTGGTGGCCGCATCGTCTATATATTTGGCCAACTTGTCGAACGATCTTTCGTCTATGACCGCATTGACGAAATTGCCGAAATCGTCCACCGGACCCATTTTCAGCGTGTCCATTTCGGCTATCAGTTTCGATTTGATTTCTTCGGCAAGGTTGGAAGGTATGTAGGCCCTCGATGCGGCCGAGCATTTTTGGCCTTGGTATTCAAAAGCGCCGCGTATCAAGTTGGCCACCACAGCATCCACATTGGCCGTGGGATGCGCAAACACAAAATCCTTGCCGCCCGTTTCGCCCACTATGCGCGGGTAAGTTTTGTATTTGCCGATGTTGGCGCCTATCTCGCTCCACATGTGTTGGAACACGCCGGTGCTGCCGGTAAAATGCAGTCCCGCAAAATCGGGATGCTTGAAGCATACATCGCCCGTGGCGGGGCCATCGGTATAGATGAGGTTGATGACACCGGCAGGCAAGCCCGCTTCTATCATTATTTCCATGAACAAGGCCGCCGCATATACCTGGGTAAAGGCGGGCTTCCACACCACCACATTGCCACACATGGCCGGTGCCGCAGGCAGGTTGCCGCTAATGGCGGTAAAGTTGAAGGGGGTTACGGCCAATACAAAACCCTCCAGCGGCCTATACTCCATGCGGTTGTTGAAACCCTCGGGCGATATGGGTTGCTGGCGGTAAATGTCGCTCAGGAAATGAACGTTGAAACGCAGGAAATCTATCAATTCGCAGGCACTGTCAATTTCGGCTTGGTAGGCATTTTTGCTTTGCCCCAGCATGGTGGCGGCGTTCATGGCGTAGCGGTATTTGCCCGCCAACAGTTCTGCCGCTTTTAGGAAAATGGCCGCCCTGTGTTCCCAACTGGTGGCGGCCCAAGCGGCCTGGGCAGCCAGTGCGGCCTCTATGGCTTGTTGTACGTGTTCTTTGGTACCCAAATGAAAATGACCCAATGTGTGGGCTATTTCGTGGGGCGGGTGCAGCGATTGGGTATTGCCGGTGCGCACTTCCTTGCCGCCGATGTACATGGGCAGGTCGCGCTGCCGGGCTTTCAGCGTGGCCAATGCTTTCTTTAGGTTTTCGGCATCGGCGCTACCCGGGGCATAGCTGCGCACCGGTTCGTTTTTGGGTTCTGCGAAATAAAAATATCCGTTATTCATATTTTGTGGGGAAGATTATTTTTGCCCCGCAAAGGTACAGATTAATTGCGGAGGCGTTGTTTGGAATCCGTTTTTCAAAACCACCACCGTAAACCCAAAAGGCTGTTTCCCACGCAAAACAACGTAAGAAACAGCCTTGGTTTCGTAACCCAACCGGCGCAAACTATTTTGCCGGAATGGTTAGCACTTGGCCGGGAAATATTTTGTCCGGGTCGCTTATTTTGTCTTTATTGGCCTCAAACACTTCTTGCCAAGTAAGGCCATAACCTTTGGCTATCTTGCTCAGGGTGTCGCCGCCTTTTACTTCGTAAGTGCTGCTGGTGGCTGCGCCTGCTGCCACGGTAAGGTTCAATACCAAGTCGCCGGAACGATAGTCGGGGTCCACGGTATTGTACGCATCCCATACTTGTTTCTTGGCGGCTTCGCTGGGTGCGGTGCCGTCTATGTACAGTATATTGTCTTGCTCGCGTACCAATAAGTCGGTTACGCCGGCCTGAGCGGCCGCATCGGCCACTGATTTGTATTTTGTTTGAAGGTCGGACATGTGTCGCTTTTTTGAGTGGTTAAAAGAATTGGGTTATTTCAATACCAATTTGTTCAATACTTTTTTGGGTTTCGACTCGTTGGCTATTTGCATGATGGTTTGCAAGTCGGCACGTTTGGCATTGCCGGCCAAGGTTACTTCGCCGTTTGCAACGGTAACGGCTATGCCGCTAAAGCCTTTTGCCGACAAACCGGTTTGGATAGAAGAAATCAAAGCCTCATCGGGGTTGATGACTACCGGCGGCGTAACCGTGGCATTGTCGGTTACGGACTTTACGCCTTTCACGGTTTTGATGTCGGCCTCGGCTTTCGCTTTGGCTGCTTCGTCGGCAAATACGCCGCTGAGGGTCACTACGCCTTTCTCTACCACGGCGGTAACGCCGGGTGTGTTGGCCAATTTTTGGTCCACGCTGGCCTTGATGTCTGCATCTTTGGGGCCGCAAGACCATAGGGTTACGGATAAAGCCGCTACAAACGCAGACGATTTAATCATTTTTTTGAAGTCCATAAGTTTTGTGTGTTGTGGATGTGAAAAATAAAGTGCAATAATAAGCGATAAATCGCTTTCCTCCTCTCGGTGGCCAAAAACTTAACGCAAATTCCATGCCAATGGTTTGGATTGCAGGTTTTGGGTTGTAGATTTCGGATGTTAGATTTTAGGCTTCACCCCTTTGGCCGGCTCTTGTCGCCCTGTGCCGCGGACCCCAAAATCTTTTGGTGGGAAAAATGCCTATCGCCAATGCTTTTTTAGATGCCTGTGGCATTTGCACAAAATAGGAATACGGAGAAACCCCGAACCGCAAAAGTCCCTCCCGCCAACACGCCCGTTTTAAAAATCGAAATTCACCCTTGCCCTTATGCCGTATTGCGCCACGTTGGGATGGTTTAAGTACGACAATCTTTTCACCAAATCTACCCTTATCAAATTGAAAATGTTTTCTACGCCCACGCTTACCTCCATGTACGGTTCTTTTTCGAGCGAATAGGTAGAGGCTACGCCATATTTGTCTATGGGGAACCTGAACAGCGAGGCATCGTTTTCCGGACGGTTTTCGGCACGCACGCCGCCATACAACAGTTTGAAGGTAGCCACTTCGCGCAATTTCAATGCCTTGAACAAGGGTATCTTGTTCAACAGGAAGCCATACATGTGGTAATCAATGTTGAGGCTCGCGTACCTGTCGCTCACGAATTCCAAAAAGTTCATCAAGCTGTAGGCTTGCAATTGGTAGGCGTAGGTTTGGTTGGCCTTGGCAATGTCCAGCAAGGGGTAGGGTACTTTGCCGTGTATGTAGCCCCCGTTCACTATTATGTCTGCCAAGCCCAATTGCGATAGGTACAGGCGCTTGTAAATGCTGCCACGCAACGATTGGTAATTATATTCGCCGCCCAATAATCCTTTTACGCCTTGGCCGTATTTGATGGTGAATATGGGGTAGGCATTGGGTATGGGCGTGCGGTACAATTTTCGTTGGAAAAACTGTTCGTGGGGTGCCCAGCGCCATTCCAAGCCAAATTCGGAGGTGGTGAGGTATTGGGCGGTATCGTTGTACATCGGCGCATCGGCATATACGAAGCTCAGCCCGCCGGCGGCTTCCAGCCTATGGTTTTTATACGAGGCTTTTAGGCCCATGTGGTCGCCAAATTCATATACATATTCTACCCTGAAAATATTGTTGTACATGTATTTGTCGTTCACCCCGCGCTTGAGCGAGAGCAATACGTTGTCTTCTTGCACAAACTGCAAATCTTGCCCGGGTATGCTCACGTCCTGCTGGTAGCTTACCCTGAAATAATTGAGTGGGTAAGAATATATGCTCTTGTTGTTGACGCTGTAAGTGCCGCTTATGAAACACTTCCACCTTTGGTCTTTGAAGCCATAGGCACCGTAGGCTTCGGTATAAAACCGCTTGCTGAAATGCGTGGTGGTGCGTCCGCCAAACCTTAAACGGAAGCCTTCGACGGGGTTGTAGCTGTAAAAGGTGCTTACGGGGCCTATTTCCACGGGGCCCACATCTTTGTACCCGGCCAATACCAGGGTGGCCCAACTGGCCAGCCGCTTGAACGATTTCATGTTGCTGAGGCTGTCCATGTTGGTATAGGTTTGTGCCTCCACATCGGTCAATGCCTCCGGCCTGTTGGTTTGCCAATAGCTTTCCGAACGGGTCAGGGAATCGGCTTTGACAAGCTCGGGGCCTTTAAAAATGGAATCGGGCAGGAGGGTGTGCGTGTCGAAGTTGCGAATGGTAATGGTCCGTTCGCCAAATAATCCTTTTTTGCCCTGAAACACGCCAAAATTTACCAGCAGATTTGTTTTGGACGGGTGGTACTTTCCATCATCGTTGCGTTCAAAGTCGAGCGTCAAATCCAGGCCGGTAACCCAGTTGAGGTTAATGTCTTTGCTAACGCCCAACACTGCTTTCTGCACGCCGAAATTGCCGTCGAGCGTAACGTACAGTTTGCCTTGGAACAACAGGTCGTTTTTGTTCCTTGGGAAAAAAGACAACTCCACGAGTTTTATGCCGTCGGCCGACACGGTATCGGTAATGTAGAATTTGTAAAATGTGGGTGCCATGTCGGCTATCGGGCTCAAGAACGAGTTGGTGACCACATACAGGTTGTTTTCGTACAAGTCCACATCTTGGTAAAGATGTTTCAGGTACCCGGAAATGCTTTCGTTATTGATGAACCGGTCGTCGAAATTTACGTGCTTGTTGGCCGTAACTATGGTTTTCTTTTTTTCCGGTTCTTTCTGGAAATATTTTTCCGAAATGTTTTCTTCGATATACAAGGGCAGCAATGCCTTGCCCGAAAAGCGCGTAGTGTCCACATTGTCCAATACGAATTTGTACTTCTTGAACAAAGGGTTTTTCTTCAATGCTTCCGGCGTATTGTTGATGGCCATTTGCATTTTTTCGTACTCTTGGTAGTGCAACTGTTGGTAATGGGCGGTGCGGTTTTGGTCTTTATGGGCTATTACCTGCCTTATCAATTCCACTGCCGGGTTGTTTTTGTTGCGGTATTTTTCCTTTTTGGGTTTTATGACCACTTCGTCCAAGGTTTTGTTGTCCTCTTTCAATACTACGTTTACGGTCTGGGTTTGGCCTATTGTCAGGTTGCGCGTTTCGGTAAGGTAGCCAAGGAAAGTAAACACAAGTTTGGTGGCCTGTTCGTTGGTAGCCAGTTCGTAACGTCCGTTTACGTCGGTAGTGGTGCCCGAGGTGGTACCCTTTATGGCCACGCTTACAAAGGGCATGGGGTCGCCGCTGTTGGCGTCGCGTACTATGCCGTTCACCACGGTTTGTGCCCATATTGCGAATGGGGCAAAAAGTATGGGTAAAAGCAGCAATGCTTTTTTAATCGTTCGTTGCAATGTGTTTCTTTTTTTTAAATACAAAAAATTTTTGGAGAACATAGTTATATCCAATGGCCGTTACCATTGACACTGCCAGCTTGGACAGCCAAGGGTGCAGTTTAAATATTTCGGTTAGCAAATAAATGCCGCCCGCGTTCAGCAAAATGTTTCCCAGCCACACGATTAGGTACTTCGCGGCTTGGCCGGCTACCTTTTCTTCCTTAGACGAAAAAGCCCAGTAACGCCCAAGTAGGAAATTCACGATTCCGCCACAAATGTTGCCCACAATGCTGGCATACACAAACCAGGATTCGGCCAAATGGTGCAAAACGAAGGTGGCCGCATAATCGGCCAACGTGGCCATGAACGACGAAGCCTGCGCTTTAAGGAACTCTATGAGTGTCTTGTTCATCAAATTACAACATCTATGCTGCCACCAGCCCGTAAACCGGCATTGCCAATTGCAAACAAATATTGGCATAAATACCGGCCAGCACATCGTCGGCCATTACGCCCCAACCGCCTTTCAGGGCCTCCATGCGCCTTATGCCCAATGGTTTGGCTATGTCGAAAAAACGGAAAAACACGAACGCCGCCACCAGCCAACCCCACTGCACCGGCACCCACAAAAGGCTTACCCACATGCCGGCCACCTCGTCTATCACCACCTTGCTGCTGTCCTTGCCCCAGTCTTTTTCCACCACATTGCCTGCCCATACGCCCACCAGCAACACCGCCGCCGTAAGCAAGACAGGCCACCCGCCCCTGTAATCGTTCTTGAACACGGCATACCAAGCCACCACAGCAACAGCCGCGGCCACCGTGCCGCCGCCCTTGCGTATATGACCTATTCCCAATACCGATGCCAGTAATTTCATTTGTGGTGGTGCATGAAACCGCTACAACGTAGGCGGTAGCCGTAAAATTGCGGTGCAAAGGTAGGAACAAACAGATAATTTAAACAAACGTTTAATTAATTTTATCGATGAGGGTATTTGGTTATTGTTGGTGGCTGCGACAATATCGGGCAGGGGTCAAAAAAACATTGCCGCCTTATGGAAGGCGGCAATGTTTTTCAGGATAATTTCTTCTCCCAAATCCTATACTTTTTGTACAGCTTGCCGTGCATGTGTTCTATGGCTTTGTTCATCATGTCGTTGTGTTCCAGCATCCAGCTTGCTTCGCCCATGGTGTAGCCCTTGGCCATGCCGTTTTTCATGATTGTGGCGTAAAAGCAGGCTTCTATGCCCATTTTTCGGTAAGGTTCCAACACGCCCAAGGCCAATATGCGCAATCGGTTTATCTTCTTGCGGCCCGCCAAAAACTTGAATATCCCGGTAGGGAACAAACGCCCCTTTTTTATTTTTTTGAACACTTGGTTGTAATCGGGCAGGCAAAGGGCTATGCCCACTACTTCGCCGTTGTGTTCGGCGGCGAGGCAAAAATCCGTGTCGGCAATGGGTTTTATGTCCTTGCCCATGAAGTCAAATTCGGCCTTGGTCATGGGCACAAAACCCATGTTCTTGTCCCAGGCGGCATTGTACACCTTGCCAAATTGCTCCAGTTCGTGCTTGAAATTGTGCTTTAGGTCCAAAGGCCTTATGGTAATGCCTTTGGCTTCCAGCCGCTTGGCCAATGCCTCTTGCAGGCGCAGGGGTTTGTCGCCCAGGTCGTGGTCATGCAAGGCGTAAGCCACCAAGTCTACCATTTTGCCCATGCCGTAGCCTTCCATCAGTTGTATGTAGTAAGGGTAGTTGTAGGGCATCAGCAGCATGGGCGAACTGTCGAAGCCCTGTATCAGCATGCCGCACACCTCGTTGGTACTGGGGTTCACGGGGCCGGCCATGGTGCTTAGCCCCCTGCCGCGCAGCCATTTTTCTGCCTCGGCCAGCAGCGCATTGGCCACGTTTTGGTTGTTGATACAATCGAAAAAACCGAAGAAACCCTCGTTGGTGTTGTTGAACCGGTTGTTGTTGCCGTTGAATATGGCGGCTATGCGGCCCACTGTCTTGCCATTGTCGACAGCGAGGAACAACTGGATGGCCCCATGTTGAAAAAAAGGGTGCTTGTGGGACAAAAGGCTTTTTTGGGTCATGTACAGTTCGGGCACATAATAGGGATCGTCCTTGTACAATCCGTGCGGGAAGTCTATGAAATTTTTGAGGTCTTTTCCTTTGTTGCTTATGGGCTTAACGTGGAGCATGGCGTTTTGGTTTTGGCGGTAATGAATATTGGCTTTGTTATGATTTTTTCCCTATGTCAACTTCGTGTGCGGGCGGGGTTTAACGTTTTACAAACAATCCTTGATGAGTTCCTGTGTTTGTTTATCGGCAAGGTCATCCACTTCGCCTTTGGAGTAGGTAGAGAAAAGCGGCACGGTAGTTTGTGCAACTTTTACAAAAGACAGAACCCTTGCGCCGCCAGACTTTCCTTTGATTTTGGAAGCGATAGCCAAACGAATTTTGTAAATATCCTTGCCAAGCGTTGGGTTTTGTTCCAGTTCGGCAAAAAGTTCAGCCAGTTCCGTTTTCAAGGGCGGATATTTTTGGGTAAGCCTCTTGGCTTCTTTCTTAAAATTGGCGGATAGCTCGATACTATAACTCATCCAAAAAAATCTTTTGCGGGCGAGGTTTTTAATTTACCTTTTTTGAAAAGGCTTACTTCCTTTAGTCCCGCCTTGATATTATCCAAGACACTTTCCCCGGGTTCTTCGTCCGTCTCAATTTTTTTGACATAATGCAGGTTTTTGGCCAGTTCTACGAAGTGGCTGTATTCCTTATCTGCGGTATAAACTGTTACGTGTCTCATATTACTTTGCTGTTTGAATATTTATTCTGTTCAAAGAAAGTTTTTAGTGAGCATACCGCCAAACAATGCAATAGGCGGCATTTGCCGGCCACCTACATACGCCTTGAAAATGCGAACAAGGCAAAGTTAGTCAAAAAGGAAATTTTTGGCCCCGAGAATATGGTTTAAGAAATTCCACTGCCGTCCGAAAGTTTTCAATAATTCAGCAATATCCAGTTTGACACATTGATTTACGGTTGTAACAATGTTTGTAATCCGGAATTACCTATGTCGAAAAGTGTTTTTTGCGGTGGTTTTTTGGCTTTTTTTACTACGGGTTCGAGTTCGTTTCAGAGATAATGCCCTGCTGGTGCACGCATCCTTTCGTGTGCCGGCGGGGGATGGAAATTTGGGGGGCAAGCCGGGGAGGAGGACGGGGGTGCTGACGGGAATATGGGTGTTACGATTGGAGTATTTTTGAAAACAAACAGTATTGCACATTTTGGCCCTGCACGAAGTATGGGTAACTCAAGTGCCTGCGGCGGCATCCGGTTGGCCGAGTTCGCGGTATCGCTGCCGTGCGGCTTGTATGTAGCTGCTGCCGGGGTATTTGGTTATCAACAGCTCCAAGTAATTTTTGGCCTTGGCCTTGTCGGCCAATTGCCCGCCGTAAAGCATGGCCAGCTTCCAGGCGGCATCATCGGCCAGTACATCGTCGCCATGTTTATCCAGCACCTCTTGCATATAGCTTGCGGCATTGGCGTAGCGGCCTTCTTGGGTGGCTATTTCGGCACGCAGCATCAGTATGTCGTCTTTCAGTTCCGTTTTGGGGAATGTGGTTTCTATGCTGTCCAGCAGCTGGTCGCTCTCGCGGGTTTTGTTTTGGAACAACAATAAATCGGCATAGGCAAAGCGCAGCAAGGGTGCTTGGTTGCTGTCCGGCGGTATGTTTTCCGTAATCAACACCGAGAGGTTCAGCGCATCGTTGGCTATCAGCTCCGAGGTGGAAGCCTTTAGTATTTTTAGTTGTGCCTGCGCCCATTCAAAATCGCCCCGGTAATAGGCAAGTTTGGCGTTTTTAAAGCGGGCTTCTTCGCCCAAAATATCTTCCTTGAAAGCCTTGTCCACCTGCGAATAGCTCAATGAGGCGTCCCATACTTTGTCATCGAGCAAAAAATAATCGCCCATGTCCAAGCGGCAATACCCGGCAAATTCCGGGCGTATATTGGGCGTGGCAAGGGCTTTGTCGAGCAAGGCTATGGCACTGTCGGGACGGTGGGCATATCGGGCTATTACCATTGCCTCATCGCGTAGCGGCTGCGCAGCCATGTATTGCGGATAGGCTTTGAGCAAGGAATCGTACTGGGACACCAACCGTTCGGCAAGCGGTTTGTCTATTGGCCGGGTGGTTTTCAATGTGTTCAACTGCATGTTGAGGATGCCCAACCAAGCCTGTTCGTACATGGGTTTGTCGCTGCCCTTGTCCATTACATACCCCAGCGCTTTGGCGGCCACGCCGGCCTTGCCGGCAGTGGCCGCCATTTGCGCAAACACCAAGACCCTTTCGCCGTTTTCGGACAATTTTTTATCCAAATCGGTTACTTGCTTCCAAGCTCCTTCGTAGTCGTCTTTTTGCACGTACATCCATGTTTGCAGGTCGCGCCAAGGATTGACCTGGGGTTGTTCCATGATGCGCCTGTTCAGTTCTTTCTGTACCATTTCGGTGCTTTTGGCATCGTCGGCCATTACTTGCAGCAGGTTGGTTTGTATGTCTTCCATACTGCCCGGTTGCAGCACCAGTGCATCGAGTATGGCTTTGACGGCAGCCGGTTTGTCGCCTTGTTTGTTGTACAAGATGGCCAATTCGGTAGCGTAGGCATAAGGGTTTTGGGTTAGCACCCGTGCTTTTTCGTACACCTTGGCGGCGTATTCGTAATTGCCCGTTTTTTCAAAAGCATCGGCCAGTTGACGCGTGCCGAAGTCTTCGCCCGACACTTTGGATACGGCAAGGTCGTATTGCTCGCGGGCATTTTTCTTTTTCCCCTTGGCTTGCCACACCGTACCCATATCCACATACATGGCGGGGTCTTCCCTACGTATCTTCATCATGTAGTTCACGAGCGTAACGGCATCGTCTGTCATGTTGGCCTGCAACAGTACCTCCAGGTATTCCTTATATACTTGTGCATCGAAAGGGGCCTGTTCGTAAACCTGTTTGTAAAGGCCAATGGCTTTGTCGTATTCTTTGTTTTGCACAAACTGGCGCGCCAAGGCTATGGGTTTTGATGGGTCGGGCTGCGCCGAAGCCGTGAAAGACAGCAACAATATTGTTGCCAATGCCCAATGCCATGCGTTTTTTATCAGTAACTGCACCATGTGTTTACAACCGTGATGTTTTTTTGCGGGATATATTTTGCATAAAGGTAGCAAAAGAGCGGCTTAATGGCCACAAAGAAAAAAAACCTCCGTGTTGGCAGAGGTCAATTTTTTGGTTGCTCCTTTAGCAAGTGGATATGATGCAAAATAGGCAGACAAAAGTCCACCTATTTCTTTTGGTGAGCGTATTTCCAATCGAATGTGTCCGTTTTTTAAATTTACCGCGTTGCAACCTCCTATACTATTTACACAAAGTAAAATAGACCCAATAAACGAATCCCGGATTGCCTCCATTAGGTCGCGATGACTTGGTTTTTATTTTTACAATACATTAATAATCAACGTCATTTCGGAGAGGAACGATGAAGCAATATAGTTCTTTTCATTTCTTATGATTGGTCTATTATGAATATCAAAATAGTATTACTGCTTTCAGTTTCGCAATGGCATGCCAAATTCTAAAAGGGCCTGTTTGAATTTCTGACAATGAAATCCAAACAGGCCCTTGACCATAAAACAATTGATATTAATACTCGGTATTCTCTGCATCCCAAGTGGCCCAGCCCGCAGTCCAGTCGTTTGAACCGTCAAACGCACCTATGTAGGAAACCGCGGTGAAGAAAGAGGGCAAACCCGTAAACGATGCGCCGGTCAAGGCAGGCGAGCCGGAAGCCAACAGGAAGCTGGGCGTACCGGCTTGCGTTGACGATATGGTAGTAGAGAATTTATAAGGGTCGGCCAAGCCAACTGCCTGTACGCTATCCAACAATTGGTTGTTGCTGCCGCTGACCCACGTAGCAATGTCGAAAGTGCTTGAAGAGGCTTTCAATTGCACGGTATTGCCGGCCAAAATATTATTGGCAAATTGCAAGGTACCTGCCGTAATATTGTCGGAGGTGGCAGTGCCCTTGGTATCGTCTATGTACAAACCTACGGGCCAGCCTATGATGATGGAGTTGTGTATGCTTTGGGTAGAATTGCGGCGTATTTGGGCGCCGTTCGCATACAACGCACTGGCACCGGTAGCGGCACCGGTAGCACCTTGACCGGGGCCTACGATGCTCATGTTGGAAAATACCGCGGCCGTTTGGGGCGTATTGGTAGAACCGTTGGCATCGTTATCGGACTCGAACCCATTGGAAGAACTTTGGTCCGCAATGGTCTTTACGCGCAACGCCACACCAAATTGTACATTGCCAGAGAAGCCGAAATCGGTATCGAAATCATCGTCCCAGGTGTAGGCAGCTATCAAGTGGTCGCAGTTGACGGTACCGCCAAACCATTCAAAAGCATCGTCGCCCGAACGGTAGGCTTCCACATAGCTGATGGTGGTGCCATTGCCCACGCCGCCCATGGTAAGGCCATTTATTTCATTGTCGGCAGAGAATGCAATACCGGCAAATTCGATACGGACGTATTTCAATATGCCGCTGTTATCGCTCGCATCGGTACCGCCGTAATAGATGTATTTCGATTCGTTGCTGGCATCCGTAGCCGTCAAGCCGCCTTCAATTTTGGCTTCGCCGCCGCTTGGGTTAATGGGTGCCTTGCCCAATATAATCACGCCGCCCCAATCGCCTTCGTCACGGGCACCGGCATCTTGCAACGAAGTAAATATAATGGGTTTGGATGCGGTACCTTCCGCGTCTATTTTGGCGCCGCGGGTGATGATTAAAGTACCCTTGGTGGCTTTGTCGCCTTTGATGATGGTACCCGGCTCTATTGTAAGCGTGGCTGCATCGGTAACATAAACGAAACCTTTCAGGACATACACAGAGTCTGCGTCGAACGTGCGGTCAACGGCGATGTCGCCGCTGATTTCTACCTGATTCGTTCCGGTGGGGGTAACGACAGTACCGTCATCATCCTTACAAGAGGCCATAAACAACGATACCGCACCAAAGCCTGCTAATACCAGCTTTTTCATAATTTCTCTTTTTGTTTTTTGTTATTTTGGGGCAAAGGTATCGGCGCAATGTGACCACAATGTTGCCTGCACATTATGGCTATATGAACTTTTGGGGCATTTTGTGTTTCAAAAGCGAGCAAACAACAAGGTGGCGCCCGGGAAAATGCAATGGTGGAAATTAAACTTGGCAACTTTTTAAAAGGTGTTAAATTTGCAACCAACACCGGGCAATCAACAATGTTTGCCCACGCTTACCAATCCGTTGCCCACAAGCCGATTGGGAATTTCGTGTTTTGTGAGCAGAAAATGGTAATGCCGCCAATGTGGAAATGGAGAAAATACGGTGGCATACCAAATAACGAAACACGAATATGAGCGACACTTTACAGGTTGCCCTACAAAATGCGATGCTGCTTGGGGCAATCCAGGGAGTTATTTTTTCCGGGTTTGCTTTTTTCTCGAAAAAGTACAAGGCTGCCAGCAATTACTTTTTGGGAATGTTGATTTTGGCGTTCTCTTACAGCATTATCCAGAATTATTTGTCTGTTTCCGGTTTGTTTTCGAGAAACCAGCTTTTTGCCTTCTTTTACATTCCGCTGAGTACCGTATTTATGCCTTTGTATTTTCTGTATGTCAAACATTTTCTGTATCAAAAGCAAAAAATGGAAAAGCAGGACTAATTCGTGTAACAAAAAAAGAAATTGATATTTTGTCAATTTTAACGCTACCTCAGCCGCACAAATATTTTTCATGGAAAAAACTACTATCGAAGTCCGCCATGCTCTATTTGTGGGCATAGGTATGATATCCCGCAATTCAATTCTCACGATGCAACTTTTTGCTTGGTTTTTCCTATTTTTGCTAAAGCCAATGCTCAAGATTCTTCTCCACTAAATTTTAAGGAAAGATATTTCAAAGAGGGAACGTACGAGTTTGATGACACATTAAAATTTATGCGGCAGGAAATATTTACACTATACAAACAACAATTTGGTTTAGGAAGTAACGATGAGATGATTTTAAGCCACATCATAAATGCTGATTCTACTGGCCTCAATATTGTTGGCGAAGGGCACTATTATTGCAAATATGAGCAATTTCACAAAGGATACAAGGTAGAAGGATGTCACATGAATGTGTTAGGGCAATATGACGTGGTATTAAGGGCGAGTGGATTTGTAAAAACAGATTTAGACGTAGATGTTAGCAATCCGATAAGTGAGGCGACTGCCCTCAATGTTGCACTGGACGATATTGGAGCTGCAGCCTACGTATGGCAAGATTCTACAGCAGAAGCGGAGTTAAAGGAAACTACTGAGGACAGTTTGGCAACAAGGTATCCCACGGGAAGTTTAACTATTCGCAGAATTGCTGGAGACACCACCGCAGAGGGATATAGATTATGCTGGTTATTTTCTATAGATGCAATAGATCCAGTTGGTTCTTACGTCATTGTTGTGGATGCAATAACAGGTGAAATTATAGATAAACCCGCGAGTGACATGGGAGCACAATGGAGTTGGGGGAGTGTAGAAACTTACTACAACGGTGTTCAGCCAATCCAAACAGCAACTTGTGTCCTATGCACAAGATACACTTTGTATGGCCCTCCGGATAGAAGGTATTCTGGTTGGTGGTGGAAATGGAAAAACTCAACGGGAAGCAACGGATCGGTTGAAGAAGGGAAAGACAATAATAATTACTGGAGTACAACCGAAACAGATACCCGTACGGCGGCCACGGCCTATTGGATTGCAGACAAAACTCGTGATTATTATGTGAGCAAGCACGGCAGATTGGGGTCTAATTATAATGGAAAAAAAATTACCGTTGTTGCTAATGTGCCACTGAATAATGATGCAAACGCTGGATACAAGCCAGATATAGACAATGAAGATGTGGTATGGATTAGACCGGACAATAATAATCCCGCAGCATCTTTAGATATAATCGGCCACGAATTAACTCATGGTTTCATTAAATTTCATTCAAATGTTGGGTATTATGGAGATTTCGACGCTAGATCGATTTTAGAAGGCTTTTGCGACATATTTGGCCAAATGATAGAACGAAGCGTTACAGGAACAATGGATTGGGTATTCAATAATGATGTAGGTAATTATCTTCGTTACTTTCAAGACCCCCATCAGGATGTACCTAATGCATCGCCAAGTAAATATTTGGAACAAGGTTATTGGTATGCCATCAGTACTGGCGGAGTGGGTTGGTATCGCAACAGCGGCATTTTAAGAAAATGGTTTTATCAATTGAGTACAAGAACATCCTATCCTGCTGGGATTGGAATCGACCAAGCTGAAATGGTTTCGTATTTTACAGTAAATTGGTGGATTTGGAACAACCTACAATGGCCGGAACTCGCGAACCAAAGTAGAGCAGAGGCTAAATATGACTTCGGTATGTGCAGCAATACCTATAAGGCAGTAGTCCAATCATGGAAAGATGTCAATCTTCTTACGAACGTTTCTCGTCTTGAATGTGTGCAACTAGTTCCTTTGTATGGCAATGATGCTGTTATAAAGCACCAAGGCTTTAGGTTAAGACCATCGGTAGAAGACAATAGTGACTTACCGTTGGGGGGAACATTCTCATATGAGATTCCTGAAAATTGGGTAGCATATCAAGAAGGGAACGACCTCGTGGTAACGGAATTAAATGACAACTTATCTCATAAAGTTACCGTTGTTTATACTACCCCCGATAGTCAAATATTTTATGGCAACAAAATAGTTCACGTTGTTGATTCGGGTTCGGTAACGTTGAGCAAAAAGATACCGTCAAAAAAATCAATGGGTGATGAAAAAGAAAATAACATCCAGATATTTCCTAATCCCACATCGAACATTCTGTACTTGACTTTCCCACAAGTTTTATCGAATGCAACATATATCCTAAGCGATATACAAGGCCGCCAAATAATTACTGGAATGATATCCGGAACTTCAGGTAAAATTGAAATACCCAAGCTTGCTTCAGGGCTTTATGTACTCCATGTCAAAGCGAACAATTTCAACGTAAACAGTAAGATTCAGATTGTTCAAAACCATTAATAACGACATATAATCTAACAACCTAAAAAAGCATAAGATGAAATCGGATGTCCATTTCTTCTTTTGGGAAATAATAATTTTTTTATGAAAAAGGAATACATTCTTTTCTTGTCCTCTTTGTTATTGTCAATACACGGCTTTGGCCAGCAATATCCCAATCTTATCAGCATCTCTACCGCCACTGCTCGCATATATGAACCCGGCTTATCGGGGTATGCTCGGCATTCTTTTGTAGCTATGCCCATGGTTAGCTACAAGCGCATGGTACACAAGCATTATTTTACGCAATTATCATTCGCCGCTTGGCGTCCTGCTCCCTCCCATTCACCTAAGAATTTACTTGTGTACCAAATCGGCAATATGCAGAATGCCGTAGGTAAGGTGATTGAACGTGGCAAGTTTTATTACGTAGATATAGCCATCGGAGCGAATGTATTAGACAAAAATCACCACCTGTTAGCCGTGAATCTTGCGCCATCGCTCACATGGGGTAAGTCTGAATTTCTAACAGATTATTATGCCGGTTCAGGTGAAGTGACCATGTGGACCGAGGTCAAAAATACCTCCTATTTCGGTGCTTTGCTCAACGCGAGTTATGCTTATAGTTTATTGGAGGGTCGGTTTAAAGTAGGTGTATATGGCACGGCAAGATATTACCCGAACAGGCAAATGAAGCAAGTAGATTTAGGAGTTCATGTAGGTTTTTCTTTTTAAGTCATAGCTTCTTAAATGCAAACGAAAATCATCAATACGTAGAAACGCTACATCAAGACAACAAAGAAAATCTATCAAGACCTCATCGCCGCTTTAATGCAAGAGAACAAGTTCCTAAAAGCACGAAAACAACAAGGTGGCGTCCGGGAAAATGCAATGGTGGAAATTAAACTTGGCAACTTTTCAAAAGGTGTTAAATTTGCAACCAACATCGGGCAATTAACAATGTTTACCACGCTTACCAATCCGTTGCCCACAAGCCGATTGGGAATTTCGTGTTTTGTGAGCAGAAAATGGTAATGCCGCCAATGTGGAAATGGAGAAAATACGGTGGCATACCAAATAACGAAACACGAATATGAGCGACACTTTACAGGTTGCCCTACAAAATGCGATGCTGCTTGGGGCAATCCAGGGAGTTATTTTTTCCGGGTTTGCTTTTTTCTCGAAAAAGTACAAGGCTGCCAGCAATTACTTTTTGGGAATGTTGATTTTGGCGTTCTCTTACAGCATTATCCAGAATTATTTGTCTGTTTCCGGTTTGTTTTCGAGAAACCAGCTTTTTGCCTTCTTTTACATTCCGCTGAGTACCGTATTTATGCCTTTGTATTTCCTGTATGTCAAACATTTTCTGTATCAAAAGCAAAAAATGGAAAAGCAGGACTATTGGCTGTTTATTCCTTTCCTTATTACTCTTGTCGAATCTATATTTGAGAAGTTGGGATTTGCATTAGGTATTTTCAATGGTAAGCAATACATTGGCAATGCCGCCAACATCTGCCGTGGTCAAAACAGGAAGCCCCACCGGGTCGCTGCCGCCATCGTCGGGTTTGGAACAGGAAAGCACGAACGCCGACACCAGGACGGCCAAAAGTTTCATTTTTTTCATTTCTTTTACGATTTAAATTGTTCGCCGCAAAAGTAAATGCGCCCCAAAAACAAGCGTCCCGAATGTTGACAATGTAAAGTATTGAAACAAATTTTATAAATTTTTTTCCATAAAAAACATAAAATAAACAAATTGAAAAAATTGTCGCAAAAATGAATTTCTGTAAACACCATTTGTAAAAAATAAATAGCCCATTTCATTTCGGCATAAAGCGGTACTAAAAGAGGGAGCGCAAATGCACCCCCTCTTTTTCTTGCCTTGGTATGAAAAACTAAAACTTGTAGCTGTAAGTAAATGATATGGTACGACCGGGACGGTAGCTTTGCAATATCCAATCTTTGTCGGTATTGATTTGGCCATCGGCAAAATCAACGCCGCCGTACTTGCCATCGCGTTCCTGGTCGAAATAGAAGAATACCCTGTTGTTGATAAGGTCTTTTATGTTCAGGCGGAACTCGCTGCGCTTGCTTACCGAATAGCTTGCCTGCAAATCGAGCAAATTGCGCGGCGACTCATACACGTCGCTAATCCTGTCTTGGCCTACCATGTACAGGCGTTGGCCAATGACGTTGTACAACAAGTTGGCACTGAACTTGCCACTTTCGGAGGTATAGCCAAGGCTGGCGTTGACCATGTACGGGGATTGGCCGGAAAGCTTGCGGCTGGCCACCATCTCGCCGCGTATGAACAACGAAGAGTCGGGTACGCTAACTTTCGAGCTAATCCAAGCTGCATTTACATAGAAACTAAGGTTGCGCACTATCCTATTGTCCGAAAGGAAATCGAGCTTCTTGCGCACCTCTATTTCCACGCCTATGTTCCTGGCCTTGTCATAGTTGGTGGGGTTTATTTCGTAGCTGCTGTTGGCGGCATATACATAGTTCTCTATCGTCTTGTTGAAATGCTTGTAGAATACCGAAGCAGACAATACCTCGCCGGCCCTTGGGTACCATTCGTAACGCAAATCGAAATTGTCTATGCGGCTGCGTTTCAAATTGGGGTTGCCCTTGAATACGGCAGAAAGGTCGTAATCGTAGTAGCTCAAATTTGCCAATTCGCGCAGTTCGGGGCGGGCCACGCTCCTGAAATAAGAAGCCCTCAGGTTCGATTTTTCGTTCAAGGAATAGGTAAGGTTGAGCGACGGGAGGAAATCGAGCCAATTGTTGTTTACCAAACGGTTGTTGGCATTGTCGTCCAATGTTATCTTATAGTTTTCCAACCTCAGGCCATATACCGCACGGAAGTTTTCGCCTATTTTGCTATCCATCATCAGGTATGCACCGGAGGTAATGGCCGTAGCCGTATAAGCGTCTGCCGTTTGGTCGGTTTGGTCTTTTAGCGTGTAGGCACCGTCGTTTATGGCATCGCTGGCAAACAGGGTGCCTATGGGCCTGAAGCGCACATCGTCAAAGTCGCTTTCCAAAACGGCACCAAGGTACCTGTTGGCAAAATCGCGGTAACGATACTGCGCAAAAGCACCCGCTTTGAATGTACTCTTACTGAAAAGATTTACCGGCGTGCCGTAATTTACGTTGGCGTTCAAAATGGTTTCTTTCAGCTTGCTGTACAAGCGGCTGTTCGATTTGCCCAACGAATACAGGTCGGCGCCAAAGGCATCGGCACTGCCATGGGTCCTGCTGTACGCCACTTTGCGCTGGTCGGGTTGGTCGTTGGTTATGTAGTTGTAAGAAGCCAACCAATCAACCTTGCTCTGCCCTTTGCCCAACTGGTGGTCGCCGCCCAGTGTCGTTTTGAACAATGACTTTTGCACCAGGTCGAAAGCGTAATATTCTATGTCGCGGTCGCTGCTGTTGTTGTAACCGGTACGGTACAGGAAGTTGTCGTCAAAAATCCTGTTGTACAAGGTCTTCAAGGTGTATTTGCTCTTCGTGGTAAAATAACCGAGGTTCAGCAGTGCGCCCAAATTGGTAGCATAATTGTAGCTGTTGTCCAGATAATCGAAATTGTCGTATTGACGCATGATGTCCGGCTTGATGTTCTCGCTATGGTTGTAGGTTATTGCCGCATTGGCACCAAATTTATGGCCGTTGTCGAAACGGTAGCTCCTGCCCAAAGAGCCTTGCAGGTTTACGGCGGGCAATGCACTATGTTCCTTGACCTCAAAATTGTTGTTCAGCATGTTGAGGTAAGGGATAGACTGTTCGGGCTTATTGGGGTTCAGGAAACTGCTGTTTTGCAGGTTTTTTGCCGAAGGCAAGTCCGAGGGTAATTTCCGGCTGCCGTCGTCAAAGCCCAAGAAGTCGGTGCCGGCGCGGTAGCCGCTTTTGAAGTTCTTGAAAGTCGATGCGCTATTGTAACCGGTTCCTATGGACAAGGAAGCCGTATTTTCTTCGGGTATTTCCTTGGTAAGGATATTGATGACGCCACCCGCAAAATCGCCGGGCAAATCGGGGGTGCCGGCTTTGGTGATGACGATGTTGTCAATCATGGTGGCCGGTATGATGTCGAAAGAAAAAGCCTTGCGGTTAGGCTCGGTCGAGGGCAGCACCGCATTGTCCACCAAGGCGGTATTGTACCGGTCGCTCATGCCGCGCACTATCACGAATTTGCCGTCTTGGATGGCCGTGCCGCTTACGCGTTTCAACACCTCTCCGGTGCTGCGGTCGGGCGATTTACGGATTACGTCGGCCGATATGCCGTCCGATACGGCCACTGCGTTTTTTTGCAGGGAATACAGCGCGTTGACAGATTCTTTTTTCACCGAGCTTTGGATAACCACTTCGTCCAATTGGGTGTTTTTCCGCTCGTCCAGCGCAACGGCCACTTTCGTCAATTCGTTTTCCTTTACGGTTACGTCGGCAATTCTTTTGGTGGAATAGCCCACGTATTTAACTTCCAACTCGTATTCGCCGGTAGGCACTTCAAACAAGAAATTGCCGTCTATGTCGGACAAGGTGCCCGATGCGGCGGTTTCCGACCCCTTGGGGTAAAGCGTTACCGACACACCTATGAGCGTTTCGCCCGAACTTCCGTCGGTAACGGTACCGGCTACTTTGCCAAGGGCAAACACTTGAGAGCCAACGATCACACACAACAAAAGCGATAATAAATTACGCATAACAACTGATTGAAATATTTTTCGGCAAAATTGGCAACCCAATGTTACCCCAGCATTAGCTCATTGTTAGCGATACATGACCTTTGTGTTACGTAATTGTTACCTGCCCGCCATCTCCGTAGGTTACTAAATTATTAAGGATTGGGAAACTACTTAATAATGTGCCAAACTAAGGGTAGCTTTGCGGCGGTTTTTTTATAAGATATTTACCATGGGTTTAAATTCCATTATCAAGGCGTTCCTGCCTCAGGACAAGGTGTTCTACAACATATTTGAACAGGTTGGCAACAACCTCCAGGATATGGGCGCCGCTTTCAAAAATGCCATCCTCGAAAAAGACATAACCAGGAAAACGCAGATGCTGCGCGCCCTTGAAGACCTCGAACACAAAAACGACGACCTCACGCACAAGGTTTTCGTGGAGCTGGGCCAAAATTTCATCACTCCGTTCGACAGGGAGGACATTCATTATCTGGCCACGTCTTTGGACGATGTTGCCGATTTTATTTATGCATCTTCCAAAAAGATGTTGCTGTACCAAGTTAGGGAAAGCGACGATTTCATGCGCAGCATGGTGGTAATCATCGAAAATGCCATCATAGCCCTCAACAATGCACTGAAGCACTTGCGCAACATGAAAAACCTAAGGGCCATAACCGAGGCTTGCGTACAGATAAACAGCTTGGAAAATCAGGCAGACGATTTGTTGGACGATTATACCATAAAATTGTTCGGCGGCGAATTGGACGCCATACAGTTGGTGAAGCTGAAAGATATATACCAAGACATGGAAATCATTACGGATAAATGTGAAGATGCGGCCAACGTGATAGAAACCATCATCATCAAATACGCCTAACCAAAAAAGACGGGCCTGCATTGCCGGGCAGCAACTACCCACGTTGCTTCCATCGCCCTGCGGCCTACCTTGTATAGTTTATTTCCGCAGCCATGACTTTACTGATTATCATCATAGCCCTTGCGCTTATATTCGATTATATAAATGGGTTTCACGATGCGGCTAACTCCATAGCCACCATCGTTTCTACCAAGGTACTTACCCCATTCCAAGCGGTGCTATGGGCTGCCTTGTTCAACTTCGTGGCCTTCTTCATATTCAAAGACCACGGCGTGGCCAATACCATAGCCAAGACAGTTAAAGACGGCCACGATGCGGCCGGCGTACCCTTCATCACGCTGCCCGTTATATGTGCGGGCTTGCTGGCGGCCATAGCCTGGAATTTGTTGACTTGGTGGTTTGGCATACCGAGCAGCTCGTCGCATACGCTTATTGGCGGCTTTGCGGGTGCGGCCATTGCGCACGCAGGTTTTGGCTCCATAGAAACCGGCACCATCATCAAGATAACCAGTTTCATCTTCCTGGCACCGCTCATAGGCATGGTAATGGCTTTCGTCATTTCCGTTTGGTTCCTCAATTCGTTCAGGAAAAGCCCTTGGCCCAAAATGGTTTCGGTACTGGTAATAATAGCCTCCATGTTCCTACTCAATAAAAACATGGAAACCGGTACGGCCAAAATTTTGGGCATCAAGCAAGCCGAGGCAGTAGCGGAAGGCGTAAAAGCCGGGGATGTGGTGAATAAAACGCCCTCCCAATTAATGGGCCTGAAAAAAGGCGACATCATAGCTTCCATAGACCAAGCGCCCATAAAGGACATCAAGACGCTGAACAACATGCTGGCACTGCACGAGCAAGACGACAGCATAAGTTTCACGGTTGTTAGACAAGGGGCAGCCCAAAGCGTACAAACTACCTACCAACCCCGGTTTGCCAGCAAAACCATCAATATGCTTGCTTATGGCGAGAACGTGAAATGGATTTTGATTGCGTTCATATTGATCGCCATGGCCATTTTTACCTTTTCGTTCAGCAGCCTCAATTATGCCCAAAGCGAACGCTGGTTCAAGCGGATGCAATTGGTATCGTCGGCGGCCTTTAGCATAGGCCATGGCGGCAACGACTCGCAAAAAGTAATGGGCATCATCACCGTGGCCTTGATAGCGGGCGGCAAAATAGGCTCTTTTGAAGAAATGCCCAATTGGGTGCCGCTTAGCTGCTATACGGTTATAGCCTTGGGTACCATGAGCGGCGGCTGGAAAATCATCAAAACCATGGGTACCCGCATCACCAAGGTTACGCCGTTTGAAGGCGTAGCCGCCGAAACTGCCGGTGCGCTTACTTTGTTCGTAACCGAAATGTTGAAAATACCGGTGAGTACCACGCATACCATAACCGGCTCCATAATAGGCGTGGGCGCCACCAAAAGGTTAAGTGCCGTGCGGTGGGGCGTAACCATCAACCTACTGTGGGCCTGGATTATAACCATACCCATCAGTGCCCTGATGGCCGCCATTGTTTATTGGGTTTTCAGGCTTACGGGTGTAGGCGACTAAATAAGACCAATACAGTATGGAAACACAAGGCCATGGTAGAAAAACCGTGGCCTTAATTTACTGCTGCATTTTCTTTCAGCCGGGAGATGTTTTTCAGGAAAAAGTAAATTTTGAAACAGGCATTGAGGTTAAAAGATTATTTTTACCTCCCTGATTTCTGTTTTTTGATGAAAAATTTTTTCCTATCCGGTGTGCTTGCGGTTTGTGTTTGTGGTGGCGTGTCTGCCCAATATGCAAAACACGATTTTCCCGACGACAAAGACTACCACACCTATTCCCATGCCGACAGCATTTCGGTGAGCCATTTATCATTGGATATTGTGGTGGATTTTACCAAGAAACAAATAAGCGGCAGTACCCAATGGCAATTGAAACGCCGTAAGGATGCGGCCTCCGTAGTCTTTGACACCTATCATCTCGGTATCGATTCCGTATTGGATGCCAAAGGCAAAAAGCTGGCATTTTCCTTGGGCACGTTCAACGATATATTGGGCAGCCCTTTGCGCATACAGCTACCCGCGGAAGCCACCACCGTAAAAATCTATTACCATACTTCCGAAGGCACCACCGCCCTGCAATGGCTACAGCCCGGCCAAACCTTTGGCAAGAAAGACCCGTTTTTATATACCCAAAGCGAATCCATATACGCCCGCAGTTGGTTGCCCTGCCAAGACGGCCCCGGCATACGCTACACCTACGATGCCCAAGTGAAAGTGCCCCAAGGCTTGCTGGCCTTGATGAGTGCCGAAAATCCGCAGGCTGTCAATAACACCGGTGTGTATAAATTTACGATGGACAAGCCCATACCGGCCTACTTGATGGCATTGGCGGTGGGCAATATTGCTTTTAAGCCCATAGACAAACGAACCGGCGTATATGCCGAACCGGCCATTATAGAAAAAGCTGCCGCCGAACTGGCCGACATGGGCAAACTGGTGCAAACAGCCGAAAATCTGTACGGCCCCTATCGCTGGGGCAGGTACGACGTATTGGTGCTGCCTTCCGGCTTCCCCATCGGGGGCATGGAAAACCCCAAGCTAACCTTTGCCACGCCTACCATATTGGCCGGCGACAAATCGTTGGTGAACCTCATAGCCCACGAACTGGCGCACAACTGGAGCGGCAACTTGGTGACCAACCGCACCTGGAACGATTTTTGGCTCAACGAAGGCTTTACCGTCTATTTTGAACGCCGCATCATGGAGGCACTCAAAGGGAAAGATTACGTGGACATGCTGTGGGAATTGGGCTACCAGGACATGGCGGCAGCGGTGCAGGACTTGGGCATGGACAGCAAGGATACTTGGCTGAAACTGGACCTTAAAGACCGCGACCCCGACATTGGGCTTACCGACATAGCCTACGAGAAAGGCGCCGCATTCCTGTTCCTCGTCGAACATACCGTGGGCCGCAAAAACATGGATGAATTTCTGCGAAAATACTTCGACGGCCATGCCTTTAAGACCATCAGCACCGAAGATTTTATTGCCTATTTGGATAAAAATCTATTGGCCGAAAATCCTGAATGGAGCAAGCAAATAGATGTGAACAGCTGGATTTACGGCCCCGGCATTCCTGTCAATTGCCCGCGCGTGGGCAAGGTGCGCTTTGGCAGGGCCGAAGCCCAGAGCGATTTGTTCACCAAAGGCCGACCCGCAAAATCGTTGCAAACCACCGGCTGGACCACCTTTGAATGGATGCACTTCTTGAGGCATTTGCCCACGAAAATTACCAATGCACAACTGGCCGATTTAGACGCAGCGTACCATTTTACCCAAACCGGCAACAGCGAAATAGCCGATTTGTGGTATCTATTGGCGTTGCAGCACGGCTATACGCCCGCTTATGATGCCATGAAGCAATTTCTGTACGTTACCGGAAGGCAAAAATTCCTGGAGCCGCTCTACAAGGAAATGATTAAAACCCCCGATGGCAGGAAAATGGCCGAAGAAATATACCAAATTGCACGGCTCAACTACCACCCCCTCACGCAGAAAACAATCGATGAAATATTGCAGGCAAAATAAAAAACTACGCTATCAGCACCCAACCTTAATTGACATCTTGCCGTCTTTGGTTTCGGGGAACGCGGCGCGTTAAAATTTTAAACTATTGTCCATCGCATTGGCATATAACAACGTCTTGGTAAAGACAGATGAATTAGAAGAGCTTATAACGGGGTGCAGCCGCAACGAACGGGGCGCTCAGGCCAGGCTCTACCATTTGTTTTACCCCCGTATGATGAGCATGGTCCGGAGGTATTTTCCGGAGCCGGTACATGCGGAAGAGATTCTGAACAATGGTTTTTTAAGGGCTTTCCAGAAAATCGACTCTTATTCTTTCAAAGGTTCGTTCGAGGGGTGGCTGCGCCGCGTAGTTTTCCATGCCGTAGCCGATTATGCCAATGCAAATGCAAAATACAGGGAACGCATCATGCTGGTCGAGAAAGACGAGTTGGTTCACCGCGACCATGCGCAGGGCCTGTATTACAACGATTTGATGAATTTGGTACAAGAATTGCCCGACAATACCCGCACGGTGTTCAACATGTTCGTGGTGGAAGACCTACCCCATAAGCAAATATCCAAGATATTGGGCATCAGCGAGGGTACGTCCAAATGGCACATGTCCGAGGCGCGCAGGATATTGAAGGAAAAAGTAGAAAAATTGAATTTACACATAAAAAAATAGGGGAACGGTATGGATAGCCATAAAGATTTCATCCATATTGATGAAGTATTCAAAAGGTTGCGTGACGGGGAGGAACAAGAGCCCGCAGGTGCTTGGCTGCGCATGAAAGACCTGCTGGACAAGGAAATGCCCGTGGGTGCCGCTCCGCTCCGTGGCGGCCGGCCGGCTCATCGCTACATCATTCCCGCACTATTGCTTTTGCTGGGCGGCGGCTTTGGATACTATCAATACAGCACCCATAAAGAGGCCACCGAAAATGCCCACGGGGCAACTGCCCGAATATCCGGCATCAACGGTAACGGAAGTATTGCGGGTACGGTACGTAATGACAGCAATGACGACAAAAACATGCTGCCGCAACCGGGACAAAAAGCGGCCAATGGCAACAATACCGTTTCCTCCCTATCGAAAACGGAACAAACTTATACCGTAGCTCCCGTTAATTCGGCAACCAAAGCCGGGTTTGAAAAACCAAGTTCCGTGCCTGCCGGTATCGCAAAAAACAATAGTGGTTATGCACGACACCAACCTTCTTTGGGCAAAAAAGCAGGAAATGGCCATTCGGCAGGCTCTGTGGCAGCTACGCCAAATGCACAACGCGATATTGCTACTTTAGGTACGCCAAGTTCTTCAACGGGCAACAAAACCCTTGTTCCCGAAAAATTTTCCGCCAATACCAAGGTTGCCGACAACGCAATGCAAAGGCAGAACAACGCCCAAGCATTTCAAACGCAAAGGGTCATAGAACAAGTTTTACCCGCCGGTTCTCCCCAAACCGAAGCAGTGGCAAGCGTGGCCGGCATGAAAAGCATAATACCCGCAAAGGGCAAAAAAAGCCCTATTACCATAAATGGCGCACCCGTTGTAGCCGCAGCCGACGGCACTTTGTTTAAGGAAAAACGCGATACCGTAAAACGTATAGACATGGTGAGCCGTACCCCGGCCGGCAATATGGGCAACGGACGCAACACCCCCATAAAAACCTTTATGGATACGGTGGCCGTTGCCAAAATAGAACGAGTGCGCTATACCCCGCTTACACCCTTGGAAACCATATCGGTACACACACAAATTGAAGGCGATACACGCAGGTTGTCCAACATGGGCACCATGCACGACAAAGTAACCGCCCACGAAGAAATACAATTGGTGCCTTTGGCCAAATACAAGGTAGGCAGCAAACGGGTGAACCCCTCTAAATTCAACAAATTGGTGAGCAGTGCCACCCAAGGCTTGGCGGGCTATTTTGACGGCAACCAAAAACTGTATGCGGCATTGTTGGCCGGGGGCAATGCAGCCTTTGGCAATCCTGCAGCCTTTGGCATGCAATTGGGCCTTGCGGCATTTTACCAATTGAACGAACGTCTTGCCCTGTCTGCCGAGCTGAGGTATGTAAACCATTATTACAGCAATTTTACCCTCAACGACCAGTCTGTAAGCTACGAAAACGTATCGGGGCAGCAAAGCAGCACTTTGGAGTGGTTGTTCTCCGGCACCAAAATCACTACGGACGCGGTGTATAAGGTAAACAATTATTGGGCACTCGAATTGCCCGTAACGCTCAACTATACCTTTGGCAGGTTGTCGGTATTTGGCGGAACCACCCTTGCCCACGCCGCGGCGCCCGATTGGATAAAGCAATATTCCGTAGCCACCAAGAACGAGGTGAGCCAAACCAACAGCACCAACAACAGCCCTTTTACGGCCACCAACAGCACCATAAACACCGGTACCGACTTTAAATCCAAGTTCGGCTTGGGCTACGTGGGCGGCGCGAGCTACGATTTGTCGCGGAAGGTATCTGTCGATGCCCGGTTGTCGCAAATATTGTGGAACAACAATAACGGTAGCACGAGTAGCATAAACAGCCTGTTCCGTGCACCAACCATCCAGCTGTCCATTGGTTATTTTTTTGGGCGCAGGGACAGGGTGGTTTACATGATGAACAAGAAATAGTGTGTTTTTCGTAAAATTTTTACAGTCAAACTAAAAAAACGGCGCGGAAACGTAGTTATGGTCGGAAGAAACCTCCGACCATTTTTTTGTTTATGTTTTAAAGGCTTTATCTGGATTTCCGCCTGCGAAAATAATTAAAATAGCAGTAATCATATCTCTAAGTT
>JASGFI010000019.1:0-29758 GCA_047605615.1 Edaphocola sp. | reverse complement strand
CTCGCTAAATTAGTGGGCATTTTACGTTATGAAAAAAACAATTGCGCTGGTGGCCGGCGGCTATTCTGGCGAACACATCATATCGCTTGGTTCGGCCAAGACCATTGAAGCACATCTGGATGCCGGTTTGTACCAAGTTTACAAAATCGTCATCGACCGCAAAGGCTGGTTTCACGAAGATGCCGAAGGCAAGAAAACCGGGGTGGACAAAAATGATTTTTCCCTGATGCTCGGCGATAAAAAGATAACTTTCGATGCCGTGTTCATAGCCGTACACGGCACGCCGGGCGAAGACGGCAGGCTGCAAGGCTACCTCGATATGCTGGACATACCCTACACCACCTGCAACGCCATTACCTCGGCACTTACGTTCAACAAGAGTTTCTGCAACCGAGTATTGAAGGATTTTCGCATAGTGGGCATAGCCAATTCGGTAGTGCTTTACAAACAAGTACCCTATTCGCTGGGCGCCATATTGGACAGCCTGAAACTGCCCGTGTTCGTAAAACCCAACGAAAGCGGCAGCAGCCTGGGCGTTAGCAAAGTAACCGGCCCCGAACAGCTGATGCCCGCCATAGAAAAAGCATTTACCGAAGACAACCAGGTACTGATAGAAGAGTTCATAGAAGGCCGCGAACTGACCATAGGGGCTTACAGCCTCAACGGCAAGGTATATACCCTGCCGCCAACCGAGATAGTGAGCAAAAATGCTTTCTTCGACTACGAGGCAAAATACACCCCCGGCGTAACCAACGAAATAACCCCGGCGCCGATAAGCAACGATTTGTTGCACGCGCTCAACCGAAAAGTGGAAAGCATATACCAACACCTGAACTGCGCCGGTGTGGTACGCATGGATTTTATATGGGAAAAACATAGCGGCGAACTATACTTTCTGGAAGTAAACACCATGCCGGGCCAAAGCGCCAACAGCCTCATTCCCCAACAAGTGAAGGCCGCAGGCATGAACCTGACCGATTTTTACGGAAGTCTGCTGGAAGAGGCCATTAAAAACCATGCCAAAGGCAATAGTTGAGCACACATGGAAGGAAAAAACATCATCAAGACAAAAAAGCCATTCAGGAAAACATTCTTGGGCAGCCTGCTCATCATAGGGCTTGTTGGCTTCGCGCTTTATTGGCTGTTCTTTGCGTCCCTGGGTTGGGTAACCAACCACGGCGAAGAACAAAAGGTACCCTCGTTGGTAGGCAAATCGGCAATGGAAGCCACGTCCATACTTGAAAAAGCCGGTTTCGACATTGAAATAGACAGTACCTACAGCCCCGACAAGCGGGGCTTGACCGTAATGGCCCAACAACCCGAAAGCGGCGCCACGGTGAAAAATGGCCGCACCATTTTCCTTACCGTAAACAAGACCAGCCCGCCCAATACGCCCATGCCCAACTTGGTGAACATGTCTTTCCGCAGTGCCGAAATGCTGTTGGGCAGCAACAAATTGTTGCTGGGCGACACCATCCTGAAACCGGACTTGGCACAAGGCGCGGTGCTGGAACAATTGTGGAACGGCAAACCCATAGCCCCCGGCACGCTTATACCGCAAGGCAGCACCATATCGTTGGTTATTGGCGATGGCTTGGGCAACAAGGAAATAAGCGTACCCGACCTTACGGGCATGACTTACCCCGAAGCCATAGCCATATTGAGCGGCAGCAACCTGAACTACACCGTAGTGTTCGACGGTGTCATTGCCGATACCACCACGGCGCAGGTGTACATGCAATTGCCCGAACCTTACAACGAATTTCAAGAACCCAACCGAATAGTGGAGGGCGACAATGTGGACATACGCATAAAGCAACATTACGAACCCGATGAGCCTCCGGCGGGGATGTAAGCAAATTGCGGTATTGCCATACCCTTTGGTCATTACTGCATGCCCGGATAGTTTTGTGCGTTTTTTTAGCCCCCAGCCCGGCTCTCCGCGAAGGGGAGAACCGGGCTGGGGATACCAATGCTACGATTGGACTATCTACAATTTCATTTTAGGATACAAAGACGGTACATGTGCAACCGGGCAGCCTCCTTTATTCTTTCACAAACGGCAGGTTGCCCTGTACTTTGCCGTTGGTTATGGTGATGCGATACATGCCCGAAGCCAGAGCTGCCGTGCTTATCTGCTGCCCGCTGCCGCGGATGCGGCCCGTGTTTACCAATTGACCGGTGACGGTGTGTATCTTATACACGCTGCCGGAGGGTGCATTATAGAGGCACACGCTTTCTCGGGCGGGGTTGGGATATAGCATCATGCCGCTGTTTGTGGTAGGCAAGGGCAAGGTGCCTGTAGGGCTGCTGCCGTACTCGTAAGCGCCCATGTCCACCGAACTGCCATATATGCGGGCATTGCCGGCGAGGTCGGTAGTGATGCCTGCGGGTATGGCAAGGCTGTAGCCCGCATCAACGGCCGGGCTGGTGCTTTGCAGGGTATAGTCATACGGAGGGTTAACAAAAAGCGGGTCTGCGTTTAGGTTGCCCGAGCCGGTGTAGCCATCCTGCACCAAGGAGTAGGAAACTGTGGGGGCGGTACCTTCATTGACGATTCCAGTGGTATTGTTCCAGATGATGCAGTTAACCACCGCCAATAAGTTGGCGGAAGTATTACGCATTCCACCACCGGCATAAGCGGAGTTATTGCTAAACGTACAGTTGGCCACGGTAGTAACATTGGATGAAGTGCTGGCATTCCATATTGCCCCGCCGCCGCCACTGCCGGCATTATTTCCACTAAAAAGACAATTAATGAACTTAGGACTGGATATATCACCATTGTATATTCCACCACCATTTCCTGCAGAGTTGCCGGTGAAGGTACTGCTTATTATTGTGGGAGAAGAAGAAAGATTATACATCCCTCCGCCTATACCATGCCCCACCGAAGACCCATTCACTGCCCCCGCAGTATTTCCGCTGAAGGTACAGTTGGTTACTGTGAGGGATGATGAACTGTTATATATTCCGCCACCGTACCCTGGCCATTCATAGCTACCCTCTCCCGCCGAATTTCCGTTAAAGGTACAGTTGGTTATGTAAAGGGAAGATGAGTAATTGGACATCCCTCCCCCATTGGTGTACGTGTACGTAGCAGTGTTTCCTTCGAAGGCACAGTTGGTTATTGTGGGGGACGATGAATAGTTGACCATTCCGGTTCCAGTATTATGGCTAATCGTACAGTTGGTTACTGTGGGGGACGATGAAAGATTATACATTCCCCCACCTATATTATACCCCCAATACCCATACCCGGTAGCCGTATTATTGCTAATCGTGCAGTTGATTACTGTGGGGGAGGCAATAGAATCATACACGGCCCAACCCACATTATCGCTAATTGTGCAGTTTCGGATAGCAGTCTTTCCGGCATTGGCCACACCAGCCAATGCAATACCTGCACCAAAATATCTATGCAGGCTTATGCCGTTATAGCTTACATAGGTGGTACTACTTGAAGTCAGAGGAACCGATCCTTTTGTAATGGTAAAGCCATCTACCACAATGCTGTCGGCACTCGTACTAACGCCCGCTATCACCATTACGTGATAACTATTATAGGAGTTACTCGATGTACTACCAATGTTACCACTTAAAACTGTCGGGTTGGTGGTGTAATCCCTTGCACCGCCACCCGTGGGGTAGCCGCCATATATCTTTATGCCGCCGCTCTGCCGCAATAAAAAGGTACTGTCGTAATTGTTGCTTTCGTGGTAATAGGTGCCTTTGGCTACGTCAATCTCGGTAACGGCGTTGTTGGTTGCGGCTGCGCCAAAAGCGGAGGTCAGCCGGGTGTAGGCATTGGCCCAAGATGTGCCGTCGTTACTGCCGGTGGCGGCGCTGTCCACATAAACGGTGGTTTGGGCGTGCAACGCGGCTGCCGCCATCATCAATACTGCCATGAGCAGGAGTGAAACCTTCTTCATAGTGAATTTTTTTGTTTAAAAAATTGTAAGGTTCATAAAAAAATACTAACAACCAATCCGTTAAGCGTATAAAATAATACGCTTAACGGATAATTCCGGACACCTTTCTTCAGCGAAGCTAAAGGTATCCTGAATTTGAAAAAATGATTTTGCAACATATTTTTGTAACTTTGGTTGCATGAAAATCAGAGAAGGAAAAATAAGGCAAGCCCGCATCGCAAAATGATTTTCGCAAGATTATGTTGCGGATATACTGGGTATTTCCCAAGCACAATACAATCGCCTGGAAAACGGCAGGAACCATTTCGATATAGAAAAACTTAGCCAGTTGTTTGATATTCTGGAAATCAACCCTCTCGAAGTGCTGCAATTCAGCGAGAAGCAGCAGGTGTTCATCGATTTTCAAATTCGGGAAACATTAATTCCAATTTCAACAACAACGACGTGGAACTTATCAGGCAAATAGTAAGGGAAGAAATGTCGAGGAAATAGACAAAGAATATACTTGACCGCTTGCGCACGTCAACACTCGCCGTTGGTTCACGCCCCGGGCAGATCACGAATGTTATTCAATGTTTTGCCAGCTTCATGCAGGAATGGACAGGATGACGGCACACAGTACGGGATGCAATTGGCCAGCCCCATGACGGATACGGACAATTTCGGGAGGTTGTTCTTTAGGCGCCATAATGTTAGTTGGCACGAGGTGGCCACGCGAAGCTGGGTGGGTTACGAAAAACAACGTCCGCCCGGAGCCATCACCCTGAAAAACGGGTTGGACAAGTTCAACGCCATCTATTACGGCTGGCTCCTCGCAAAAGATGTGGGTACACAGTAGTCCCCCGAAGGGGGCGGGCTAGGGTGGGGGCATAAAAATGCACAAAACTATCCGGTGCAAAGTATAACAGGGTTGCTTTCGTTTTTTTTCTCCGCCGCCGGAATGGTGTCTATTTCGGTTTTGTGGTATTCCAGTGCCAAACAACAATCACCCAATCAAGAATATCACCGGTTGCTTGTGCAATTCCGGTGGCGGCGCGGCTGCCCATTGTGCCACTGTTTTGGTTTTTGCCCATTGTTTTTCGCCGGTAAGGTGGGCAGCTATACATAGCTTGGTGGCATGTTTTAGCTGGCGCAGCAACTCCTGCAACATTTGGTTGTTCCTGTAAGGGGTTTCTATGAAAATTTGTGCCTCCTTGCGTTGGGTGGCCAACAGTTCCAATTCTTTGATAGCCTTGCCCCGCATGGGTTCTTTCACCGGCAAATAGCCCGCAAACCTAAACCCTTGCCCATTGAAACCGGAAGCCATCAACGCCAAAAGAATAGACGATGGCCCCACCAAGGGCACCACCGTTGCGCCCAGTTGCTGGGCTTCGGCGGCCAGCACGCTGCCCGGGTCGGCTATGCCGGGGCAACCCGCTTCGCTCATCACGCCTACCTCGTGTCCGGCCCTCAGCCATTGGCGCAGCAAGGCCAAATCGGGTTCTGTTTGTGCGTTTATCTCCGAAAAACGAATAGCATCGATATCTACGCTTTTGTCTATGCTTTTCAAATACCGGCGTGCGGTGCGTATGTTTTCCACAAAAAAATATTTTATGGAAACGGCCATCTGCTTTACCTCTTCGGGTATAGTTTTCAAACCTTCGTCTGCAAGCGGCACGGGTACCATCAATAACCGGCCAAGTGGTGTGTTCATGGGCGCAAAGGTACGCACCGGGCGTTTGAATAATCAAGGTAGCCTTTATGTGGCGCATTTAAAATTTTCGCTTTAAGTTGCGCCCCGTAGGGGCGCAACGCACCAGCCCAATGTTTCCCTACAAACCTTTGACCCCTATGGGGCCGGCACCGGTAATGCTGTTTTCAAAAAATAAATAGTCCAATCCTAACACCGTTATTCCCGCCGTTTCACCCGTCCCCCTCTCCTTCGGAGAGGGTCGGGGTGAGGCTAAAGAAATTGGACTATCTATTTTCCGTAAATTGCATAAAAAGCCCCAAGTTTTGGTGCTTGGGGCTTTTGTGAAAACGGTACCTGCTATTTATCGCAACCTGTCCAGGGCCTGCACGATGTCTGCCAGTATGTCGTCCTTGTGTTCCAAGCCTACCGATATGCGTATGAGGCCGGGAGTAATGTTTACTTCCTGCCTTTCTTCTTCGGTCAATTTTGCATGGGTGGTGCTGGCCGGGTGCGAGGCTATGCTTCGGGTATCGCCGAGGTTGGCGGTAAGGCTGAGCATTTTCAAAGAGTCCAAAAACTCACGGCCCGCCTCCAACCCGCCCTTGAGTTCAAAACAAACTATGCCGCCGCCGTTGCTCATCTGCTTTTGCGCTATGTCGTATTGTGGGTGCGAGGGCAATCCCGGATATTTCAAGAAGCCAATGGCCGCATGTTGGCTCAACTGTTGCGCTATGTACAATGCGTTGGCGGCATGGCGTTCCATGCGTACGTCCAAGGTTTCCAGGCTCTTGCTGAGTACCCACGCATTGAACGGCGACAAGGCCGGCCCCATGCTGCGGCAGAACCCATATATTTCATTTATCAGCTTGCCCGAACCGCATACCACCCCGGCCAATACCCGGCCTTGGCCGTCGAGCCACTTGGTGCCGCTATGCACCACCAAGTCCGCACCGTATTCTGCGGGCCTTTGGGCTATGGGCGTGGCAAAACAATTGTCCACAACCAGCAAAACATCGTGCTTCTTGGCCAATGCGCCCAACAATGCCAAATCAACCAAGTCCAATCCGGGATTGGTGGGCGTTTCCACATAAATCATTTTGGTGTTGGGCCGTATGGCGGCTTCCCAAGTTTCGGGTTTGTCGGCTACGAAATAGCTGTGTTCTATGCCGTACTTGGGCAGGTATTTGGTCAAGATAGTGTGCGTGCTGCCAAATATTGCATTGCAGCTAAGCAGGTGGTCGCCTTGCTTCAACAGTGCCAAAAACGTGGAGGATATGGCGGCCATACCGGAAGCCATGGCAAAGGCCGCTTCCGTGCCTTCCAGTGCTGCCATTTTATCCGTAAACTCCGTAACGTTGGGGTTTACGAAACGACTGTAAATGTTTGCCTGTACTTCGTCGGCAAAGGCCGCCCGCATGTCTTCCGCATTGTCGAAACAAAAACTACTGGTCAAAAACATGGGGGTGGCATGTTCCATCTGCGGGGTTCGTGCTGTTTGTATGCGTATGGCCTTTGTGATTGGCTTCATCTTTTTCTTGTTGATTTTTGAAATGGTAAGAAATTATCGCAGCCGATGCTTATCGCAACACTACCTCCCAGCTGATGGCGCAACCCGCCCTGCGCAAGGTTTCGGCTACGGAGCAATATTTGTCTATCGAAAGGGAGGCGGCTCTTTGTGCCTTGTCGGCATCTATATCGCCACTCAAAATGAAAGTAATCCTGGCCTTTGTCCATAAAGCGGGTACTTTGTCTTGTTCGCGTTCGCCAGTTACCATCAAACTAAATGCGGTGAATATTTGCCTTTGTTTTTCCAGGATAGAAACCATGTCTATGCCGCTGCACGTACCCAAGGACATGAGCAAACCCTGCATGGGGCGCACGCCTTGGCTTTGTGCATGAAGCGTAGGCAACACGGCACCTTCGGGCAATATGGACTGGAAATTCACCTCATTTTGGGCTTCATCTGTTGCGGTAAAGGTTCTGGAAGCGAGGTCGTAGCGGATATTTATGGTTGGCATGTCAATTTTTATACAAAATTAAGCATACAGCCTTTACTTTTGTCGGCGAATTCTACTTGTGCCCATAAAATAGATGCAGCATACCTACCAACACCCCAATACAGTAAAGCTGGAAAGCGGCGAAAGCCTCTACGGGCTTGCCATTTGCTACCATACATGGGGTACGCTCAACGAAAGTAGGGATAATGTATTGTGGATTTGCCATGCGCTGACGGCCAACAGCGACGCGGCGTCTTGGTGGCCCGGCATGGTAGGCCCGGGCCTGCCTTTCGACACCAACCAATACTTCGTGGTGTGTGCCAACATACCGGGTAGCTGCTATGGCAGCACCGGCCCCCTGAGCATCAATGCCGATACCGGCAGCGCGTACTTCGCCACGTTTCCCTTTATCACTATCCGCGACATGGTAACTGCCCACGAGTTGCTGCGCCAACATTTGGGCATAGAAAAAATAAAAGTGCTGATAGGCGGCAGCATGGGGGGCTACCAAGCCCTGGAATGGTTGCTGCGCGCACCGCAACACATAGGCCGCTTGTTGCTGTTGGCTACCTCGGCGGCAGAAAGCGCATGGGGCATAGGCATACATACCGCCCAACGGATGGCCATAGAAGCCGATAGCACTTTTGGCCAAGACAACGAACATGCGGGCAGGAACGGATTAAAAGCGGCCAGGGCCATAGGGATGCTCACCTATCGCAATTATTCGCTTTTGGTGCAGCAACAATCGGACACGGATGCGGAAAAATTAAAAGACTTCAAGGTAAGCAGTTACCTGTATTACCAAGGAGAAAAACTGGCGCAACGCTTCAACGCTTACAGCTATTACGTTTTGAGCCGGGCAATGGACAGCCACAACATAGCCCGCGGCAGAAACGCCACCGTAGCCGAAATATTAAAGTCCATACGCCAACCAACGCTACTGATAGGCATCAGCAGCGACCTGCTTTGCCCAGCCGAAGAACAACGTATGCTGGCCGGCCACCTGCCCGAATGTATTTACCACGAAATTTTTTCGCCTTATGGCCATGATGGCTTCCTGATAGAAACAGAGAAAATAGGCTGTATTTTTAGGAATTGGTTGTTGAAATAAGTTGCCCCCACCTCTCATCGTCCATTTTCGGGCGAATGAAACACCTTGGCCAAACGGTTCAAAAAATATAAGGTTTACTTGACAGATACGCCACAAAACTTTGTGTATTTTTACGCAAAAAACAGCTATGCTCAAAACCTTACTCTTTAACACGACCTTGGTTTGCTGCCTGCTTTTTGCTGCTGCCGCACCGGCTTCGGCACAAATATGCGGTGCCGACAGTTACAATCAGGAACAATTGCGCCTTCACCCCGAATTGGCCGCAGAGCGTGCAGCGTTTGAAAAACTATGGGCGGTGAAACAAGAAGAACTACTGGCGCGTGCTGCCAACAAAATGAACATCGTAGGCACCGATACTACTTACGAAATTCCCCTTGTGTTCCATGTGTTTCATACAGGATCGGCCGTGGGCACTCAATTCAACCCATCGGCAACCAAAATCCAGTATTTGGTGGACTACATGAACCAAACCTATGCAGCCCAGTGGCATAGTTACGCACAAGCCGGCAGCGGCGGCACCAATGTACCCATTCGCTTTGTTTTGGCCAAACGCACGCCTACCTGCGACAGTACCGACGGCATTACCAGGCAAAACGGCACCACGTTGTTTGGCAGTACCTATACGGACTATGGTGTACAAAAACAAACGACCAACGGCATTACCGATGCCACACTCAAAGCAGCTATACAATGGGACCCCGAACGCTATTACAATATATGGGTGGTGAACAAAGTAGATGGTTGGAGCGGTTATGTAAGTGGTAGTGGCGTGGTAGGCTGGGCGCAGTTTCCCGGCGGCACCGCATCCACCGATGGCACGGTAATCTTGGAGGCGTTCAACGACTCTGCCCAAACTGCCTTGCCCCATGAGTTGGGCCATGCTTTCAACCTCTACCACACATTTCAGGGTGGCTGCAGCACTACTGCCGTTTGCAGCACTTCCGGCGATTATGTATGCGATACCGACCCGCACGACCAACCTTCTACCTCTACCTGCCCCTCGGATACCAATTGCCAAGGCACGTCGCTCGATGCCGTGAACCATAACATCATGAACTACACCAGTTGCACCGATAGGTTTACGTCCGGCCAATCGGCACGCATGAAGGCTGCGCTGTTGACGTACAGGGGCAATCTAATCCAGTCGAACGGGGGCATTTATCCCGGTGCAGAAATAAGCTACACAACACCTACAGCCGTAGCAAGCACTTGTACCACACCCGTAGCGGGCAACGCAAACAATACTGCCGATGTAGGTCCCAGGTGTGTTTCGTTTGCCGATTTAAGCTCCTTCTCGGCGGGGTACACCAAAGATAGCTTCCAGGTATATATAGACCGTACCCAAAACACTTGCGGCTATGCGGCAGTAGCCCCCGCGCACGTACAAAAAGGAGGAAGCTATACCATATCGGTGAGTACGGGCTACAATCCGGAAAACGTGAAAGTATGGATTGATTATAACAACGATGGTACCTTTGCCTCCGGCGAGAATGTGTTTACCAGTACGGGCGTGTCCGGCGATAGTTATCGAACCCACACCGGTACCATTACTATTCCCAACACCACAAGCGTCACTACCAACACCTATTTAAGGATGAGGGTAGCCGGCGATTTTTACAATTACACCCCAACCGCCTGTGGCGGTACAAACTACTACGGACAGGTAGAAGATTTTTCCGTCATCATAGACCAAGTGCTGCCGGTTGCGCTTGTGGATTTTTATGCCAAAGCCAACCAAGCTGCCAAACAAATAGACGTGGCATGGAAGGTAGCCGACGAATTGAACGTAAAAGGGTATTACATAGAAGCCAGCCGCAACTTGGGAAAATCTTTTGCCGAATTAGGCTATGTACCGGCAAAGGGAAAGGGCAGCACATACAACTTTACGGACCTCCATCCCAATACCGACGGCACGCCAAACCAATACAGGCTACGCATGGCGGACACAGACGGCCAGATATCTTACAGCACCATAGTAACGGCTACCATTGCCCCAACCTCATCGGCATACAAAGTATTCCCAAACCCTGCTACCGACAACCTTACCATAACCGTTCCCACCAAAGGCGCATACCGGTTTCAACTGACCAACAGCATGGGACAAATAGTGAGTAAATCAAACAGCCGGACACTGGCCGCCAACGGAAGCCATTCGATTGATTTACGCAAGGAGGCTGCGGGCATTTATTACCTGCAAATAGTTGACGAAAACGGCCAACCCACCAATGTAAAAGTGGTAAAACAATAGTCTTTGGGCGATACATTTTTTCAACGCACGGGCCGGGCAACAATGCCCGGCCCGTGCGTTATTTACCCATAAATGTATTTCGTAAATAGCCCAATCATTTTCTTTGCATCCTTGCGGTCTTTGCGAGAAGCAGTTAGGCTATTTATGAAATGAAAATTCCCATAAATGGTATCAATGCGCCCAACGAACAATAGAAACCATTAGCCGTAGATATTGAATGTGTCTGTGAGTGGCGGTAGTTTGATTGCTATATTCGTTAATTTTGCCGATTATGAACACTAAAAAAGCAATGTTGGTCATCATGGATGGTTGGGGCCATGGTAAAGTACCCAAGGCCGATGCAATAGCCAACGCAAATACCCCCTTCGTGTCTTCCCTTTACGATAAATATCCCCATTCGGAACTGATAACCTGCGGAACGGCCGTGGGCCTGCCCGAGGGGCAAATGGGCAATTCGGAAGTGGGTCACCTGAACCTTGGGGCGGGCAGGATAGTATATCAAGAACTGGAACGCATCAACGTAGCCGTTCGCGAGGGTTCGCTCAAGGCCAATGCCACCTTGAACCATGCCTTTGCCCATGCCAAAGAGCATGGAAAAACGCTGCACTTCATAGGCTTGGTGAGCGATGGCGGCGTACATAGCCATACCCGCCACCTGGAGGCTTTGATAGATGATGCAACCGAGGCCGGCGTGCCGCGTTTTGCGGTTCATGCCTTTACCGATGGCCGCGACACGGACCCCAAAAGCGGCGAAGGCTACTTGGCCGGGCTTGAAAAGCATTTGGAGGGCAAGCCGGGCGTATTGGCTACCGTTACTGGCCGGTACTATGCCATGGACAGGGACAAGCGTTGGGAAAGGGTGAAACTGGCCTACGAAGCCCTGACCCAAGGCATAGGCGACAAAACGCTTGATATTATGGCATCGGTAGCCGCATCGTACGGAGCCGGTGTAACCGACGAGTTCATAAAGCCGATAATTGGCGTAGATAAAGAGGGCAATCCGTTGGCCACCATCAAGAATGGCGATGTGGTGATTTGTTTCAACTTCCGTACCGACCGTTGCAGGGAAATAACCGAAGTGCTTACCCAGCAAGCCTTTCCCGAACAGGGAATGTTGCCGCTGGACCTGTATTATGTTACCATGACGGTGTACGACCATTCGTTCAGGAATGTGCACGTATTGTTTCACAACGATGATTTGAACAATACCATTGGCCAAGTAATAGAGGCCAATCATTTAAAGCAAATACGAATAGCCGAAACCGAAAAATATCCGCATGTTACCTTCTTCTTCAGCGGCGGCAGGGAAAAGCCTTTTGAAGGCGAACGGCGCATCATGTTGCCCTCTCCCAAGGATGTGCCTACCTACGACCTGAAACCCGAAATGAGCGCCAACGATATTACCGAGGCCATTTTGCCGGAAATAGCCCGCCAGTCCGCCGATTTCATTTGCCTCAATTTTGCCAATACCGATATGGTGGGGCATACGGGCGTATGGTCTGCGGCGGTAAAGGCTGCCGAAACCGTGGACTATTGCGTTTCGAGAATAGTGCCCTTGGCTTTGGAAAAAGGTTATGCGGTGTTCCTGACTGCCGACCACGGCAACTCCGACTACATAGTGAACGAAGACGGCTCGCCCAATACGGCGCATACCCTGAACCCCGTGCCTTTGTTCTTGATTTCCAACGATTACAAGGGAGGTTTGAAAGATGGGAAATTGGGCGATATAGCACCCACCATGTTGCGTTACATGGGTTTGCCCATACCCAAGGAAATGACCGGCAATATTTTGATTGATTGAGCAGCTATTGGCACAACCGATGGTGTAAATATTGACGCGGAGTGCATTGCTCATCAATGGCAGCGGAGGGGTGCATTTAAATTTGTCGTAGCATAGTATGTCCCGATCGCAGCGAGGGAGTTCTTGTCATCCCGAACGCGCTGTCATCCCGAACGCAGTGAGGGAACTCAAAGAGAGGGAACTAATAGAGATGCTTCCTTCGTCAGCATGACAATGGGGAATATAGGCATGACAAGCGGCGGGTGTCATTCCGAACGCAACGAGGAAACTCGTGTCATTCCCTTTAAGGCGGCAATTTTAAATGCACCCCAGCGAAGTACAGCACCCCCGATTGCCATAAATGCGCCCTCGAAAGCCTTTTTGTCTTAGCCGGGTGCATTTAAGGTTGTCGCTGTTCGTCATTGCGAGGCACGAAGCACCTGCGGAGCAAGATTGAATACCATTGAAAACATAAGCAAGCAATGAAAAATACAATAATAACTATTGCTTTTAGATTGCTTCGTGCCTCGCAATGACGCGGTGTATCAAAACGGCGATTTTAAATGCACCCTCTTACCCCCCCCCTTGTTCGGTATTCATTGCACAAAACTATCCGGTGCGCAGTATAAAAGGGCTTACGGCGCTCCTGTTTGTCATGCTGCAAGTATCCATACAGCCCCGGCTGAAGCCGGAGGCAATGCAACCGCAAGTGTCCCCGCATCGGTTGAGTAGCCGACAGATTTATCTGTCGGGCATCTCAAAAACACCCACACCACATATACAAATATAAAACAGTTCATTTGATTGCAAACAAAATACAATAAACATTTTATGAGTTGTACATTAATATATGTATATGAAGTCGTTGGTTATCTTAGTTGATGGCATTAATTTTGCGAGCCGTATGGGTGCAATCATCATGCGCATTGAAGTAGGCTCGAATATTCTGCTTTGTGCAAAATTTTTATGTGTATTGTGCAGCATGTAACACTATTGCGGCTAAATTTTTAATTTTTTTTTTTTTTTTTCTTCACTAAATTAAAATAGAGTATGTATCAAAAATCGACCGTTTGTCGAAAGAAAAATTGGGGTGCCCGCATGGTGGCCCTGGCGGGCGTGGTAACCGGGGCGCTGGCACCGGCGGTTTCCTCCGCCCAGTGTGGCTACGCATCCGGCCTGGGTTGCAGCAACACCGATTACGCTAATTCCGGCGTTTATTCGGACAGCAACGCAGCCACTATCGAATACGACAATTTCACGTCGTCGTTCCACTCCACCATAATCAGGGATATCTCGGGAGATTTGAAGACCTGGGGAGCCTTATCGGGCAGTAATGGTACTAGCAGCAATCTGAGTCCCGTAATCATCAATGCCACCAATTACGGCATCACGGGCACGCCCCTCAAGGCGGTCGTAGGTAGCCGCACTACAGCCATACAATCGGTATTGTTGACCACTACCGGTTTGTGGGTGTGGGGTACGGAGGACGCGGTAGTGGACGATGAACTGACAACCTCTACCAGCATAGATACCATAAGCCTGCCCACGGGCGTGGCTGCTACCGATGTAAAGATGCTTTTTGCCACCTACCATACCTTGGCCTTGGTAACCTGCGATGGTGCAGCTTATGTACTTTCGCAGGAAAGCAACAACCGGGCAAATGGGGGAAGCGGCAGCGCCACCGCCTGGTCGCAGGTACAACGTGACGCTACCACATACCTTACCGGCGTAGTGGCCTTGAGGGGCTGCCCGGAAGGTTTGATAGCACTCACCAGTAGCGACAGCCTATTCACTTGGGGTACTAACACCTATTTGGGCAACAACACCGCTGCCGCCAACAGGACCTATGCCACGGCCATGGCCTTGCCTTCGGCTGCGGACACCATAAAGATGATAGGAGCTGCCGGTTACTCAAGTTCGAGCTACATAAGCTACTACGTGCTGTACACCAACGGCAACCTTTATTCGCTGGGCGAGAACAGCAACAAGCAATTGGGCGACTGGACCACCACCGACCGCACCGCCTGGGTGCAACCCCGGTACGTCAGCAGCACCGGAACCGTGATGAGCGATGTACTTTGGATATCGCCCAGCGAACACGACGACTCTTATCCCTCCATCAACATCATCAACGAAGACCACCATTTGTACAACTGGGGCATGGAAAGCGGCTACGACTTGGGTCGCGGCACCGGCACCAGCACCGGCTCCGGCGAGGCAACAGATCCGGGTACGCCATCGAGCTTGGCCACCACCGACGACATAATTGGCGTGGAAACGGGCGGACACACCACGATGATAGCCAAGAAATGCGTGGAGAACTTCGGGTATGTGGGACACAGAATTAACGGAAGCATGGGTAATGGATCTTCTACATCTACAACCGAAGCAAGTTTTACCTATGCTACGGCTTCCGTGCAGATATGTGGTTCAACAACCACGCCCACGATAGGCATATCGGGTACGGCCGTTACGGACTCATCGGGCAATTATTGCAACAGCCAGTCCATAACGCTGGCCACCAGCCCCACCGGCGGCACACTGTCGGTAAGCGGCCCGGCCACCGTGAGCGGCAGCACCCTGACCTTCAACGGTACGAGCGGCACCGTGGTCGTTTCTTACAGCGTGGTGGTTTCTGATTGCGACACCGCCGCCACGGTGGTGACTGACACCTTCGTAACCGTTGGCTGCACCGTCTATTACGTATCCGGCACGATATGGAACGACAGCAACCAGGACGCCGTGGAGGACAGCACCGAGAGCGGCACCAATACCGGCACCACCAGTGGCGTGCTATGGGCAAACCTGGTCAATTCGTCCGGGGTTGTGGTGGCTTCCGTCCCCGTGAACGCGGACGGCACCTATTCCCTGCCCACTACCGAAAGCGGCACCTACAGCGTGGTGATAACCAACACGCAGATAGCCACGGGCACAACTGCCAGCACCTCCATCACCACCTCCACCACCACCTTGCCCGGCTCCTGGTCTTATACCGGCACCAACGTGAACGGCATAGCAAGCAACACGGCAACCAACACCATCACGGGCATCGTGGTTTCGGGTGCCAATTCGTCGGGCAACGACTTCGGGATATACGACAGTTCCACATTGCCCGTAGAGTTGGAAAGCTTTACAGGGAAAGATGCCGGCAGCTGCAGCGTGGAGCTTACGTGGAACACGGCGGCAGAATACCGCTTCCAAGAATTTGAAGTGCAATACAGCAAGGATGCCGGTGCTTACAGCACCGTGGGAACCGTGGCTGCCCAAGGAGACGGAAGCACCTATACCTATCTGTTCCGCAATGCGAACGACGGCAAAAGCTATTTCAGGTTGAAGATGGACGACCTCGACGGGGCCTCGGCCTACAGCCGCGTGGCAACGGTAAGCGTATCGTGCGCCACCGCCCGCAACATCAAGGTATATCCTTCGCCCACGCACGGCAAGGTGGTTCTCGAAGGCGTGCGCAGGGGCGAAAACATCCAGGTGTTCGATGCCATAGGCAAGAAGATACTGGACGTGCAGGCATCGGCGGACAATGGGCAAATAGACCTTTCCCCTTATGCCCACGGCGTATATAACGTGGTGGTGGTTACCGACAACATGGAAAGGCTTAACTTCAAAGTAGTACGCAGATAAATTTATTTTTCGCCCAATCGGGTGCGGGGCTTTTTGCACCCGCATCCGACGGTGCGAAAGTTGTATCTTAATTAACCGAACAATCAAATAAAAATATTTCAGCAATGAAAACAATATCTTTTTTAAGTGTCGTTGCTCTGCTTGCGGCAGCAGCACATTCGTTTGGCCAATCGGGCCTTCAGCCGGTAAAAATGTCTTTCGGCGACAAATACAGCGGTGGTTACGAGGGCGTGATTACCGATGAGGATAAATGGGCCATTTATTCAATAGACGAGCATGAGCAACTGGCGAATGGAACGGGCAGCGCCTATGCCGATTTCGTGTTCCAGAAGCCGGGCAATTACCGCATCACGTTTGAAGCCCACCATGATAGCGGCGTTGCGGAAACGACCCACACCTGCGAACATAAACTGCTGCCCGATACGGTGCTCGTGGCCGTGAGTGGCGTAAGGATGAATTACGATTTCTCCAACATCAACTTTTCCGCCCCCATCCATGCCGGTGTGCCCGCCAACAGCATCTCGGTGAGCGTGCCCGTACAAGTGGAGCTTTACGGCGACAACGGCTATACCTTCACCATACCCGCGGCCAAGACGGCGGGGCTGGCCACCTCCGTGGTGGCGGAGCCGACCGGGACAAGCCCGGTGGTATTGCAGAACGGCACCATGACGTTGAACTACCAGCTTTCCGGTTCGGTATCCAGGAGTTCGTACATCATGTTCGACTTCGTTGACTTCAACGGGAACGTGCAGAGCTATGCCCCCACGTCGATAATAGACTAAGGGTATTTTACGTATTATCGCTGCGACAAATAAAAGCGCAGGGGTTTGATGAATCAAATCCTTGCGCTTTTTGTGTTTTCGGCATGACAAGGGAGCCGAAGGCATCCAATGTTTATAGCTACCAACCACCTTTGGAATCGATCCCGAAGTAACGGCTGTCTTTATATGGAAAATTAGCCACTGCTCTTGCTGCGCAAAATATTGTTCACTATTAAGGCGGCATGTTCGCGGCTGTTTTCTATGAACCACTTATGGGTAGCCAAGCCGCCGCATACCACACCGGCCAAATAAAGCCCCGGTACATTGGTCTGCATGGTAGCCGGGTCGTAGGTGGGTTTGTAATTGTCCGCTGGGTCGAGCCGCACTCCGCAAGCTGCCAGCCAATCCAGATCGGGACGGTAGCCGGTCAATGCCAGCACTGCATCATTCTCTATGGTTACTAATCCGGCAGGTGTTTCAAGGTCAACTTCGTTGGGTCTTATCTCGGTTATATTGCTGTTGAAGTAGGCTTTTATGCTGCCCTCGGCTATGCGGTTTTCAATGTCGGGGCGCACCCAATATTTCACCCTATCGCCAATCGTTGCACCACGTACCACCATGGTTACGTCCGCACCCTTGCGCCATGTTTCCAATGCGGCATCCACCGAAGAATTGCTGGCGCCCACCACTATCACTTTCTGATGGGTATATGGATGGGGCTCCTTGTAATAATGACGCACCTTGGGCAGCGATTCGCCCGGTACGTTCATGTAGTTGGGCACATCGTAAAAGCCGGTAGCTGCCACCACGTGGGCCGCCGAATAGGTAGCCTTGTCGGTGTTTACTTCAAAATGTCCGTTGGTAGGTGTTATGGTATCTACACGTTCGTACAGGTGCAGGTTGAGGTTGAAATGGCGGGTTACGTTCCTGTAATATTCCAAAGCCTCCTGCCTGCCGGGCTTGGGGGCTATGCAGTTAAAAGGCAGGTTGCCTATTTCCAACCGTTCGGCGGTGGAGAAAAAAGTCATGTACAAAGGGTAATGGTACAAGCTGTTCACCAAGGTGCCTTTTTCGATGATGAGGTAGGAAAGCCCATTCCTTTGGGCTTCGATGGCACAAGTAAGACCTATGGGGCCAGCACCTACAATTATCAAATCTAACACCGGGATTGTTCTTTTAATTTGCCAACAAAGGTACGCCATGCTGTACTTGTTTTTTGATAGTGTGCAACGGTACTTTGGTTGATTTAGGTTGATTTAAAAAATGCCCTAACCCCTTTGTCCTCGCGGGTTTTGCCATGGCTGCAATAAATCCACAACCCGACATTGACGTGATTTTTGCAAAGCACTGAGCCACCGGAAACGGTGGCTCAGTGCTTTGCAATTATAGCAACGATTTATTCGGCTGCTTTTGCGTTCAATATGGCTGCCCTCCTTTCTTTTCTTTGCTCTTCGAGCAATTCTTCGCGTTCGTTTTCTTGGTCGTAGGCTTCTATTACCGCTTTTACCAACCTGTGGCGCACTACGTCGCTGCCGCTTAGTTCTATATGGGCTATGCCTTTGATGTTCTTCAAAATGCGCACGGCCTTGCCCAAACCCGATTTTTGGTTCTTGGGCAAATCCACCTGCGACAAATCGCCGGTGATAATGGCTTTTGCCGAAGGGCCTATGCGGGTCAAAAACATTTTCAATTGCAGGTCGGTGGCGTTTTGCGCCTCGTCCAATATTATGAAAGCATTGTCGAGCGTGCGGCCGCGCATATATGCCAATGGTGCTATTTCTATCACACGGTTCGCCATGAAGTAACTGAGCTTGTCGGCAGGTATCATGTCGTCCAGCGCATCGTACAGCGGCCTCAGGTAAGGGTCTATTTTTTCTTTCAGGTCGCCGGGCAGGAACCCCAGGCTCTCCCCTGCTTCCACCGCCGGGCGCGTGAGTATTATTTTCTTCACGGCCTTATTTTTCAAGGCTCTTACGGCCAAGGCTACGGCGGTATAGGTTTTGCCGGTACCGGCAGGGCCTATGGCAAATATCAAATCGTTTTTTTCCGATACCGCGGCCATCTTTTTCTGGTTCTGGGTCTTGGCGCGTATCACCTTGCCATTGGGGCCAAACACCAATACGTCGTTGCCGTCTATTGTGTTTTCGCCGTTGCCGTCTTCGTCGCCCTCGCCCAATATTTGGGCAAAATAATTTTCGGAAAGGTGCCCGTTCCGCTCCAGGTATTTCACTATTAAATCAATCTTTTCGCGTGCGGCTTCTACTTCTTCCGGTTTCCCCGCAAGTTTTATCTGTGTGCCCCGCGACAATATTTTCAACATGGAAAATTTTTTCTTCAGGATGTCGAACTTGCTGTTGTTTACCCCAAAGAACTCAATCGGATTTACCGTTTCGAGATTGATGATGATTTCTGTCAAAATAGATGTTGTTTTTGAAATGAACGTTTGCTTTTCTGAATCGTGGGTCGTCGGGCGCGTATAGCGAATTTCCTTGCTCATAAAAGTAGCAAGTATTTGTTACTGTGCAATGTTATTGTTTTTGCGGCCCCTGAGTTATCAACGTTGGCCGGTTTGTAGTGTGGAAAAATAATTGAACCTTCGTGCCCAAGCTATAATACACACCTTTCATGCACAACTACGACACCATAGTAATAGGCGCGGGCCTCGGCGGCTTGCTGTGTGCCGTAATGCTGGCAAAGGAAGGCGAAAAGGTAGCCGTAATAGAACAAAACAAACAGGTAGGCGGCTGCCTGCAAACCTTTTCGTTCCACAAGAAAATATTCGACAGCTGCGTGCATTACATTGGGGCCATGGACGAAGGCCAAACCCAGCGGCGCATTTTTGACCATGCGGGCATAGCGCAAGACTTGAAGCTGCGCCGGTTGGACGTGGAAGGTTTCGACAGCATCATGTTGGGGAATGACCCCATGGAATACAGGTTGGCGCAGGGTACAGATAATTTCGTGGAAACGCTGGCCGCCCAATTCCCCCTCCAGCATAAAGGGCTAAAGGCATACATGGAGGCCATAGAGTACGTGGCCGACAGTTTCCCCTTATACAAACTACGCTTGGGTCATGCCTCCGAAAAAAACCGGGTGTGGCACTGGGACATGCAACACGTAATGGGCAACATTGCCGATGCTACTTTGCGCCGTGTACTTACCGGAAACAGCCTGTTGTATGCCGGCAGCGAAAGCACGACACCTTTTTACGTACATGCCTTGGTGGCCAAAAATTATATAGACGGTGCATGGAAATGCGAAGGCGGCAGTTCGCAAATAGCCAAACTGTTGGTGCGGCAACTTAGGGAGTACGGCGGCGAGATTATCAGGAATACCCAAGCACAAAGCGCAATGGCCAAAGGCGGCAGCCTCCAGGCAGTCGTGGACCAACATGGCGAACGGTATGAGGCCAAAAGATTTATAGCCAATGCACACCCGGCCAAGGTAATAGAATGGATGCCCGAAGGCCTGATAAAACCTGTTTACAAAAAACGGATAGCCGCAGCGCCTAATTCCGTTGCTTCCTTCATGCTCAATATTGTTTTGGCACCGGGTACCGTAGCCTACCGCAACCACAATATTTATTGGACCAAGGACGGAGATACGCTGATAGCCGACAAGGCCGCTCAGGGCGAATGGCCGCTCAACTACGCGCTGTATTTTACCGAGGATCCCTTGCGCCAAGGCTTTGCCGAGAGCGTAGCGGTATTGTGCTACATGGACGGCGGCCAATGGGATTCATGGGGCCACACACGCAACATAACGGCGCGCCCCAGCCGCAGACCCCACGATTACCATGCCTGCAAAGAGGCCAAGGCCGCCCAATTGCTCCACTTGGTTGCGGAACGTTTCCCGGAAATAAAGGACAACCTATTGGCCATGAAAGTAGCCAGCCCCCTCACGTTCAGGGATTACATGGGTTCGCCCGACGGCAGCATGTATGGCATCATGGCCGATGTGCGCCAACCCGAGCTTGCCAGCATCCCCATAAGAACAAAAATACCCAACTTGCTACTTACCGGACAAAACATAGGCATACACGGCGTGTTGGGCGTAAGCATCAATGCCGTGGCGGTTTGCAGCGAAATATTGGGCATGGGATATTTGCTTGGTAAAATAAATTAGGGTGGGCATAAAACAACTGCGCGCATTTGCCTTATCCCTGCCGGGGGCAACGGAAGACATGCCCTTTGGCAACGATACTTTGGCATTCGGGGCCAATGCCAAAATATTCATGGAAATCTACCAACGCAAATGGGTGCTAAATGATGGTTTCAGGCTTAATTACGTGACGCCGAACAGCCGGTTCGTGGACACTTCCATGCTCCATCTTCCGTTTACACGTGCCCAACAAAGGAACACAGCCTTTAAACGACGTGCTTTCAAAGTTATATATGCTTTAACACCAAATACTTGGCAGTTTTGTTACACCATAGATTCTTTTTCTTTTACTTTGCGCCAAACAACGTTCCAAATATGAAAAAAACAAACAACGTATTCTGTCTTGCGGTTGCTATGGCGTTGGCCTGCGCCCCCGTTGCAGGGTCTAACGCCCAAAGTGCCAAAGGTTTTTACAAAACACCTTACAGGTCCCGCAATGCGGGTTCCTATTCCAAGTCCACGGGTATCTTGTCCTTGGGCCTCGGCTTCCCGAACGTTAGCGGCGGCTACTATTACACCAGCGGCATTTCATCGGCCATTCCGGTTCCTTACGTAAAGTACGAACACGCCATAATGGACGAAGTGGGCATAGGCGGTTATGCTGCTGCCGGTTTTTCGCAGTATAAGCATGGCGGTTATACCGACAAGATTTTTGCGCTTGGCATTGGTGCTTTGGGCTATTACCACTTCAATAAATGGATACCTATCCGGAAATTGGATGTGTATGCCGGCGCCGGTATCGGGGTGCGCAACCTTAGTTATTCTTACGATGATGGTTACAGCGGCGGCCGGTACAACAGTTCCCATTTTTCTATCGCCCCCATATTCAAAGCAGGCGCCCGTTATTACTTTGCTCCGTCTTTTGGGGTTTACGGCGAGGCCGGTTACGATATGATGAGTGCCGTGAACTTGGGCATCAGCTTCAGGTTTTAGGTTTCGCGGATAACGGTCGTTTTATACTGCACGCCGGATAGTTGTGTGCAATGAATGCCTAACAGCGACAATCTTAAATGCACCTGGCCAAGACAAAAAGGCATTTTGCCCAGTCCGAAGCATAAACACAAAAAAAGGTTGCAATAAAGCGATTTGAAGATTTGGAAATATGGCAGGAAACCAGAAAAACCGATTAGTATTGCTGAAAAATACAATCTATGACACTAAATGAAACTGCGGCAAGAAACGCATACGGCCAATCGTCACACAAAATGCTATTTGACGAATATAAAGAGGCCGTAAGAAAAGGATACCCTATCTTGTTACAAAGGCTTAAAGAGGAGGCCAATGGGATATTCGTAACGCCTATGCTTTCGGACGAAGATTTTAAATGTTTTGAAATAGCATCGGAATATCATTACGAAATAGAAATAAGTCTAATCAATTAAAAATAAAAACATCGCAAAAGTGCTTTCAATAAAAAATTTACATGCGGGCGTAGAAGGGAAAGAAATATTAAAGGGTTTGAACCTTGAAGTAAATGCCGGGGAAGTACACGCCATCATGGGTCCCAACGGTGCCGGAAAAAGCTCGCTGGCTTCGGTGTTGAGCGGCCGCCCCAATTATGAAGTAACGGAAGGTTCCGTAACGCTGGACGGTAAAGACATACTCGACATGTCGCCCGAAGACAGGGCGAGGGAGGGGGTGTTTTTGGCCTTCCAATACCCGATTGAAATACCGGGTGTCAGCAATATCAATTTCCTGAAAACGGCCATGAACGAAATACGCACATACCGCGGGCTGCCGCCGTTGAGTGCCAAGGAATTTCTGGCACTTTCAAAGGAAAAGCAAAAATTGGTAGAGTTCGACGCCAAGTTGGTAAACCGTTCGTTGAACGAAGGTTTTTCGGGCGGCGAGAAAAAGCGCAACGAAATATTCCAACTGGCCATGCTCGACCCTAAGCTGGCCATACTGGACGAAACAGATTCGGGCTTGGACATAGATGCCTTGCGCATCGTGAGCCGTGGGGTAAACAAGCTCCGCTCAAAAGACAATGCCTTTATACTCATTACCCACTACCAACGTTTGCTGGACTATATCGTACCGGATTATGTACACGTTTTGGCAGACGGCAAAATAGTAAAAACCGGCGGCAAGGAATTGGCGTTGGAATTGGAAGAAAAAGGTTACGACTGGCTGAAAGAAGAAGCCGTAAGTTAGTATCGAGATGAAAGAATTGGGATTTTTGGGTGAGGTTGAATAGCCAACAGCTTTAGCTGATGGGTTTATTGAAGTGGGAGCACTTTGCCCGCCAGGAGGCGTGTAGTGCAAATGCTTAGGCTTGAAGAAAATCCGAAAAAAAAATTAAACATGACAATGACCAATCAATTGGAAACACCCTTGTATGAGAACTTAGTTGCAAAATTTGAAATAGCCGAAATGCAAGCGGGCAACGAACACTTGAAAGCATTGCGCAATAAGGCTTTTGGCATATTCAAGCAATTGGGTTTCCCCTCTATAAAAAACGAAGAATGGCGTTTCACCAACGTATTGCCCATAGTAAAAGAAAATTACGAATTGGAAGTGGTGGACAATGGCCTTTCGCCCGAAGAATTTGAAAAAACCGCGGCTTTGGTAGCTGCCCATACCGAAGAAATACAGCAATCGTTAAAAGGCGAACATAAAGGAGCCTATCGTTTGGTAATTGTAAACGGAAAGATAAACGAACGCCTATCCTACCTGCCCAATACCCAATTAATTGAGGTATTGTCCTTTGAACAGGCAGAAAACAAGGCATCGTTTCAAAAATATTTTGGCAATGTGGCTACCATGGAAGGCAATGCCTTTACCGCATTGAATACCGCCTTGTACAAGGACGGCCTGTTCGTGGAAGTACCGGCCAATGCCCAGGTGGACAAGCCTTTGCACCTCATCAACGTATTCGTTTCGGCTGCCGATGTGCTGTTGCAGCCAAGGCATTTGTTTGTGGTAAACAAAAACGCTTCGCTCGAAATAATAGAAACCATACTGGCCGACCAAACCGGCCACAACTTGTTGGTAAACGGCGTTACGGAAATATCGGTTGCGGAAAATGCACACTTCCACCATTACGATATCCAGACGGGCCGCAGCGGTATGCGCTACATTCAACGCACCGAGGCCAGCCAACAGAAGCACAGCAATTACAGCAATTATACCTTTACCTTTCCCGGTGCCGATTTTGTGCGCAACAACCTGACGCTTCATTTGGATGCCGATACCTTGGAAAGCCATTTGTATGGGCTGTACCTTACTGCCGGTACGCAATTGGTAGATAACCATACCGAGGTACACCATAAATTCCCCAATGGCGAAAGCAACCAACTATACAAAGGCGTGCTGATGGACAAATCGAAGGCGGTGTTCAACGGCAAGATTTATGTGTATCAAGACGCGCAAAAAACCAATGCCTTCCAGCAAAGCAACAACATACTCTTTAGCGACAAGGCTACCGTGAACGCAAAACCACAATTGGAGATTTTTGCCGACGACGTGAAATGCAGCCACGGCACCACCATTGGCCAAATGAACAAAGAAGCATTGTTCTACTTGCAAAGCAGGGGCATAGGCGAGGCATCGGCGCGCAATTTGTTGGTGAACGCCTTTGCCTTTGACGTGACCGAAAAAGTGAAAATTCCCGCTATTCGCACCTATCTGGAAAAGACGATAGCCGCCGTGATGAACAACGCGGAATAGGTAAGCATCTTAAAGTCATGGAAAGCCCAATAATATAACGAGGGGCTTGGGGCTTCGACATGGGTCAGCCCCTCGTGAACTATGCTTCCCCTCCCGTCGGATAAAAATGTGGGTGCAATGAATAAAAAGAAGTAAGGGGACACCACGTTCAAACGAAAGGTGCTTACAACCCACAGACTAAGTACCGAAGAACTCGATGCGCTGAATTGCGAAAGATATCATTACCGGAGCGTTATATCTACTTTCAAAAAATGAATAGTATTGCCTATTTTTCGACGAAGCCACCTCTGCCCGCAATGCCGAAAACGAAAAAGTAATCCACGAAAACCTGCAAGCATTTTTAGAAAAAAACCGTATTCATCATGGGCCACCGCCTTTCCTCCGTCAAAAAAACAACTGAGAGCCGGGGAGCCAATAAAATGGGCAAAACTACCCGGCGTACATCATAAACCATTCGCCATAAAAATTGTCATCGCTACATGAAGCATATTTTTGGCATTGCCGCACTGGCATTATCGTTATTGGGCAATACGAACATGGTGGCGCAAAATGGATTTTGCGGCGTGGCCAACAAGTGCCTCAACCACGGCGAAAAGCTGAATTTCAAAGTGTATTACAATTTGGGCGCGGTGTGGGTGGGTGCGGGCGAGGCCAATTTTACCACCAAAGAAGAACAACTAAATGGCCACCCTGTATATCACATAGTGGGCAACGGGGCTACCTACAAAAGCTACGATTGGATATTCAAGGTGCGCGACAAATACGAAACCTTTATAGACATGAACACCTTGCTGCCGCTAAAGTTCCTGCGCAGCGTGAGCGAGGGCGATTATCATTTTACCAACAACGTAACCTTTGACCAAACAGCACACAAAGCTTATAGCGACAAGAAAATATTCGCGGTGCCGGATTGCGTGCAGGACGTGCTTTCGGCCATTTTTTATGCCCGAAACATAGACTACGACAAATATGCCGCGGGCACCAAGATTCCCTTCGGCATGTTTCTGGACAATGAGGTGTTCGGCCTGTACATACGCTACCACGGCAAAGAAACCGTCAACACCAAATACGGCACCTTCAGGGCCATCAAAATATCGCCGTTGCTCATAAAGGGCACCATATTCGAAGGCGGCGAAAAAATGACCATTTGGGTGAGCGACGATGCCAACCACATACCCCTAAGGGTGGACAGCCCCATATTGGTAGGCAGCATAAAGGTGGACATGATGGGCTGCAACAACCTTAAACACCCGCTAAGCTCCCTCGTTAAGAAGAAATAATTCTGGATTTGATATAGTTTTTAGAAACTCTGCCAACTTTTAAAAAGTTGGCAGAGTTGAAAATCAAGCAAAAAAAATCTTTAGAGCAGTACTTTGTATTTGTAATGCCATCTTAGTTCAACAATGCCGTTCTGTTTTTATTGTTAAACTGATATAGCAGTTACAGATATAGAGCAATTATCTGAATGTTTTTGCTTTGTTTAAAACTTTGCCAATCTTTTAAAGATTGGCAAAGTTTCTATAAACCATACCCAATCAACAAAGCCACATTTTTATCAACACAGGACTATCTATACTTCGGTTAATGAGGTTTTTCTTATCCTGAAAAACAAAACTAATGCTTGACAAACTTGGCCGTAAAATGCCCCTTGCTGTCGGCAACCATTATTATGTAATTGCCCGAAGCCAATGTATTCACCGGGATGTTTACATTTGTACCGCTTACATTTTTGGTTGTGGAAATTGCTTTTCCCGAAGCATCGTAAACCGTAATCGTTGCGTTGGAAAGACTTTGTTCCACTTGCAGGTTCAGGGTTTCAGACGTTGGGTTGGGATATATTTTTACGGCTTTTGCGGTGTTGTTCACTACTTCCGAAACGCCCAAGGCCGTACCGTTCAGGTCGTTTCCATAATCGCTTTCGTGGTCCCTCCAAACGGAGTGGTAGTGTATTTGCGAGGAAAAAATTACGCCGCTTTGGCACACAAATTCTATCCATACCCTTGGCCCATCGATGCGCACATAGTTGGTATTGGAGTTGAGGAAAGTGCTGGCAGTTCCCGAGGTGCCGCTTCCTGTCCAGCCGATGTAGGTGCCGCTCAATCCGTTTTCGTACAGTGTATTAAGAGCGGTTTCGGTTTCGCTGTCCAAATCTGCCGTCCATGCTTTTATGGCGTTCATCACCAAGGTTTGTTGCGCAGAGGTAAGCGTACTTACTGCAAGCCCTTCTTTCGTGGATGGCATAGTGTTGGTGTTGCCGTTGCTTTCCCCGGGCGACATCAAGCAATCGCTAAAGGTTGAGGTCAATTGCGCGGAGGCCAGTTCCGTTGTGGACAAGCCCGCCAGCATGGTTTGCAACACCGCCCTTCTGGTGGCAAGCGGCGTGTAAGCCGTTCCGTCCTGCGTAAAGGAGGTAGGTTCCACGCCCAGCATTTCCGGCGTTGTGCCGATTACCGCCCCTCCTTTGAAAGATATGGTAAACGCCATGTGGTGGCCGCCAAATTGCAGCATCCACGCATCTGTGGTGGAGGGTTCGTTCAGGAAAGAGATAAAGTAAAGCCCCGAACTGTAGCCCGAGCCGCCGCCGTTGGCGTTCAGGTAATCGTCTGCCGCCAAAATAGCGTTCATTATTTCATAACCCGCATCGCTTGCCGCCCCCAAGGCTTCTTCCATTACGGCTTTGGCGGCCGCCAACTGCGTGGTACTTAAAGTGGATAGCTGGATACCGTTCCTACAGCCCGAACCGCAAGGCAGGTTCGACCATTTTTTGGCGAGCGTGGTGGTATAGGTTTGTTGCAAAGTGGTGATTTGGGTGGACGATAAAGTAGCCTTGAACGCTTGCGCCGCCGTCACTACGTCCGAAACGCCCAAGGGGGTGGCGCCTCCGGGTGGCGGCATGTCGTCAGGCGTTTCAAAAGCCCAGTCCGGAACCATGGCATTGTAGTCGTTATAAACCACAAAGCTCATCATGGCAAACGATGCCGTGGCGAGTAATCCTACCAGCAAATTCGATTTCTTCATTAGTCCAAAAATTGAAATTGTTTTCAAAAAGCGAATGTACAAATTTTATTGTTACAAATATTGTCCCTAATACAATCTTTGGTTTTTATACTGCACACCGGAAATTTTGTGCGTTTTTATTGACCCGGCCCCGCCCCCCAACTTTGTCTACCAACAAGTTGGGGATAGAAATTGGGGGCAAGCAGGGGAGGGTGTGTTGAGTGCTGGCGGGAATGGCGTTGGTAGATTTGAATTTGAAAAACTGTCCATTATTGCACATTTTACCCGGCACGGAGTATATGTCATAAGGGCTACAGCCAGGAAGCCCTTTAATTTCTATTGAATGCCCCCCATAATAACCACAAACCAGTTCAAAATAGCCATTGCTATCTGTTGAAGTAGTGCCAATTTCTTGTGCTCCGTGGCCAAATTTAGTAAAATCCCATGCTGATATTACCCTGCCGCTTATACCCTGCCCGCTACAATCCTGCAGCAACCTCCCCTTAACGGTAAAAGTGCCTTTTTGCTTCTTGTCGCAAGATGATATAGTAAGCATCAACGCTATAATGGCTACAATATATTGTTTCATAATTATGGCAAGGTGATGGTAACGGTGTCTTTGGAGAGGCCGCAGTAGTTGATATGATACTCTGAACTACCATTGACTGTATCAATACTATAATTTATATAGCTTGCATTATTTTCTTCGTTTCTTATGTCCCCCCCCCAATCTACGTCTTCATCAAACGAAAATATATGAAAAGATTCTCCTTGTGAAAGCGGATGAATTGCATCAAGTGCGTTACTAAAAAATGGATCTTTTACAAAAAGTGTATCATTAGCATAAGCGTTACTCAAAACATTAATTCTGAGACAAACACTTGCTGAAAATCTTTGGTATATCGTGCCAAGTTCTATTATCGTACCAGTAGTCATATTATTAGGCGTTTCATATTCACCCGGTAAGCCTTTCACTTCTTTAGGTATGCGGCTATAATAGCCGCATACCAACTCAAAATAGCCATCAGCATCTGTTGTGACAGAACCAATTTCGTCTTTCCCATGGCCAAATTGTATTTGTTCCAATGCGTATATGCGCCTGCCCATAAGTGGGGTATCGCAATCCTTTATCAACCTCCCCTTAACGGTAAAAGTGCCTTTTTGCTTCTTGTCGCAGGCAGCCAAACCCAGTGCCAGCAATGCCATCCATAAAAAAATACAGTATTTCATAGTCGTCGTTTTATTGGGTTAATACAAATTTGCTGCCGAGGGTTTCCCCGCCGTTGCTCAGCCTAATGTAATACACACCCGGTGACAGGTGCAAGTTTTGCAGGCTTATGGGGCAATAGCTTTCCTTGGTATTATCGGCAAAAGGCAGCTCCATAGTTTTCATTACCTGCCCGTTAATGTTGTAGATGGTGGCCCATGCCCTGCCGGCTTCTTTAAACTGATAGTGCAACATAATGCCGGTATTCCTGCTGCTGGGATTAGGGTAAATTTTCAAATAAGATTTGGCATTATTTTCTGGCAATTCACCTATGCCGCCATTGCCCGGTTTCGATACATAGTTTACGCAACAGAGCTGCATCAACCCCTGCTCTACCTGGTAGCCCCCCACTATATCCAGCGGGCCGTTGGCCCCCTGCGCTACCGGCCCGTTGGCCCTGAAGGTGGCATGGTTGTTGGTAACTACCGGATGATGACGGGATAGATACAGATGCCGTAGAATGTTATCTGCAGACTAAGTACACGACAAAAATTTCAAACAATTAATATTGCAGTAATTACATCCTG
>JASGFI010000018.1:0-31118 GCA_047605615.1 Edaphocola sp. | reverse complement strand
CACCATTCCCAACGGCTCTACCCTCACCATTACCGGCAGTGGCGCCACCGCCACCTTCTCCGGCAGCATCACCATACAGCCCGGCGGCACGCTGTACATACAAAACGGCGCCACGGTGAAGATGGCTGAGGGCACCAAGATATCGGTTATTGGCAGCGTGGGCGGCAGCAATATACCCGGTGCGGTCTTGCAAATTATGGGCGGCACCGTTACCAATGCCACCGCCAATACCTACTGGTCGGGCATAGAGGCCCCGCCCAATGCCACGACCAATGGTTCGCCGGCACAGATATACATTAACAACAACAGCACCATAAGCAATGCCACTGTTGCCCTGTGCAACACGGGGGGCAATGTGGCAAACACCAACATAGGCCAGAGTGCCGTATTCCAGGTGCTTAACTCTACCCTCCTCAATAACGTGCGCCACGTGTCCTTCAATGCGGCCAATCCCTTTGCTGCCGGCATAACCTCGCCCACTATCCCTTGGATTAGTCAGGGGTGCTGGTTCGCAAATGTAACCTTCACCAATACCACGGGGTTCATAACTGCCAATCCGGTAGATATGGTATATTTGGTCAATTGCCCCGGTGTCGAGTTTTATTCCTGCAAGTTCATCAACAACTATTATGACAACACGGCGAACCCCAATGGCACTATAGGCATCAAGGCCATCAACTCGGCCTTTCGGTGCGGCAATGGCTACGAGGCAACCCCAACGGGGGAACGGCCTTCCTTCACGGGCTTGCAGTACGCCATCAACGTCACCAACAGCCTACAGACAAACAGGGTATGCATAGTGGCCAATACCGATTTCAGCTGCCTACACAGCATAAACATGAGCGGTTGCCTTAACCCCTACATCATAAACTGCCAATTTATTTGGCCCAAATATGTCCCCTTGCAAAATTATGTAGGGGTTTACCTCAATAATTGCACGGGCTATAAAATAGAAGCCAACCAGGGCTACTCGCACCCCAGCGTGGGTGCCCCATTTGCCGTACTGCGCAATTCAGGCACTGCTTACAACGAGATTTATCGCAATGCACCGGAGTATAACATAATAGGCATACAAGCCATGGGCATCAACCGCAATGCGGCGGCAAGCACCGGTTTAAAAATATTGTGCAACGATTTGTCGTCAGCAGAGTTCACCGGCATATCCATAGTAAAAAACCCTGCCATACTGTTTGGCGGGGCAATTCAGGGTGTAGCCAATTCGCAAGCCGGTTATGCCACTATGCTTGCCCCATTCCCCATAGCTTTCCCTGCATCTGCCGGCAATTGGTTTGAGCAGAGATCAGACCATACGGACTTTTATGTGGGTTCGGGCATCAACAACTTGTCGCAGATGTCTTATAGGTATAGTTCCTTAACCCCCGCCGAAAAGCCCATATACACCAACCTTTTGGCAAGCAACGTATTGTCGATATCCAAAACCAATACTTGCCCGGCACATAGCGAGGGAACCAAGCCGCCGCCCTACCCCTTCGGCCTCGTGTTTGTACCCCGAAACAATGATTTGGAAGCACAAATACAAGCCATAGAGGCCAATGGTTCAAGTACGGGCGACGCGGGCGACACCACTGCCATAACGCTCGATATTTTGTACACCCAACATGCACAACTGATAGACAGCATAATCAGTTACTACCAATATGCAGCCTATGGCGACACTACGGGTCAGCTGGCCTCGCCGTACAACGACAGCATAGCCTTGGTGTACCAACAGGTAAACGTGGGTTACGAATATAAAATATACCTGGCCTCGGCCTACGCCGACAAAGGTTCGTACGATGATGCCATTGCCACTATCAACGCCATACCCGGCAATTATCAACTCGCGCCCGAAGAGCAAACATACCTAAGCAACCTTGCAGATATGTTTGCCGTGCGCCAATGGCTATACCAAAACGAAGGCAACTGGGACAGCATACCCCAAACTTTCAAAGATATGGTGTACCAGCACGAACAGGAAGACCCGATGTTTGCCGGTGCCATGGCCCGTGCGCTGAGGGCGCAATACGAAGATGCCTCCTACGAGCCGTTTTATATTGTTCCTGAAAATGATAGTGTTGAAACCCAAAGCATCAGTATGAACCTGCCGGCGACCAACAAAATATCGCCCAACCCAACTACCGGCCATACTCGCATTAGCTGGACAGGAGGCTCCGCAACGCTTATGTTACATAACATAAATGGGGCAAAGGTGTGGCAGCAAAATATAGAAAATGGCATCACCGATGTGAATATTAACCGCCTCGCCCCCGGTACTTACATGGCAATAGTGGAAATCCAGGGAAAGAAAATATATCAACAGAAAATAATTAAACAATAAACACTTGGTATTAATTAATTTAGATTAAATATTATCCGGTTGCCCAGAGCTGTACAACACCACCCCTATAAATTCTTGGGACAGCGCCCCAAGAATTTATAGGATTTTTTCAGGTCCATTTTTTTTGACAGATACCCTTAACCTGCAAGCACACTTAACCGATTATTGATGCACATACCTAAACTATTGTTGACGCTGGCGCTATGCTCGTTTTATTGTGCCGCCATCGCCCAACCCCGCTTGGAAAAAATATGGGAAACGGACAGCGTTTATGCCGTGCCCGAGTCAATACACTTCGAGCCGCAGGAAGGCATTTTGTATGTGAGCTTGGTAGATGGCAATTCGTTCAAGAAAGACGGCACGGGAGGCATAGCCAAAGCCGATACCAATGGCACATTGCTCGATGCAGCCTTTGTTGCCGGACTGGACGCACCAAAGGGCATGGCGTTTGTGGGCGACAAGATATATGTGGCCGATTTGGAAAACCTGGTAATCGCAGACAAAAAATCGGGAAAGGTATTGAAGAAAATAGCGGTGCCCCATGCCGGTATGCTGAACGACGTAGTGGCCGACCAAAAGGGCAATATTTACGTAAGCGATTCCAAAGCGGGCAAGATATATCGCTTCACCCAAGAAGAACCAAATGTTTATCTGGACAGTTTAATCAACCCCAATGGGCTGTTGTGGCTAAAAGATGCCCTCTACTACCTCGACAACGGGGCTTTGTACAAATACAAAAAAGGCGGCAAACCGGTAGCCGTAGCCAGCAACATGGCTTTGGGCTTGGACGGCTTGCAACAGGTGGGCAAAAACACCTTTCTGGCATCGGCATGGGCCGGCATGGTTTATTTTGTCGGCCCCAAAGGCAATACGCCCCTGCTCTTGGACAAGCGCGCCGAGAAGGCGAACATGGCCGATTTTTACTACAATGCCCAAACAAAAACCCTGTACGTACCCACATTTTACCGCAAAACCATAGCTGCCTACAAATTGATGCAGCCCTAAAAAGATAGCCAATCACTTTCATGGGATATTCTGTACGAAACAGTATATGTGTTTTTCCAAATAAATTTGTTTAATTGTTTAAACACTGTATTTTTACGAAAAATTTAAGTGGGTACACACTTATGAAAAGGGTTTCGTTAAAGGATGTAGCAGTAAAGGCCGGGGTATCTACCGCCTTGGTATCCTATGTGCTTAACGGCCAAAGAAAAGACAGGATAAATGCCGCCACTGCCGAACATGTATTGGCGGTAGCCCAAGAATTGAATTACAAACCTAACTACCTGGCCCAAAGCCTTAAACGCAAAAAGACGTACAATATAGGCTTGATAGTGGCCGACATTGCCAATCCTTTTTCGGCGCAATTAGCCAGGATAATCAGCAATGAAGCCGCCAATGCGGGCTACATGTTGATGATAGGCAACTCCGACGAGCAGGTAGGGAAGTTCAAGAACCTCGCAAGCCAGTTTGCCGACCGCCAAATGGACGGCTTGATTATAGCCGCACCGGCACAAAGCGAAGGCATATTGCAGCAACTGTTGGACGAGAAGATACCCGTGGTATTGGTGGATAGATATTTCAACAAGGTGAAGGCCCATGCGGTTACGGTCAACAATTATGACGCTGCCAAAAATGCCGTGGCCAACATGCTTGCCGCGAACAGGCACGGCAAAGTGGGCATCATCAATTATGCGAAAGATTTAGCGCATTTGCAGCAAAGGACCAAAGGTGCCGTGGCTGCCGCTGCCGAAAAGGAAAGCGAGTATGAGCTGTGCGAAATAAACGAGGACAACATGGCACACGAACTGCCCAAAGCCATGAACTTGCTATTGGACGGGGGCGTGGAAACGTTCTTTTTCGCTGCCAACAAACTGGGCATAGCCGGCATGAAGCACTTGTGCGATTTGGGCTTGGCGGCAAGCAATCGCATTCAGCTCACCACCTTCGACCTGTCCGAAAGCGTATATACGTTTCCGGGTAGCGTACATTGTGTGGAGCAGCCATTGGACTTGATTGGCAAAAAAGCAGTTGAACGGCTTATAGAACAGATAAATAACCCCAACCTGCCCGTAGAACTATTGGAACTGCCTACCCGCCTTATAGCCATAAACCATTTTTCCACCTCCGAAAATCATTGATTTTCTTGAAAATAAAAGTTTAATCGTTTAAGCACAATCATTATGAACAACGCAACACCAAGGATAGTCTGCTATGGCGAAGTACTTTGGGACATTTTTCCCACCGGCAAAAAGGCCGGGGGCGCACCTTTCAACGTGTCTTACAACCTGAAAAAAATGGGTGTGGACAGCCACATGGTCAGCAAGGTGGGCAATGACGAACTGGGCAGCCAACTGCTGGGCAGGGTAGCGGCTTGGGGCATACCAACCATTGACTGCCAACTGGACGACCATTTTGAAACCGGTACGGTTTTGGCGCATATCGACGAACACAACGAAGCGCATTACGAAATAAAGACCAATGCCGCCTGGGACCACATAGAATACACCGAACACAATTCGGCACTCGTGGCATCGGCCGATGCTTTTGTGTTCGGCAGCTTGTCCGGCAGGTCGGCCACCTCGCGCGATACGCTTTTCCGGCTACTGGACGTAGCGAAATTTAAGGTATTCGACATCAACCTCCGGCCACCCTTTTACACCAAAGAACTGCTGGACACACTGATGCGCAAAGCCAACCTGATAAAGTGCAACAAAGCAGAACTGAGGGAGATAGTGGCCTTGCACAACAAAGAATATATATCGGAGCCGGACAGCTTGCGGTTTATAGAAGACACCTTTGGCGTGCATGAAATATTGCTGACAAAAGGCAGCAAAGGCGCGGTGTATTATGGCAATGGAACCACCACCCTATACCCCGCCATACCGGTTGCCATTAACGATACGGTAGGCAGCGGCGATTCGTTTTTGGCGGGTTATTTAGCTGCACGCTTTCAGGGAAAAACGAATGAAGAGGCGGTAAGAAATGCCACTGCACTGGGTGCTTTTATCACCACTCAAAGCGGTGCCTGCCCGGAGTATAGCTTGGCTCAATTTGAAGAATTTAAACACAACCATACACCTGCATACACAACAAATTGACGCAACAAAAATCATTTATTCATTCATAAACACCCCACATTATTATGGTGATGCATAACAACAACTTGCCCAAGCTCGGTCCTATGCGACGGCGGGCCGATTCCTTGGCACTTGCGGCAGTGGAACACAAAGGTGTTCCGGTATTAGAAAGTTTTTCATCATCTGCGCCGGGCATGGCAACAGCAGAATCCTTGTGGCGTCCCTTACAGTACAGCACGGCAATGTTGGCAAAAGGTAGCTTGGCATTTACGGAAGAAAAAGCAACACGACACCTTATGTACCGACAACGAAACAACCCAACAAAGTGGAACAGGCTATTTTAAAAACATAAATCTATACAAGCCATGTAACTTGGCGGCGGCAAACAAGTCTATAGCCTGAAAACAATCCGGGCAACTACCGGGGTACTAACAAGGTGCCGCGTTCCGTTATGGATTGATGGAATAAAACCTGCCGACAGGTTAATGTTCCCGCAACAACTGTATAAATATTGTTTATGAAAAAGGTCATGTTTTTATGGGCCGTATTGGTTGCAGCCTTCAATATGGCGGTAGCCCAAGGCAACAAAAGCACCCTGCGCGTTCGCTTGAGCGACGGCAGTCCGCTATTGGTAACCATCAACGGCAGGGATTTTAAGAAGATAGGCCGAAGCCTTACCATTGCCGACATACCGCGCAAGCGGCAAAACATACAAGTGTATAAATGGCGGCCTTATGCCAACGGTGGCGGGGGCAAGGCGGAACTTACTTATAGCGGCACTATCAAGATAGAAAAAGGGAGCATCAACGATTGCATAGTAGATGTGGCCAAACATAAATTGCGCCTTTTTAAAGTTGCTACCTTGCAACCCTTGCCTCCCGCACCTCAGCCAAGCCCGCAGCGCGACCGTCCGTTGGCCGATGCCGACAATGCCCCTGTCAACGAAGACATTACCTTGGCCATGCCGCCCGACCGTAGTGTTTCGCCCAAATTGGCCGCCTTGAAAAACACTATGGATGCCGTGGATGCCGATAGCAAAAAGTTGGCAGAAGCACGCAAATTCGTTGCCGCCAACCCCGTAACCAGTGCGGATGTTAAGGCAATAGCGGGTTGGATATTTTTTGACGACAATCGGTTGGCTTTTGTAAAATCTTCCTACGGCAGGGTAAGCGACAAGGCCAATTTTGCCGCCGTGGCCGATGTGTTTACGCTCGACGATAGCCGCAAGTCATTCAATGATTTCCTGAGGGGCAAATAGTTTTGTTTAGTATAGTTAAATCGTAATGTTTTGACATAATGATTTGGAGGTGTCATCCTGAACGAAACGAAGTGCAGTGAAGAATCTCAGAGATTCCTCCTGTCGTCGGAATGACATTTTAAACAGATTTAACTATAAACTTCAATAAGCGAAGGGTGATGCAAGTAACTTGCACCGCCCTTTTCTATCGGGATTTGTTATGCAGCAACAAGTACTTTGCCGTTTCGTAAAATCCCCTCGTAAATTGGTGGTAATTGCTTTGTTCGTTGGTAGATAGCTCTATGGTATTGTTGTTCCAAATGCTTTGCCATTGCGGTGCCAGCCTTTCGTCTATCGCTTCTTTGTAAAAAACACCCTTCGTTACCACACCAATCGTTTGTTTGTCGGGGTTGAAGATGAACGCCGCATCTTTGGCGGTATCATTTTGTACCAATGGGCTTAGCAAATCCCTGCCAAGCGTAGTGTTTTTATAGGCTATGCCCGCAAGGCCGGCGGCAGTGGGCAATACATCGCATTGGCTGGCCGGGTACGAGTAGCGCGCGGGTGCTAATAATTTCGGGCCATAAAAAAGCAAGGGTACGTGCATGCTGTTCAGCTCGCTTGTCCATGCTTTGGGAAACATATTTCCGGCATCGCCGCCTATGCCGTGGTCGCCTACAAATACGAATATGGTATTGTCGAAATAAGGCGATTTCCGGGCTGCTTCCATAAATTTTTGGTAGCAATAGTCGGTGTAGCGAAATGCGTTGTATTCATCCGCCGACTCGAAGCCGAACCGGTGCAACGAATCTTCCGGTGGGTTTAAAATCTTGAATTCCGTCCTATCCGATTCTGGAATGGTATAAGGCCGGTGGTTGTCTGCCGTTTGTATCACGGCTATAAAGGGTTTTTGCTGCGCGGCCAATGTTTTGTCGGCAGACAAGAAGAGGCTTTTGTCGCTCACGCCCCACACGTCAACTTTGGGCAGGTCGTAGTCGTCTTGCTCGTATAGGTGCAGGCCGCGGATGCTGTTGCTTAAAAAACCCCTGATGTTGGCCCAGCTAAGGCTGCCGCCTATGAAATAATATTTTTCGTAGCCCTCAAAATCGTTCATGATGCTATGTTGGTTTACCGCGGCGGGGTTGCGGCTGGAAGTGCGTATCTGGGTTACGTCGGGTATGCCGGTAATGGTGGCCCACACGCCCCTTGCGGTGCCGTAGCTGGGCGTAAAGCACCGGTCGAAAAAGATGCCGTCATTGCAAAGGCCATTAAAAAACGGTGTGGTATTGAGCGGGTTGCCATACATGGAACTCTTGTACCCGCTGAACGATTCGCAGATTACGATGACCACATTGGGTTTGGTGGAATTGTTTTTTGCCGCTATTTGGCGGGTAAAATTCAGTTGGCTGCTGTCGGGTTTGTCTATGCCTAAGTAATTGGCCATCAAGCCATAATTCTCTTTTACTTTTTCCAAGTCGTAACCGGCCTTCCTAAATGCCAGGGAACTAAAAAACGACTGGAAAGGGTTGAGGGCGGCATTGGAGGCATAGTCGTTGCCCAAGGCGAATGCATCGCTCCAGCGCAGCGGAAACTGGCCCGCACGGCCAAAAACACATAAGGCACAAAGCAGCAACAGTGCCACGCCATAACCCATGCGCAAGGGTTTGATACCAACTACCGGCAGCCGTTCGCATCTTTTGTATATCTTCTTTGCAGCCCATAACATCACACTAAGCCCAAGTGCCAGCCCAATCAATATGGGCACTACGTGGTACGTTTGCCACAGCATTTGCAAAGCCGTTAGCGGATTGGCCATAAGCCCCAGCAGGCCGGCGTTCAGCCTTTGGTTCAGGTAGGCATAATTGCCAAAATCGAAGGCGTAAAACAAGGCAAGCAACAAGGCGAACAACCACCATGCGGTTTTATAAATCTTATAGCCAGCCTGCCCCGAAAAGAGGGATGTTTTTTGGAAACAGGAAAGCAACAACAGCAACAATACCGGAATGGCCACGATGCGGGCATCGTAACGCAAACCCATGAACAATACTTTGGCCAACGGGATGCTGCCGGTACCCTCGGGCGCACGAAAAAAGGTGAGAAATGCTATGCGCAGCAAACCCATTATGGCCAGAAAAAAAAGTCCTACGACAGACAAGCAGGAAATAGTACGCGGTATTTTAAGGCTTTTCAAGCACATTATTTTTAGTGAAACAGCCCGCTAAGTTAGGTATTAGGCATAACTTAGCCCCCGGGTTTTTAATACCACGGCACGCTTATGGGTTTCCTGGAACGGCTCGATAAATACGACAAGTTACTATTTCAAAAAATAAACCAAGATTGGGCTTTGCCTTTCTTCGACTGGCTGATGCCCATTGTACGCAACCAGCAAACCTGGTATGTGTGCTACTTGCTATTATTGGGCTACATAATTTACGCTTTCAGAAAAAAGGCTATTCCTTTTATCCTCTTGGCCGGTGCCTGCATAGCCGTAGCCGACCAGTTGAGCAGTTCGGTGCTAAAGCCCTTATTCAACCGCATCAGACCCTGCCACCTAACGGAATTGCACACCATGCTGCGCGTGGGCTATTGCCCCGGTAGTGGCAGTTTTACCAGTTCCCATGCCGTCAATCATTTTGCCTTGGCGGCTTACCTGTTTTTTGCATTGAAAAAAGAATGGGGCGCATGGCGGTGGTTGCTGTTCGTCTGGGCGACGTTCATTTGTTATGCGCAAGTATATGTGGGCGTTCATTACCCCGGCGACGTGCTGGGCGGCGGCATTTTGGGCACCTGCATAGGTTATGGCGCTTCCATATTGCTTAGGCGTAAGTTTTTCAAAGCAAAGTTGCATTAAAAGATGCCATCCGTGGCTATTTGGAACCATTTATTATTGTACACTTCATCCCCCGGCCATTATTTTCTTTGATGCAATGGCTCACGAAAGGGTTCGTTCGCCGACAGTGCCGTACAGCTCTGGTTATTTATCTTTGTAATGGCCAAGAGCGGAAACTACGATTACAACAACTTCGTTTTCAATAATTTGATATAAAATCCTGTCTTTTTTATTGAGCTGCCGTGACCAAAATTCCTCGTCCCCATGATGCTTTAACCTTTCGGGGTTTCCAATGCCGATTCTCGGATTTTTTGATAATTCGGAGATGATTTGTTCTAATCTTTTGATGTCTGCTTTGTTCCCGGATTTATAGATTTTCTGAATATCCTTTTTGGCATCTTTTTCTATTTCTACGAAATACTTTCCCATAATTTATCGGGATTTATTCGTATCGTATTGTTTTTTCTGTCTTTTCTCAATCTTTCGATGCGTTCCAAAATCACGGGATTGGTGATTTCGGCGTCGTTGTCTTCCGTTTCCTCAACTTCCAAATCGAGTGCCTTGAAAAAAGTTTTAATCAAACTTTTCTCCTTTTTACTCCTTGGTCTTACTTTTAAAGTTGTCATTGCTGATTTGGTTCGATAGCCAAAGTTATGAAAAAAAAATTTTCTCCCGTCGGCATTATTTTCTTTGACGCAATGGCACGCGAAAGGATTCGTGCGCCAGCAGGGATAAAAATTGGGATAACGAGGGAGACGGGGGTGTCGGCAGGAATATGGGTGTTATGATTGGGCTATTTTTGAAAATAAACAGTACAAGGCACCAAGGTTTGGGATGTGTTGTGCTCGCTTTTGTGGCTAAATTAAAGAGAAAGCTACTAAGGTGCTAAGTGCTACCTTTCCCCCTCCCCGATTTTTTATGTTCACGTCATGGGTAGCTTTTTTTCAATTACTTTTGCCGCCTTAACCATATTGACAATAACAGGAAGTAATGGCATTGATTAAATCCATTTCGGGTATCAGGGGCATCATAGGCGGCAAACCCGGAAGCGGTCTTACGCCATTGGACATAGTGAAATTTACGGCGGCTTACGGTGCGCTCATTCTAGCAGGAAACAAAGGCAACAAAATAGTGGTGGGTCGCGATGGCCGCATAAGCGGGGGCATGGTAAGCGACTTGGTAATAGCCACCTTGCAAGGCTTGGGCGCGGAAGTGATAGACCTGGGGCTAAGCACCACGCCCACCGTGGAGATGGCCGTAACGCTTGCCAAGGCAGCAGGCGGCATAATACTTACCGCAAGCCACAACCCCAAGGAATGGAACGCCTTGAAGCTACTGAACCACGAAGGCGAATTTATCAGCGCGGCGATAGGGGCGGAGGTATTGGAAAAAGCCGAAACCGGCAACATGGCCTTTGCAGAGGTAAATAAGCTGGGCAAGGTAGTAGCCGACCACAGCTATATGCAGCAACATATAGAGGCCATACTGGCGCATCCGCTGGTAGATGCAGCGGCCATAAAAGCCCGCAATTTCAAGGTAGTGCTGGACCCCATCAACTCTACCGGGGCCACGTTTGTGCCGGCATTGCTGCAAGCATTGGGGGTAGAAGAAATTACGGTTATCAATGGTGAAATAACCGGGAATTTTGCCCATAACCCCGAACCACTGCCCGAACACCTGCGCGACTTGTGCAACGTGGTGGAAAAGAACAACGCCGACCTGGGCATAGCCGTGGACCCCGACGTGGACAGGCTTTGCTTCGTATGCGAGGACGGCACGCCTTTTGGCGAAGAATACACCTTGGTGGCCGTGGCCGACTATGTTTTGACCCATAGAAAAGGCAATACGGTATCCAATCTTTCTTCTACCAGGGCCTTGCGCGACGTGACCGAGAAACACGGCGGCACCTATTATGGTAGTGCCGTAGGAGAGGTGAATGTGGTGAAAAAGATGAAAGAAGTGGCCGCCGTGATAGGCGGAGAGGGCAACGGCGGCATCATAGACCCGCAGTTGCACTATGGCCGCGACGCGCTGGCGGGCATAGCTTTGTTCTTGACGCATTTGGCAAAATTTGGCAAAAGCATCAAGGCATTGCGCCGCACCTATCCGGACTATTATATTTCCAAGAACAAGATAGAACTGGACCCCGCGGTGGACGTACAAGCCATTTTTGGCAAAATAGAACAGAAATACAGCAAACAACCCATCAATACCGAAGACGGGCTGAAGATAGAATTCGACAAAGACTGGGTACACCTGCGCACCAGCAATACCGAACCTATCATACGCATTTATGCCGAAAGCAATTCGGAAACCACGGCCAACAACATAGCCAAGCGCATAATGGCCGACATAAAGGAAATGATGCTGGAACGCACCTAAAAGATTGCGACAATTGCCGTAATTTCGCCTCCTGCAAAAAGACCTTACAAAAAACTGTAAGGTCTTTTTTTGAAACATTTTTTTTTACGAAGAAAAACACACAACCCTCAAAATGAAAGTAGCAGTAGTAGGCGCTACGGGCCTGGTGGGTAGCACCATGTTGCGCACCCTCGAAGAACGTAATTTTCCCGTAACGGAATTGATTCCGGTGGCTTCCGAAAAATCGAAGGGCAAAAAGGTGGCGTTCAAGGGCAGGGAATATACCGTAGTGGGCCTGCAAGATGCCGTAGACAGCGCACCCCACATTGCGTTGTTTTCTGCCGGCGGCACTACTTCGTTGGAATGGGCCGAAGCCTTTGCCGCCAAGGGCACTTATGTCATAGACAATTCGTCGGCTTGGCGCATGAACCCGGACAAAAAACTGGTGGTGCCGGAGGTGAATGCCGCCACGCTCACCACCGCCGACCGTGTAATAGCCAACCCCAACTGCAGCACCATCCAAATGGTGGTGGTATTGAAACCCCTGCACGACAAATACAAGATAAAACGGGTAGTGGTAAGCACCTACCAAAGCGTAACGGGCAGCGGCCAAAAAGGCGTGGACCATTTGCTGGCCGAAAGGAACAGCACCGGGCCGAAACCATTTTACCCACACGCCATAGACCTGAACATACTGCCGCATATCGACGTGTTTCAAGACAATGGCTATACCAAGGAAGAAATGAAAATGATATTGGAAACCCAAAAAATAATGGGCGATGATAGCATAAAAGTAACCGCTACCACGGTACGCGTACCCGTAATGGGCGGCCATAGCGAAAGCGTGAACATAGAATTTGAACACGACTTCGATTTGGCGGAAGTGCGTAGCCTGCTGGCCAATGCGCCCGGCATAGTATTGCAAGATGAACCCAAGAACAATGTTTATCCCATGCCTTTGAATGCCTTTGGGAAAGACGAGGTATTTGTGGGCCGCCTGCGCCGCGACGAATCGCAACCCAATACCCTCAACTGCTGGATAGTGGCCGACAACCTGCGCAAGGGCGCCGCCACCAATGCCGTGCAGATAGCCGAATATATTGCCGGGCAACATTGGGTGGAGTAAAAAAAGCCCTGAAATTGCACCTACACGCAAGGTTGTCCGGCAATGCGGACAACCTTGCGTGCTGATGTAGTAGGTGTGCTTGGTGTTGCAGGAAACCGGATGAATACGCTTTTGGCCTTCTTGTTTCCCTTTTGTTATTCCCCTAACCCCATTTTCTCTTGTGTATAATCCCCACCCGCCTATTTGTCCTTGCCCCAGCGAAGCGCGTAGCTGATGTAGTAATTCAAGTCGAATGCCGTAGTCTTGTCGCCTTGTCCGTAGCCGGGTATGAAATTGGGGGCCAACTCCTTGAAGGTGCCCGGGTTCAACAAAAAGCGCATACGGAAGCTCCAGCCCAAAAATACGTGGGGCACTATTTCCACTTTCAGGCCGCCGGTTATTTCGCCCCAATGGGCTATGTAATTTTGCGCCGGCACGGTGCCTTCCGATACTGCGCCAAAACGCGAAGTAACCACATAGGTGGCGTCAGTACGTTTTCCGGGTCCTGCGCCGTAGCGTATGCCCAGGAAGCCTATGTCGAAATCCTTTTTGCCAACAATATCCAGAAACTGTTTTTCTACCCCAACCTTAACGAAAAAACCCTTGGCGGTATATTTTAGATTGTCGTAATCTATCTTGCCTTTGCCCATGCCTGCTTCGCCCGCCAGGTACACGTTGTTGCGCAATAGATAGTCGGCCTGTACTTCGTAGCTTTGGCGCGAAGGGTACATGATGTTGGCGGCAATGCGCGCCATGTCGAAACCAAACCTGAATTGGTGTACGTAAGGCGGCTTCGGTGCTTTGGTTTTGCTTGTGTTTTTTAGCGAATCAACGGGAGCCGCGCCGGTATCGGTGCGGCTTACATCATTGTTGCGGGGGGGGGGGTGGGGCATTTGCCAAGCCTGCGCCCGTACACAAAACGTCAGGAGCAATATAGCAGCGATTATTCGGGCGTTCATCTAAAATTTTCGGATAAAATACAGGTTGATGTTTCTTGTGTCGGCCGAGTTGGTAATGTCGTTGTCGAGTATGGTGGCCGAATCTATGAGGTGGCGCGTGCTGTGCACGGTGTCCAAAGTATAAAAATAGGTGTAGCCGCAACTGTTCGACACGAAATACAAGTATGGGGTGTAATAAAAGGTTAGGGTATCGGCTGCGTCGGAGGAGGTGTCGGCCAAAAAACGATAGCGGATGCTGTCTGCCCCCGGGTCGAAATAGGCGGGCATGGTAACGGTGCCGGCCACGCCGTTTACTACGAACACGGAATCGTGGTCTAATAGTTGGAATACGGGAGCGGTCAATTGTGAATCGGCAAAGGTGTACTCGACTACCGGGGTGGTGACGATTACGCCATTTTCGTTGCTTACGGTGTCCAGCGTCACGGTGGTGTCGCGAAGCCTGAACCCGCAAAGCGCGTAGGCTTCCACGGGTATGTAACAATCTGCTTCTTCCGATTCGCAGCCGGTAAGGCCCGGTGCAAATATTATCGCCACTAAGGCAAAAACCAAGCGATGTTTATTGGAAATGGTAGAAAAAAACTTGGTTCTTGTCATTTTAGTAAAGCAATATTTCTGTCTAATTCCTCAATTATTTTTTCGAGTTGTTTTTTCATGGCATCGCTGTCGGTGCCGGCCAGGCTGGCCACCATGCCGGCAGTGAGCCGTAGGTTCAATTCCTCGTTTTGCCCATCCAGTGCGTTTATCTGTTTGCGGGCATCCGCATAGGCCGATTGCAAGCGTGCATAATCGTCTTGCAGTTGCCGGTGCGATTTGAGCAACTGCGTTAATTTTGTACCGAGTACCTCTAATTCGTTCATGCAAAAAACAACTTAATCCCTTACTATTGCCTGCAATTCGTTTTTGTATTGACCTATCAATTGTTGCATCATGGCATCTACTTCTTCGTCGGTCAGGGTGCGGTCGTTCAGTTGGAAAGTGAAACTCAAGGCCAGTGATTTTTTGTCTTTGCCCAGTTTGTCGCTTTCAAAAATATCGAACAAATCGTAGTTTTTCAAGGCTTCCCATTTTTGGGCTTGTGCTATTCCGGCTACTTTGGCGTATGGTACGTTTTTGTCCAACACCAAGGCCAAATCTCTGCGTACCGATGGGTATTTTGGCAGTTCGGAGTAGCGCACCTTATTGTTGGCGGCGGCATCGGTAAAAGCTGCTATGTCTATTTCGGCATAAAATACTTCTTGTTTTATGTCGAAGCGTTTCAGTTTTTCGGCAGTTAGGGTATAGGCTGTGGCCAGCTCTGTTTTGCCGCGTTTCCAAACTATTGCCCCGCCGTCTGTCTGTTCTTGCAATTTCTTGATGCCACATAGGTCGAGGAGGCCGTTCACCAAGCCTTTCACGTAATACAAGTTTGCTTTCTGCGCTTGTTGCTGCCAATGTTGCGCCGCTATGTTGCCCGTAACCCATATAGCCAACTTCGATTGTTGCACGTACTTACCAACGGCAGTTTGTTGGTATATATTGCCAATCTCGTACAATTTTAAATCTTGCGACTTTCGGTTTACGTTGTAGGCCACCACTTCCAGGCCGCTTTCCAGCATTTGGGGGCGCATTACGTCCAGTTCGCTCGACAGGTTGTTGACCATGCGTACCAGCGGTGCATCTTCGGCGTAATACTTGCTGTTGGTTATGGAGTTGGTTACTATTTCTTGGAGGCCGGCACCGGTCAAGGCTTCGGCTATCTGTTCCTTGTATTTCCTGCTTGGCGGATTGGGGTAGCGTTGCAGTGCCATGTGCAGCCTTGTGGGAATGGCTACATTGTCCAGCCCGTCTATGCGCAATATTTCCTCGGCTATGTCGGCAGGTTGCAGCACATCGGTTTTGTTGGAAGGTACTTTTACCGCCAAGTAGTCGGCGGTTTTGTTGCAAATGCCAAAACCCAATGCCGTCAGTATTTCGTCTATGGCTTCGGGAGCGTATTTTTTGCCGCACAAATTTTGGATGTACCGGTATTGCACTTCTATTTCTTTGGCAGCGAGCGGGTGTGGGTAATGGTCGGTTATTTCGGAAGCTATGGTGCCGCCCGCCAAGTCCGCTATCAATTGTGCGGCACGTTGCAAGGCCGGTATTACCATGGCAATGTCCACGCCTTTTTCAAAGTGCGTAGCGGCATCGGTCCTTAAACCGTGGTGCATGGAGGTGCGCCTTATGGTACGCGGATGGAAATAGGCACTTTCCAAGAATATATTCTTCGTATCGTTGGTAACGCCGGAGGTGGCGCCGCCAAATACACCGGCCATGCACAAGGCTTTGCCGCTGTCGGTTATCAACAAGTCTTCGGCTCGCAGCTTGCGTTCCTTGCCGTCCAAGGCGGTAAAGGTTTCATCTTCGCAAGCCTTGCGTACTATTATCCGATGTTGCCCTATGGTGTCGTAATCGAAAGCGTGCAGCGGCTGGCCATACTCGTGCAATACGTAGTTGGTAATGTCCACCACATTGTTGATGCTGCGCAGCCCTATGGCTTTCAGGCGTTGCACCAGCCATTCCGGCGATGCCCCAGTGTTCACGCCCGCTATGGTTATTGCTGCATATCTGGGGCAGGCTTGTTCGTCTTCTACGGCAATATCGAAAGGCAATTGAAGTGTGCCAACCGGGGGCAATTCAACGTTGGGCATTACCACGCGCGCGGGTTGCCCGCCATGGTGGCTTAGGTAGGCACACACATCGCGGGCCACGCCCAGGTGGCTGTTGCCGTCGCTACGGTTGGGCGTAAGGCCTATGCTTATGGTGTAGTCCGTGGCGGCTATGTTGAAATAATTTTTGGCCGGCGTGCCCGGCACCGCATCGTTTGCCAATACCATGATGCCCTCGTGGCTTGTACCAAGCCCTATTTCATCTTCGGCACATATCATGCCCTCGCTGGCCTCGCCACGAATTTTTGCTTTCTTTATCTTGAACGCTTCGCCATTGGTGGGGTGTACGGTAGTGTTTACGGTAGCGACCACTACTTTTTGTCCTGCCGCTACGTTGGGGGCGCCACATACTATGGGCAGTATTGCATTGTTGCCTACCTGCACGGTAGTGATTTTCAGTTTGTCGGCATCGGGGTGGGGCACGCAAGTAAGCACTTCGCCTATCACCAAGCCTTCCAGGCCGCCGGGTACGGCTTCTACTTTTTCTATCGCTTCTACTTCCAGGCCAATGGCGGTTAAAATGTTACTGAGTTCGTCTATCGCTATCGGTTGTGGCAGGTATGCTGAAAGCCAATTGTAGGCTATTTCCATAAATAGTTGATTCTTTCTTTTTTTTGAGGAGGTAAAGGTAATTCCTTTTGTTGTAAAGGAGTATGCCGTGGCCATGACCGCAACTTTTTCGTGGTTTTTTAGGCTAAGAAAATACAGCCGCCAACCCTGCGGTAACTTTGTCCATTGGTAGCGGATTTTTGACCGTTGAAACATTTTAACAATCGAACTTACCATGCTTGGCGATAATTTCGGAATCAGTGCATAATTTTACTTATCGGAGTACCAAAAATGGTGCCGTCATCTTTTTATGAAAAAATACTGGTTGGTGCTGGCAACGGCACAGTTGTTGGGCCTTGAATTGTCGGCGCAGCAGTTATTTAACAGGCTGGAGGGCACTGTTGCACCTTCGAGGGGCGTTCAAAAAATAGTACCGGCAAAATACACTTTGTGGGCTGCCAACAGCATTATGGAGGCCAGTTTGAAAGCAGTGACGGGCAGTGCAGCCGCCGTTATTGCCTTGCCTACGCCGGATGGCGGTACGCAAGATTTTAAAGTTACCAATACGCCGGTTATGGAGGCAGGTTTGGCTGCGGCATATCCCGAAATACAAACCTATACCGGCGTAGCGGTGGGCAATCCCTTGGTTACTGCAAAGATTGATGTAAGTCCGCGCGGCCTGCACGCAATGGTGTATAATGGTGGCAACACATGGTTTGTGGACCCTTATGCCGATGTGGCGGATGGCTATTATCAGGCTTATTACAAAAAGGACTATCGGCGCGCCGAGGGCGAATTGATGACCTGCCTTGCCGATGGTACCAAAATAGACGATGTGTCCAACAACGGCACCACGGGCAACAAACAATTTGGCAGCACCTTGCGCACCTATAGGTTGGCATTGAGTTGTACCGGCGAATATGCGGTGGCCGTAGCCGGGTCGTCGCCCACCAAAGCTGCCGTGCTGGCCGCCATGGTTACTTCTTTGAACAGGGTAAATGGCATATACGAGCATGAAGTGGGCGTAACCATGAAGTTGATAGACAATGATACCAGCATCATTTATACCAGCAGTTCCTCGGACCCTTTTACCGCCAACGATGACGGAACCACGTTGTTGACCCAAAACCAAACCAATACTACTTCCGTTATTGGGTCAGCCAACTACGACATAGGGCATATATTCAGCACCGGTGGCGGCGGCATAGCGGTGCTGGGCGGTGTATGTTACACTAATTACAAGGCTCGTGGCGTTACCGGTTCGGCCTCGCCCGTAGGCGATGCGTACGACGTGGATTATGTGGCGCACGAAATGGGCCATCAATTCGGTGCCGACCATACGTTCAATGCCAATACCGGCAGTTGCTCGGGCAATGGCGAGTCGTCGGTGGCATTTGAACCGGGCAGTGGCTCTACCATTATGGCTTATGCCGGTATATGCGGCACTGCCAACGATTTGCAAAGCCACAGCGATGCCTACTTCCATGCTGCAAGCCTGATTGAAATATCAACTTTCCTTGCCGCCGAAGGCACCTGTTCCGTAAATACTACGGGTACGGCCGTACCCACTGCAAGCAGCATCGCGGCCGTGTACAACATACCTGTTTCCACCCCATTTGAATTGACGGCACCGGTGGCCACGGCCGATAGTTCCGATACCATGACCTATTGTTGGGAGCAATGGAACCGGGGCAATTTCAAGCAGAACGAATCTTTGGCCGCTACCTTTACCGCCGGGCCTTCGCTCCGGTCGTTTTACCCTACCACCAGCCCTACCCGTGTGTTCCCAAAAATGGAATATGTGTTGGCCGGCGAAACAGCCTATAAGGGCGAAAGGCTTTCTACCGTGGCGCGCAGCCTTTATTTCAGGCTTACCGCCAGAAACATGAAAGATGGCCTTGGCTCGTTCTACATATCGGAAGATAGCCTGCGGGTAAATGTGGCCGACACCACGGGGCCATTTACGGTTACTTCGCAAAATGTGGCCAACGACACTTTTTACGCCAACCAGCAAATAACCGTGAGCTGGGATGCGGCCAATACCGCCAGCGCACCCGTTAACGCTGCCTATGTAAATATTTTCCTTTCGCTGGACAGTGGTTACAACTTCGATATTCAACTGGCCTCGTCGGTGCCCAATTCCGGCAGCTACACCGTAACCTTGCCGGATACCACGGCGGCACAGGCGCGCATAAAAGTCAAGGCAGTAGATAATGTGTTTTTCAACGTGAATGTGGAGAATTTCCGAATTGTCAGGGAAGGGGCCGACCTTGGCGTGGGTAGCGTATCGCTGGCTTCGGGCTTAACCATAGCACCCAATCCGGCTGCTGCCACGCTCAACATCACTAATAATAATCAGTCGCAATTGTTGCTCGACTTGTATAACGCCGTTGGCCAAAAGGTGTGGAATGGCCAAGTGAACAAGCAATTGCAAATACCCGTATCGCAGTATGCGCGAGGTATGTATTACCTACGTATGACCGATGTTTCCAATGGGCAGCAAGGCACAAAAACCGTAGTGTTACAATAAGTTGAACCGATAAGTACGAGCGGCAGCGTTGCTGCTCCGGCCCATCAAAAAAACAATACACCGCGACCAATCGGCTTGGTCGCGGTGTATTGTTTGCACGGGGTTTTTGTTGTTCCGTGAGCGGCCGTCAATTTTATTGTTTTACCGGTTCTTCCGCTGCCAGTTTCACGATACGGCTCACGGTTGCGTTGTCGCCCGTGTAGTCTTTGCCGTCTTTGTCCACCAATTGAACTTTTACGGTCAAGTCGCCCATGGGCGCATTTTGAATGAAATAGGGCTGCCATTGGTCTATGGTGAAATCGCTGCCGTTGATGTTCACTTTTACCTTGTCGCCGGTGGCGGAAAGGGTAGTGTTGTACACATAAAAATCCAACAACAGGTCTTTGGTGTCCTCGCCTACGTATTCGCCCTTGGGCCTGCTGTAAAATATCATGGGCGTTTTGGGTATTTCCAGTTTGGCAACATTTCCCTTATCGTCCACCTTGAACCTGTACAGTACCGCCGCGCCGGGCGATTTTACGCTTTCGTGGTACGAGCGGGAAAGGAACGACATGACGTAGTGTTCGCTGTTGGCCGCCACGGTAAAGGTTTTGGTGGGTTCGTACAAAGCGGCGTAAGGATTGTTGTCCAATATGAAATGGATGTGTTGCCCGTCTTTGGAATTGTTGCAACTTTTGGAACCGGCATCGGCAGTTTGGTTCTTCAGCTCGTAGTTTTTCACCTCGTAATCGATGGTCACTTTTACGGAGTCGGTGCCCGCCAATGCGCCTTTTACGTCTTTGATGCTCAATTTGGCATCGGGGTAGGCCGGCGATTCGCCCACGGGCTTTATGCTTATGGGTTCGGCGGGTAGGCCGGCAGGTGCAGCCACGGCGGTATCGGTATTGCTTTCGGTACTACTGCCGCCATTGCAGGCCGCAAAGGATACGGCAGAAAAAGCCGCACAACTTAAAACCACGGATTTGATGTTCATAACGTTTATGTTTTTTGGTTGGTAAAATTATCGGTTTTGCCGCTAACTATGCTGTTGTCATTAAAATTGCTTAACGACACCCAGTGCGTTAAATAACCATATTGCAGCCGGACGGTTGGCCATTTAGTTTTCGATAAGGGGCAAACGGCTTAATAATTCGTAATATTGCGGCTTGTTTTTTTCAGTAAATACCCGGAATAGTTGTTGGAGCAAAAACCAAGAGCTATTCCGGTTCAAGAAAATAATCTTTACAGGTGATATACTCTATGACCGGCTATGGCCGTGGCGAAGGCAGCGTGGGCGGCCGTCAGGTAATGGTGGAAATAAAAAGCCTCAATGGCAAGCAATTTGAAATAAGCAGCAGGTTTTCTCCCCTGCTCAAAGCCTACGAAGCAGATATAAGGAACGATTTGCAGAAAACGCTCAAGCGCGGCACCATAGACATCAGCATCACCATTAAGCAAGACGGCGCGGCCAAACCTATGGTGGTCAATACCGAACTGGCACAATACTATTACCGTGCCATGGCCCAAATAGCTACCGAACTGGGGCTGGCCACCACGGGCAGCAGCGACCAAATAATGGCTACCATCATGCGTATGCCCGAAGTGGTGGCCGCCGAGAGCGATACCCTTCCCGAAGAAGATTGGCAGGCTATAAGAAATATCATAAAAGGTGCGGCCGCGCATTTGGTGCAGCATAGAAGTGCGGAAGGCCAGGCCTTGCAGCAGGATTTGGCGAATAATATCGGCGCAATAGAACAATTGTTGGCGCAAGTAGCCCCCTACGAACCCGAACGCATAAGCCGCATAAGGGAACGCATTCACGGTTCGCTCGAAGAATGGGTGGAAAAGGAACGCATAGACCTGAACCGTTTGGAACAGGAATTGATTTTTTACATAGAAAAAATAGATTTTTCGGAAGAAAAACAACGGTTGGGCACGCATTGCGCTTACTTTACGGCACTAATGGAAAGCGGCAACGAAGAAGGCATAGGCAAGAAACTGGGTTTTGTGCTGCAAGAGGTAGGCCGCGAGATAAATACCCTCGGCTCCAAAGCCAACGATGCCGCCATTCAAAAAATAGTGGTCAACATGAAAGACCATTTGGAAAAAGCAAAAGAACAAGTGCTGAACGCACTTTAGTCCGTTTCAACTTTAACGATAAATACCACCCCGCGTATCATGTCATATTTTAGGGTTATTGCCGCATCGGCAGTTTTGGCTGCACTATCGGGTTGCCAAATAAAAACGTCCTATTACCAAAAGCAAGTGGCCATACCCAAAGCGTCTTGGTCGTCGTCTTATCAACCTACGTTCAAGATAGATATCCGGGACACTGCCACGGCCTACAAGGCCAGCCTGTTGCTGCGCCACGACGAAGCCTATCCTTTTTCCAATATTTGGTTGCGCATGAAGGTGAAGGCCCCCGGCGAAAAAACTTTTAGCGAAGGCACAAGGATAGAAAAAACATTGGCCAACGAAGACGGAACATGGTTGGGCAGGGGCATGGGCGGTATTTGGGAGGAAAGAATACCCATTCCCTCCAGGGAAATGCCCAAATTCAACCGCACCGGCGTTTACGAAATAAAATTGGAACAATTGATGCGCAAAGACCCCTTACCTTCGGTGATGAATATCGGCATACGCATAGAACGGGCAGAATAAGACCACGGCCTCTTATGTTTTATGCTTCAAAATGGGGGTGCTTCCCTGACACAACTGGGGCTTTCTTGCACATCAAGAAAGCCCCAGTTGCTATATATCGAGAGGGTAGTGGAAATTTATTACCTACGACCGCCACCACCGCCGCCGCGCATGGCACCGCCGCCACTAAAGCCACCACCGCCGCCGCCAAAGCTGCTGCGAGCCGGCGCACTGTTGAAGCTGCCTCTGGGTTGTGCGGATTGTTGGAAACTGCGTTGCTGCTGCATACCATTGTTATTCATTCTTTGAACAGAACCGCCGTTGTTGTCGCTGTTGCCACGGAACACATTGCCGAAGAAACCGCTACGACCTCCGGAGGCTGCTTGTTGCTGTACCGCTTGGCTCCTGTTGCCCGATACGGCGTTGTCGCCATTGGACTGTACCGCAGTACCGTTGTTCATCATACCCCTGCCCCCCATGCCTGCTTGTACGCCGGAATTAGTAGCCATTTGGCGGCCATTTACGTTGGCGGCATTTGCATTGGCGCGCATCGGTTGCACCACATTGTTGCCAATGCCCGCGCTCCTCATGTTGGCTGCCCTGCCGTAAGCGCCCACGGTGGTGTTGCCCGTGGCCATGCCCCTGGGGCCGCAATTGGACAAGCCACGGCCGTAACCCACATTGTTGTAAGCACCATAGCCATTGTATATGCCGGCATAATAACCGTTCCAGAAGCCGCCGCCATAGCCGCCCCAGCCCCAACCCGAATAAGGGTAGTACCACGAACTGAACATGCCGTAGCCATACCAAGTGTTGAAGCCCCAGCCCGCGCTCCAATACGGCCCCCAGCCAAAACTAAGGCTGTAGCCCGGGGTGTACCAGCCACCCCAGCTGTACCAAGGGTCGTAGTAAAACGGGTTGTACCAAAAAGGGCTATATACGCTGCCCCAATAACCTATGTTGGACATAGGGTAGTAGAACCTGCGTATGCGCGAAGTATAGCTGTCGTCGTCATCGTAGTCTATATAACCATCGCCATACTGGTCGTTGGCCGCTTGGCCGTTGTACGCACTTCCATCGTTGCCGTAAGCGGTACCGTCGGAACTGTTGTAGTAAGCGGTGCTGCTTTGTTGCTGCTGTTGCTTGCGTGCCTGTTTGGCTTGGGCTTGCGCGTCTTCGCTGGCTTGCGAACCGTTGTAATACACATCGTCCACATAGCCGTTTTGGCCAAATGCGCCGCCGCCCGCGCAAAGCGTCAAAGCAAGACCGGCAAAAATTAACCTTTTCATTGTCTGAAATTTTTAGTAAAATTCAATTTATCCAGCTTGGCATTTGCTTCCAAACTTGGCAATACAAACTTTTGTACCCAAAAATACTACATTTGCCGCTATCGAAAAGCAAAATATCTGAACGATACTAAGACATTAACTAAGCTGTAAGGTTTAAAAAACATGAGCAAAGAAATAACTGCCCGCGCGCAGGATTATTCGCAATGGTACAACGATTTGATATTGAAAGGCCAATTGGCCGATTATTCTGCCGTGCGCGGCTGCATGGTGATAAAACCCTACGGCTTTGCCCTTTGGGAAAATATGCGCGATGTATTGGACAAAATGTTTAAAGACACCGGCCACCAAAACGCCTATTTCCCCTTGTTCGTACCCAAAAATTTGTTCGAGGCAGAAGAAAAAAACGCCGAAGGGTTTGCAAAGGAATGTGCCGTAGTAACCCATTACAGGCTAAAAACCGACCCCGAAAACAAAGGCAAGCTGATAGTGGACCCCGAGGCGCGTTTGGAAGAAGAATTGGTAGTGCGACCCACGTCCGAAGCCATCATCTGGAACACCTACAAAGGTTGGATACAATCGTACCGAGATTTGCCCATTTTGGTGAACCAATGGGCCAACGTGGTAAGGTGGGAAATGCGCACGAGGTTGTTTTTGCGCACCGCCGAGTTCTTGTGGCAGGAAGGCCATACCGCCCACGCCAGCAGCGAAGAAGCATTGGCGGAAACCCGCAAAATGTTGGACGTATATGCCACCTTTGCGGAAGAGTACATGGCCTTGCCCGTGGTGAAAGGCGTGAAATCGGCCAACGAACGTTTTGCCGGTGCGGAAGACACCTATTGCATAGAGGCACTGATGCAAGACGGCAAGGCGTTGCAGGCGGGCACCTCGCATTTCTTGGGCCAAAATTTTGCCAAGGCATTCGATGTGAAATTTGCCGACAGGCAAAACAAACTGGACTATGTGTGGGCTACCAGTTGGGGCGTAAGCACGCGCCTGATAGGGGCTTTGGTAATGGCCCATAGCGACGACGAGGGATTGGTGCTGCCGCCGCGCATTGCCCCGCTGCAAGTGGTGATAGTGCCCATTTACAAAGGCGAAGAAAGCAAACCCATCATAGCCGGCAAGGCACGGGAAATAGTGAAGGATTTGAAAGACAAGGGCATTTCGGTAAAATTTGACGACGACGATGCCAACCGCCCCGGTTGGAAATTTGCCCAATACGAACTTCAGGGCGTACCGGTACGCATAGCCATGGGCATGCGCGACTTGGAAAACAATTTGGCAGAAGTAGCCCGGCGCGACACGAAAGAAAAAGCTACCGTTTCGCTGGACGGCATAGCAAGCCATGTGGCAGATTTGCTGGGCAACATACAGGACAATATGTTTGAAAAAGCCAAAGCCTACCGCGATGCGCACATAACGGAAGTAAATTCGTGGGAGGAGTTTGTGGATGTGCTGGAAAATACAGGAGGCTTCGTTTCGGCGCATTGGGACGGCACGCCCGATACCGAAGAGCAAATAAAATCGTTGACCAAGGCTACCATACGCTGCATTCCCTTGAACAACAAGCAGGAAGACGGGGTTTGCATCCTTACGGGAACCCCCTCCAAGGAAAGGGTATTGTTTGCCAAGGCTTATTAGAGAGGTAGATTGAGGCAGTGTTGGGTTTATCTCATAAAAAAGGTTTTGCAACCTCCAACCAATTGATTGCAAAGTCCTGTCTGTTTTTGCTTATACTTCGCACCGGGTAAAAATGTGCAATCGGATTTCGTTGGGCCATTGTGTGACATTCAAGGAAAATCTTTCTTATTCCCCCATTGTCATGCCGTAGGCATCTATGCAGGGTGTTTTTTAGATGCCTACGGCATGACAATGGGGGGCGTAATTGTGCCTTTGCTTGGTTGTTTTAGCAACGGGATTGTAACAATAGTATTGTCAACATGAGCAACCCCAGTTCCTTGGTGTCTTGGTTCGATATTTATTGCACATTTTTACCCGTTGCGAGGTATAGTTTAAATAAAAAAGTTAATTTGCGTTGTTCAAATAAGAATAAAATGAGAAAATCGATTGTTACACTTTGTGCTTTTCTGTGTTTGTGTTCGGCTGCTGAGGTGAACGCACAGATTGCCCTCGAATACTCGGATACATTGATTTGTCCCGACCAAACCATACAAATGTGTGCCTCCCTTACCGGACAGGCCGACAACAATAGCTCCGATGACTACTATGGTAATGTGTTGGATCTCGGGTTCACGTTTTATTTCTTTGGCAAACCTTTTACCCAGTGTATCGCATCGGGCAATGGCATGATACGTTTCGATGTGTCGAACGCGAACCAATCGGTAGGTTGGCAATGGTCCCAAATAGTTGCCAGCGGCGATGCCAATAATGCGATATTCGCAACCTTTTGCGATTTATACCTGCCCGCGGGCGGCAAAATAAGATACCAAAGGGTGGGTAATAGTGGCAGCAAGCGCTTCATAGTGGAATGGTGTTCGCTACCCATTTTTGGATGTAACTCCTTAATCGTAACCTCGCAACTTATCCTTTATGAGGGTTCCAACCTAATAGAAGTCCATACTACCAAAATTCCCCCTATCACCGGCAGTTGCCCCTCGGCATCTTCGGGCTATTATGGGCAGGTGGTGCAGGGCGTGCGCAACGATGTGGGTACCGTGGCATATTTCCCTACCAACCGGGACCCTGTTACGAGTACTACCAACTGGGGTGTTACCGGTATCACCAACGATGGCATGAGGTTCACGCCCAATGGAACCGCCACCTATTTGATGGATTCCATAGCTTACAATCCTTGGGTGATTATAGACTCTTTAAGTTCGTTGGATTTGGAATGGTATGCCGAAGGCAATACGGAGGTACCCGTGGCCACGGGGCCTTGCGCCACCGTCGCCCCAGATAGGAATACCGACTATTATACCGTAAACTTTACGGGGAATGCAGGTTGCCAGAACGCCCTTGTGTCCTTTACCGATACGGTACACATTAATTTCGGCAGCTCTTATGATACCATTTATAGCGAACTCTGCGCCGGTTCTACATTTAACTGGATGGGGCAATTGATATTCAAAGGGGGCAATTACGACACCCTGTTGAAAACCACCATGGGCTGCGACAGCTTCTTGCGCTTGGTAGTCACCCTGAACCCATTGCCCGACGTGACTACCAAAGGCAGCCTCAAAGTAGGTATATGCGATGGTTCGGCAACTACTTTATCCCTGAAAAACAGCGCAACCACTACCACTTACCAATGGCTGAAAGACGGGGTGGCCATAACGGGCGCCACCGGATACCAATATGTAGTGAGCCAAGCCGGCAAATATACCGTGGTGGCCACTACCAACAAAGGTTGTACGGCCACTTCCGATATATTTACGGTTACGGTAAACCCGAACCCCACGGCCTCCATAAAACCCTTGGCCGAAGGGCAAGCCGTAATATGTGCGTACGATACATTGGCACTGGAGGCCACAGTTACCGATGCCATAGATTACAGGTGGGCACCCGAAAAACCTTTCAGGTTATTGACCGGTGCCGATGGGCAGAAGGTGCAAGGTGTTTTTGTGGACGTGCAGACGGAAGTGGTGCTGACCGTTTACAACTATTACGGCTGCAGCGACAGCGATACCTTGCTGGTAAGCACCCAACCTTGTTGCGAAGTATTTGTACCCAATGCGTTTTCGCCCAATGGCGACGGCGTGAACGATTACTTCCTGCCGTATTTGCAAGCCGGGCAAACGGTGTTGAATTTCCAGGTATTCGACAGGTACGGGAAATTGGTGTACAACAACGAAAACCCCAAACTGGGCTGGGACGGCAACTATGGAAACAGCGAAGAAGCCCAGGGCGGCGTTTATATGTATTTCGTTAAATACACCTGCGCCGATGGAAAATTGTACAGCAAGAAAGAATCGGTTACTTTGGTACGTTAACGGAAGCGAAAATTTTTGGGAGGATAGTTGTAGTACCCCCTATTCGTCATGTTCATCCGGAAAGGAGATGAATAGAGCCTTTACAGGGTGACAAGAGCGGGTAAAAGGTTTGAGGGTTTAAGGTTTGAGGTTTCGCCCTTACACTCCCCATTGTCATGCCGTAGGCATCTATATCAGATGTTTTTTATGCGAAAGTGATGTCTATAATAGACCGATAACCATTTATTTGCCAATTCATTTTTGTTGCCCCACCCCTGCCCTCCCCCGAAGGGGGAATGGTGTGTTGCGTGCTGGCGGGAGTAGAAATATTTTTGGTCTATTTTTCAATTCACCTTCGTATTAGATGCCTTCAGCATGACAATGGGGAGTGTAGGGGGATAAAAAGGAATTATTGCAACACTCCCGCTTGTCACCCTGGAAGGGCCTGACTTTTTAGATGCTTTCGGCATGACGGCGGAAGCGGAAATGGTGGAAGCGAAAATTTTATGCGAACAAAAAATGTAAACTTTTGTGCTTTTTGCTAATTTTCCGAAATTATTGCCAACCGTTTCGTAAAACGGTCTGTCTGTACATCGTGAAAGGCGAATGGCTTGGTATTTATTATAAGTATGCCAACAATGCCTATGCCTTCAGGGGGAGTGCGACATCCGTCACGGAGCAAAACAATCAGCATGTGCTGGATATTTATCCCAGCCCCGCGTCCGATAGGTTGACCATTGCAAGTAAAGGAAAAGCATTGGAGTCAATGGAAATATACAGTGTTATTGGGCTAAATGTGTATGCTGCGAAAGAAATTGGGAAGGCTTCGGCTACCGTGGATGTTTCCGGTTTGGCCGCGGGGGCCTATTGCGTCAGCGTTATTCTGGAAGACGGCGCAAGGATTGCAAGAAATTTTATTAAAAAATAAATACAATATAAATTATATCAGACAATGAAACGTTCTACATTTTTGTTATTGTTTGTCGGCATGGTAGGGGTTCCGGCCTTCGGCAAGACCGAAACCCCCACGGGTGGCGGCCATATATCCTTTATCGAAAACAAAGGCCAATGGCCTGCCGAGGCCAAGTACAAAGCCGATGTAGCGGGGGGGGCCATGTTCTTGACCGATGGCGGCTTCGTGTACAATTTCGTGAAGGAAAAGGATTGGGAGGCCATTCATGAAAAAAGTTGTTCGTTGGAAAAACACGACCACGCAGCAGCCTCATCCGGTAGCGACATCGTTCATTACCACGCCTACAAAGTCAATTTTGTAGGTGCGCAAAAGCCGGCCTATTCCGTTGGGGACAAGCGTGCCAACTACAACAACTACTTTATTGGCAACGACCAAAGCAAATGGGCCGGCCACGTGGGCCTGTACGGCAAGGTGTCCCAAAAAAATATTTACCCCGGCATAGACTTGGTAGTTTATGCCAGCGGCGGCAATAATGGTGCGAAATATGATTTTATAGTAGCCCCGGGTGCCGACCCCTCCGACATAGCGTTTTCTTTTGACGGCGTTGCGCCGCAATTGGACGCCAAGGGGAATTTGGTAATAAAAACAACCGTGAATGAAGTGACGGAACAAGCCCCCGTTTGTTTCCAAAATATAGGGGGCAAGCAGGTAGCGGTGAAAAGCGCCTACAAATTGAAAGACGGGGTGTTGCGCTTTTCCTTTCCCGATGGTTACAACAAGGCGTATGCACTGACCATAGACCCCACGCTTGTATTTGCCACCTATAGTGGTGCTACGGGAACCAGTGCATATTTCGCCCACAGTACTACTTTCGATAAAGACGGCAACACTTATACGGCTGCCCTTGCTGGCGGAAGTGATTGGCCTACCACTACGGGGGCGTACATGACTACCATGCCTGTATCTTACTCATCTGCAATCAATAAATATTCCCCGGATGGAAGCACTTTGGTGTACTCTACCTATTTCGGGGGAACAAGTAATGATTGCCTGCCGAATACATTAAGGGTGAACGATGACAACGAGCTGTTTATGGCAGGCAATGTATTGGCAACCGATATGCCGGTAACTACGGGAGCTTTCCAAACGTCGCTTAAAGGGAGCAGCGATATTTACCTGGTACACTTTAGCGCGGACGGCAGTTCGTTATTGGGCAGCACCTATCTGGGGGGGACCAGTTACGAAGCCTCACAGATAGGTTACACTTCCGTTTATTCCGGCTTGGGCTACACATCCAACCCGGTGGAAATAATGTTCGATGCATCGGGCAACGTTTGGCTAACGTCCAACAGTGCCTCTACCGACTTTCCCGTTACCAGCAATTCCCTGCAAACCACCAACGCAGGTTCGCACGATGTGGTGATTGCCAAGATGACCGATGACTTTTCCAGCCTGCTGTACAGCACCTATCTGGGAGGTTCGGGCTGGGACGGCGGCATAGACATTGAGCTGAATGAAGAAAACCAAATGCTGTACATCGTTGGTTGTACCGGGAGTGCCAATTTCCCGGTTTCTTCCGGCAGCTTCCAAAGTTCGTACTACGGAAATGCCGATGGTTTCGTGGCCACCATCAATCCCAGCACTTATGCGGCCGGGCCGGCTACCTATTTGGGTACCTCGGGGGCCGACCAGGCCCAAAGGGTGGCGTTCGACTGTTCGGGAAATGTTTTTGTTGCCGGTCGTGCCAATTCGGGCAATTATCCTGTTGTCAATGCCCAATTCAGTGTAGGAAACGGTTTGATATTTGTTCAAAAATTGAACCAAAGCTTAACTACCGGCATTGCATCCACAAGAATTGGTTCCACCAATGCGTCTATAGCATGTCCCGCGATGGTGATAGATGTATGTGGCAACATTTTGGTGGCCACCATCGCACCCGCCACTGCCCAAACGGGCATGCCCTTGACCCAAGATGCCTTTATGACCACCCCAACCCCGTTTTGGTTTTGTGCCATTACTTCGGATTTTGGGCAGCAAACTTTTGGCAGCTTTTATGGTGCAAGCGCAGACCACTATCATTGCGGAGTGGCCCGCATGGATGCCGCCGGAATTGTATATGCGTCTGTGTGTACCAGCGGTGGGTCTGTATATCCAACTACTTCGTGGGCGTATAGCCCCACGAAACAAAATAGTACAACGAACGATAACGTAACGTTTAAATTCAGTTTCGATGCGGTCAACATAGCCTTGAACACGGCAGGCAGCGCAGGTGGCCATGATACGGCGCAGCACTGCATCAGGGGTTGCAAATCTGCTTATGTAACCTTTAATCGTATCGGCAGCGTCGATTCCGCCATGACCATCCACTATTTGTTGTCCGGCGATGCGGTAAATGGCGTAGATTATCAGTATATAACAGACTCTATCATAATACCTGTCGGATTAAGCTCTGCCGTCCTCGAAATAAAACCCTTGTTGATTTCCGGCACCTCGCCCAATGGCTACGTTGAGGCCATAATTCAGGCATTGTCCCCATGCGGTTGTGGCGATGCCGGGCAAGACAATGTTGTGGCGGAAACGCATGTTAAAATCTACGATTCTTTGTACGCGGCGGTACTGAACGACCCCATTACGGTATGTCCCTTGACGGAGGTTTCCATCACGGCGCAGATAGACAGTACGCTCGATTACG
>JASGFI010000017.1:0-31505 GCA_047605615.1 Edaphocola sp. | reverse complement strand
CCAATGACATTAATTCCCTCTTATTTATGATAACTTAGAACACAACAGCCCTGGGCGTAGGGGGGGCAGCACCCAAAAGTTCGGTCGTTTTTTTGAATGGAAATGTTGTACACGACGAACTCGTACTCAAGTTTTTGGGCCAACGGCCAAGTGCTATTTCGATGTCGGATTATGTCCCTGCTATCGATTTGGCTTATATAGATTCGAGTGCTAACGTTGTTCCTGTTACATTTGATCAGCTGAAGAATCTGTATGTCAACTCTGGGGTCTTTTCCGAGGGGGAGGTTGCTTTGACCTTTGCGGAAGTATTTAATGCTGAAGTTGATACAGGGGTGGTATTGGCTCTTAGGACGCATTGGGAAACAGAGGATGGCAGGTTTTATTCCGTAGCATCGCAGATATTTCAGGTTCCCGATAATAGTGGATATATTTTAGGCAATGGCCCGACGGCAATGGATATTACATCTACTTGTACTTGTGCGAGGCCAGCCCTCGACAATTGGTGTTGTTCGATGATTTCAGCGGCACCGCCCGTAATCTCGAAATACTCCAATAAACCTTTGGGTAAAAAATGACTGATTATTGATAACTCCATCTGCCAAAATTAAGTGTACTCCCCAATAAAGGAAAATGAACCGTTAATTGTCGATTGGTCTTTTCCTTATCGGTATGTTAATTTTTATTTTTCGCTTGCAACTTTTTTTTTTCTTTTTGTTCCTTTGTGCCGTTAATTCTATTTTATTCACAAATTAAATTTTTAATGACGTGAGGAGAATTTCCGTATTGGTTACTTCTTTGGTATTTTGTGCCATGTGTATGACCGTTTTTTTCGCTTGTAAAAAAACTTCCGAAGTTAAAGATGACACTACTTCTATACCACGACAGGCAGTTTCGACGATGGGTAGCATAAGTTATTATTCTCTTAATGATTTGATTGCCCCACCAAATGACAGTGCTGTACTGATGACATTTGTTTTGCGACATGGTGGAAATTCAGCATGTGAATGCCCAGACTGTAAATGCTCCGGCTGCAGATGCCCATTGGGAATGTGTTTTTGTTCAAATGGGTTTGAAGTGGTTTCCCCGGATAACGTAGGTTCTATTACTAAGGGGGAAGGCATCGGTGTAGCTTGGGTTTATAAAGTTGACAATAATCATGTCAAATTGATATTTAACCAGCAAACTGCGTTGATAGGCACTGATAGTGTTCCCGTTTCAGGCGAACCTTACATTTTGGATGAAGCCCAATCCGCATTATTAGGTTTTGGCGGCTCGCGAACACTTATTCCCGGCCTGTATACCGCAGATACAATAGCTTATGGGTATGGTTCAATTATTCTTAATGTTGATTAATAATTTTTTATGAAATACTTATTTATATTTAAAGTCAAATCATTTTTTACTGTAGCTTCGTTTTGTATGCTTCTTATCCTGTCCGTGGTCGGATGTACAAAAGGGGGCGACCAAGATGCCGAAGCCGGGGCAGCATCAAAAGTTTCGACTATGAGTGCCGCTGAGCCAAACTATTATTCGTTGGACGACTTGGTTCCCTCGCCTAATGACAGCGCTGTTCTAATGCGTATATATATAAGACATAGTGGGGATGATTGTGCCAATCCGAACTATAGGTATCCTTGTTGCCCATGTCCATGGGGGCTTTGCATGTGTGATGTAGACCATTTAGCGGTAATGACACCTATGGCATTAACTACGGTGGCCAAAGAAGAAGATTTTGGTATTGCATGGTGCTATAAGGTTGATGATAGTCATATTAGGTTGATTTTCAACCAACAAACTGCCCTATTGGATACAAATATTGTACCTGTTACGGGCAACCCCTACGAGTTGAATTTGGACCAAAGTGAGCTTTTAGGATTTGACCACAAAGTGGTGATTGTTCCCGGAAACTATGTGGCCGACACTACCGGTTATGTTTTCGGATCGATTTTACTCAACTTACAAAATTAAATGTAGAAGTATGTGTACCAAGTTATTTGTTTGTTGCCGCCCTTTAATCTGGGTTGCCGTTATTATTGCCTCCTTGTTTTTAAATAGTTGCCAAAGGGCTATATTCGCATTGTATGGCCTTAAGGATGCCAAATGCGTAGATGGCACCAAGGTTGTGGAGTTTGCCCAAAAGAACGATATGCCCGAAGTATATATGGTTGACACGGCACTTTATCGCAGGTACCAATCGTCATTTTCACGTTTGACAGTAGATTCGTCCGTATTTGGTAGTGCCGGTTTTGATGGCAAGTTATGCGAGGATGGAATAGTATATGACTTGGGGCAGCCACTCCAGTTGTTCGTATTTGATAAAGAGGGTACGTTGGTTAATTATTATACCAATTGTTACGGTACAGGATTTCCCAACTTGTCTTGGAACAGGCAGGGCGAATTTGATGTATTTCCGCCTAAGCAAGCGAGGATGCTTCCTTTTGGCAATAAGCCCATTTCTTTCCCGGACATTAGGCGCACTTTTGCTGCGGTTGCTACCAACGGCAATATGGCATCCAGTCCGGATTACTCAATTGTGATTTTCTGTAACATTTTTATGGGGCGTCAAAGTCGGCGTTTCGTCAATTCCGTGCAAAAATCGCTAAGCCACAAAAAATCTTCGTGCACGGTCAATGTTTATTACGTAAATAACGACAATCTCTATTGCAGGGAGAAGTTGTGGAATTGAGGGGGTAATTGAAAAAATGACTGGGAAGCGATGTTCTCAATGGTGTTTCTATCAAAAAAACAGCTCGGCCTATAGCGTTTGAGATTTTTCGTTATGCGCATTTTTCCGACAAACAGCGGAGAAAATGGGTGCCAAGATTTTCCCTGCCGGATTCCGTTTTTTGCCGTATCGCGCTTTTGGGGTAGCAACTCTATCAACAACGGCGGAGCGTGGGAAAAAACCACGTAGCCAACCGAAAGCCCAAGGGGCTGCCGGCCCCCCAAGCCACATTTATGTCGCCGATAGCCCCGGATAATAAAAAGGTTTGGGATAGTTGAAAACGCAACCACCCGAAAAGATTACCTTCACCGCATGAGAGCCGTATTGCAAAGGGTCAGTGGCGCATCGGTGAGTATAGGCGGGAAGCGCAAAGCCGTTATAGGTAAGGGTTTGCTGGTATTGTTGGGCATAGAAGCCGCCGATACCGGGATCGACGTGGATTGGTTGGCCCGCAAAATAACGCAGATGCGCATTTTTGGCGATGCCGACGGCAAAATGAACCTTTCGTTGACCGATATAGGTGGCGAACTGCTGTTGGTAAGCCAGTTTACCTTACATGCCGCGACCCAAAAAGGCAATAGGCCTTCTTTCATAAAAGCCGCCCGACCGGAACAAGCCATGCCTTTGTACCAATTGATGCGAGCAACATTGGTTTCGTTGTTGCAAAAGCCCATTGCCACCGGCGAGTTTGGTGCCGACATGCAGGTATCGTTGGTTAACGATGGCCCGGTAACCATCATCATTGATTCGCAACAACCGGGATAGAAAATAATAAGTGTACACATTGGCCTTGCAGGTTGTATTTTTGCAATAATGGACACATCGATATCGCCGGGTGGCAACAGCGCAAGTAAAGTGGTGCCACTGCCCCAGTCGGACATGAGCAAGAAAGAGCAAGTGGCCGGCATGTTCGACCGCATAGCGGCCAATTACGATTTCCTGAATCATTTCCTGTCGATGGGCATAGACAAGGGCTGGCGCAAGAAAGCCATCGAAAGCCTGCGCGCCATACAACCCAAACGCATATTGGACGTGGCCACCGGCACCGGCGATTTGGCCATAGCCGGCTTGGTTCTTAAACCCGAAAAGATAACCGGGGTGGACATATCGGAGGGTATGCTGGAAATGGGCAGGAAGAAATTGAAAGAAAAAGCGTTGGAGAATGCCATCACCTTGCAATATGGCGACAGCGAGGCTTTGCCTTTTGCCGATGGCTGTTTCGATGCCGTAACTTGTGCCTATGGCGTGCGCAATTTTGAACATTTGGAAAACGGCCTCGGCCAAATGCACCGTGTACTGCGCAGTGGCGGCCGTGTGGCCATTTTGGAATTTTCGAAGCCAAAAAATTTTCCGGTAAAACAATTATACAACTGCTACTTTCGTTATGTACTGCCTGCCTTGGGCAAATCGGTATCGAAAGACGCTACGGCTTACACCTATCTGCCGCAATCGGTGGCCGCATTTCCGGAGGGGTCGCGTTTTTGTGATATATTGAAGTCCTGCGGCTTTGAACAGGTAAATGCGCGGCCCTTGACCTTTGGCATCACCACTTTATACACTGCACAAAAGCAGTAAATTCTATATCTTCGGAGGTATGATTTTGAAAAACAAGATTTTGTTATGGGCGCTGTTGGTTTGGGGAGCCACACATTCCCACGCCGGGTGGGCGCAGACCCGTGTTCCCAACATGCCCGAACACGACAGCAAGCTCTATTATTTTGGCCTTACGTTTGGCGCCAACATGTCCAGTTTCCGCATCAACAGTTCGCAGTCGTTTGCCCTGGCCGATACTTATAAAGTGGTGCAGCCGGGCTTTGGCCCCGGTTTCAACTTGGGCATAATGGGCAATTTGCGGCTCAGTAAATTCGTGGACGCGCGCTTCATACCTTCTCTGGTTTTTGCCGAAAAAAAATTGACCTTGGTTGATATGAAGGGCGAGCAGACCGACCATAGCGTAGAATCTATCTATATGCAACTGCCGCTGCAATTGAAATTCAAGAGCGACCGCATCAACAATTTTCGTTTTTACGCCTTGGTGGGAGGCAAGTTTGACTACGATTTGGCCGCCAATGCCCGTAGCCGCAGGCAAGACGAACTGTTGCGCGTAAGCAGCATGGATTTAGGCGGCGAGGTAGGCGTGGGCTTCGAGTTCTTCTACCCCAATTTTATTTTTGCCCCGGAAATAAAATTGAGCCAAGGATTTATCAACACCCATTATGCCGACAAGCGCATACCCTTGAGCAATACCATTGATGCCATGCGTACCAGGATGATTGTGTTTTCCATCCATTTGCAGGGTTGATTGTTATCACTCCAGGTAAGCCAAACAATGGCAATATTTGAAATAATTGTTGCCAATTTACGGTTGCGCGCAAAATAGGTTTTAAATTTGCCTTCGTGTTGTGGAACACCTTCCTGTTCTTTTCTCGAAAAGGGGGATTAAAAACAAATTGTATTTTCTAACTTTTAAATATAAATAGAAATGGCTTATACTTTGCCCGACTTGCCGTATGCAAGCAACGCACTGGAACCTTACGTCGATGCGCAAACCATGGAAATACACCATGACAGGCACCACAAGGCGTATGTGGACAACCTCAACAAGGCCTTGGAAGGCTCTGCCGATGCCGACCTGCCCTTGGAAGAATTGGTGGCTAATATCTCGAAGTATCCCGCGGCCGTTCGCAACAACGGTGGCGGCCATTTCAACCATTCGTTGTTTTGGACAGTATTGGGCACCGCAGATACCGCGCCCGAAGGTAAATTGGCCGAGGCTATCAACGAAGCATTTGGCAGCCTTGACGAATTGAAAGAAAAAATGAACGCTGCCGGTGCAGGTCGTTTCGGTAGCGGCTGGGCTTGGTTGATTGTAAAAGACGGCAAGCTCGAAGTCACTTCCACCCCTAACCAAGACAACCCGTTGATGGACGTGGCCGAGGTAAAAGGTACGCCTATCTTTGGCATAGACGTATGGGAACATGCCTACTACCTGAAATACCAAAACAAACGCCCCGATTATTTGAAGGCTATTTGGAGCGTGGTAAACTGGCAGGAAGTGGCCAAGCGTTACGAAGCCGCCCTATAATTTTTCCTGCCCGAAAAGTATGGAAATCAAAATGGTGCATACAAACAAAGCCGGCCAATTAATTGGCCGGCTTTGTTTGTATGCCTAACTTAGTTGGGAGGATTATTTCACTAAACGTACCGAGGTTTTACGGTCGGTAGCGCGTTGCTCATCGGCAGCGTCTTCGGGTTGGGTGGCAAATTGTTCGCCATAACCTTCGGCTTGGGGCACTTGCGCACCTACGCCGGCGGCTTTCAAAGCGGTTTGTACGGCTTTGGCCCTTTCGTCCGACAATTTCAGGTTGGCAGCATCGTCGCCTTTTTTATCGGTGTAACCGCCAATTTTCAGGTTCACGTCCGGGAACGCTTTCAAGATAGCTATGATGTTGTTCAATTGGCGTTGCGATTCGGCGGTCAATTTAGTGGTGCCAAATTCAAAGTTCAAATCGTCGAAATTGAACCAACGGCTTTTCAATTGTTCATCGGTAGCGGTTTTGTAGAAACCCGATTTGATGAAAGCAATCAAGGAGTCTTCTATGCCGCCGGGGTAAGCGTCCAGTTGAATAGTATCGTTCAACACTATTTTGCCCAATGTGCGGGTGGTGGTAGCTGGTGTTTCGGTGGTGGTTACTTCTTCCGTTACAATTGTTGTGTCGGTTACGGAGGTATCGGTGGCGGGTTTGTTGCAACCGTCTTTCAGGAAGTACCAAGCCGCCAAGGCCGCCAATGCCAACAACAACAACCAAAGCCAGCTGTTGCCGCTACGTTTTTTGTCTTCCACGTATTGCGTGGCGGTAGAAGCCGCGCTGCCAACGGAACCGGCAAAATTGTGGTAAGCAGAAGAAATTTTGCTGCCCAATTCGCTGAGGCTGCCCAATCCCAAAGCACTTGAAAGGTTGAGGCCGGATGGAACGGCGCCAAATATGTTTTCTTTTTGGCTATTCAAGAAGCCCAGAACACCTTTTTCGTCGTTGCCGCCATGACGGCCAACCAAGGCCAACAAAGCCGGTACGGCCATGCCCAACAAGGAAGAAGACGAAGATTCCTTGATGCCGGAAAAGCTGGAAATAAGGCTGGTAACGCTGCCCAATTTGTCGCCGAAAATGCTTTGCAACAAGGTGCCGGCTTTGGAAAACCAATTGCCGTTGTTGCCGCCGGTCAGCGAACCCAACAACGAGTCGGTAAGGCCGCTGCCGCCGGTTAGGCTGTTGGCAGTGTTAATCAAGCTGCCGAACCCGCTTGCAGAACTTCCTGCTTTTTGCAAAAAGCCCGTGAGGATAGTGGGTATGACGGCGGTGAGCGCGCTGCTTACGCCGCTTTCGGATTCACCTAAGGAGCTGCTTGCTTTTGAAAGCAACTCGCCGGTAAAGATGTTTTTGGCTAAATCTATAATGTTTGCCATGATTTTTTACTGGTTTTTATTGTTGAAGAAATGATTTGCGCCAAAGGTACTTTTTTCACGAACAGTTTTGTTGAAAGCCCTGATGATTTTTTCAATATTTATTTTGTACCGCTCAATGGGTATAGATGCCGTAACCGTAGTGAAATGTGGATTTGCTATCCACAAAAACCATGCCAATAAATATTTTTCTCTGGCAAATAAGGCCAACCCTACCGTAATGCCTGTTTCATTTTGGCAAAAAAATCCGGTTGAGACACCGTTTCGCCAATTGCCCACAAAGAAAAATGCTCGGCGCTTACCTCTTCCGGGTGCAGCACATAGCTGGTATTGGTGCCGGTTTTGTTCAGGAAATCGGGTACGTCTTCTATTTCGTGTACTATCCCTGCTCCGTTGCTGAAAATCGGTTTTTTATTATTGGCCGCACCTTCTATTTCGAGCAAACCAATGTTCACGTAGTCAAACAGCCCAAGGCCGGGATGAAAGGTTTTCTTGCTATAAAGCTGCAACACCATTTCTTTGTTCTGGCCATTGTAGGCCAAGGGCAAATAATGTTCGGTGAAAGGGCAGTCGGGATTGGTGATGACCCTTTGTTGCATGGCCGCCGCAGTATTGATGCGGTTGCAGGGCACGAAACCAAACACGGCATACACCGCATCGCGCTTGGCCTTGTTGTAGCGTGAGAATACATGGAACAATTCGTGGGCAACCAGATGTGTGTTGAGCGGCTGTTGCGCATTGGTGCATAGCATTATTTTGTTTCGGCGCGTGTAACCTTCGGCGCCAAATTCCTCCGCCCCGGCGGTTTTGATCATCACGATGGTATCGGGTAGCGACAGGTGTAGGTTTTGGGCCTTCAAAAAATTTCCGATGTCCGAAAATGCCTGCTTGATTTTTTCCTGCTCGTCCACGGGCCAATTGCGTACTTGTGTGGCGGCTACGTTCAGGTAATCGTTTACCGTGCCCCCGCTTTCTTTGTTGAGGCGTATCTGCAAATCGAAAGGCCGTAGGGCGGCCGTATATTCGTCGGGGATGGCTATGCCGGCAGCGGCGTAGGCACTGTCGGCAAGAAGGATGACGGTATTGTCGGCAAACCGAATGGCTGTTGGGAATTGTGCGGCCGTGTGGCAGCTACCGGCCAATGTTGCGATGAAAATAATGAAGAGTACCAGCCTCATAGTTGAATAGTTGATCATTGTGTTAAAAAACTGATTTATTGGTGCAATGTAAGAAGAATAAGGACATGGCGTTGCGGCAGAGCGGCAGCGTACAAGCTGCTTTTTTAGCCCTTTTGAACATTTTTCATAAACAGACGCAACCCCGTGGAGGTGGTTGGCCCGTCAGTCGGTGTTTGGGTTTTCGCGCTCCATTTTGTACATAATGATGGCAATGTTTATTTCGTAGCCAATCAAGATGACCAATCCGGTAAGGAACATCCAGGCCATGAACATGAGCAGCGTACCTATGGAACCATAAACACGGTTGTAGTTGAGGAAATGGTTGGCCACGAAAAAAAATCCGTAGGAAATAATCAAGAACAAACAGGTGCCCAAGGCCGCCCCTATGCTGAAGAACGGCAATTTGATGTTGAGCGACGGCCCATACTTGTACAAGATGCAAAATGCAGTATAAATGACCAACAACAGCGTGACCCAGCTGAACAATTTGACGAGCCAGGTATTGCCCATCAATTGCATCAAATATTTGTCCAGCACGCTGGACTGAACCACCAATAATGCCAGCGAAACAATAATCATGAAGATAAGGCCAATGGTGAGTTTGATGGATTTCCAGCGGCGCGAAATGCCCGTGCGCCTTACCTGTATCGGGCTGTCGCGGTCGAAGCTGCGCAAGATGCCCATAACGCCGTTCGACGAAACGAATATGGTGGCAAGGAAGCCGAAAGACATCAGTTCCCTTCTCTTGTTGTTGAGGAAATCTATCACTACGCCGTCTATCGCATCGGTGAGCGTTTTCTCGGGCGACAGCATGTGTACTGCCTTCAATATGTTTTCTTGCACCGCACCCAACGGGAAGAACGGCAGCAGCGAACATAGGAAAATCAACGAAGGCGGGATGGCCGTAAGGAAGTTGAACGATATGGCCGCGGCCCGTTCCGTAAGCCTGATGTGTTTGATGCTCTTTATGAAACCGGCACTTATTTCATATACCGACGCACCGCCGCCGCCGGGTATTTTGGCGCGGTTCAAAGTCGTTTTTATGGGCGCAAGTTTGTTGCCGAAATATTTTTTTATGGTTGACAAAAAAGAAAAAGTTATTCCTTTACGGTACGTCCGGTATAAAACAAAAATACATCTTCGAGGTTGCGGCAGCCTGCCGAGGATGCCACCAGATTTGTCGGCGTGTCTTGCGCTATCAGCTTGCCGCAATCAATGATGGCTACCTCTTCGCAAAGCCTTTCCGCTTCTTCCAATAGGTGCGAGGTATAGATAATGGTCTTGCCCCCGGCATTGTATTCTTTCAAAAAATCGAGAATCATGTTGCGCGACTGCACGTCCACGCCAGCAGTGGGTTCGTCCAATATCAATATTTCGGGTTCGTGCAGCAAGCCCGCTATGATGTTTGCCCTGCGCTTCATGCCGCCACTGTATTGGCTTATGTGCTTTTGGCCGTGTGCTTCCAAGCCAAAGCGTTCCAGCAATATCCCTATTTTCCGCTTCAGTTCGTTAGTGGGTATTTTGTACAAACGGCCTATGTATGCCAAGTTTTCTTGCGCACTTAACTGTGGGTACAGGGCTATTTGTTGCGGCACTACGCCTATGCGTTTTTTTATCTCCAAGATGTCGGCTTTATTGTCCAGCCCCAGTACTCTCACGCTGCCCGAATCTTGTTGTATCAAACCACAGATAATGGAAATGGTGGTGGTTTTGCCGGCGCCGTTCGGCCCCAGCAAACCGGCTATCATGCCATTTCGGAAATTAAGCGAAAGGCCGCCCAACGCGGGGTTTTCCGATCCGTGGTAGTGCTTGTGCAGGTCGTTTATTTCTATCGAAAAGTTCAAGGTTCAAAATTCAAAATCTAACATCTAAAATCTAAAATCCAACACCTACTTCCCTGCCCAAACCACGTATTTGTCCTTGAACTGCGGTTCGGGGAAAATTTTATCCACGGGCCATAGGCTGGGCCGCAAGCCCGACTCGCTTATTTCTTGCGCAAGGTCGCCGCCTTTGAGGCAAATGAGGCCGTTGGCCAATTTCGTGGATTTCCTTTTTTGGATATAAGGGCGGCACCATTTCCACAAGTCCTTCAAAGGGGCTACGGCGCGGCTTACCGCAAAATCGAATTGTTGCTGCGGTATTTCTTCCATCCTGGAATGTAACACCTTTACGTTTTTCAATCCCGTGGCCTCTATCACGGCTTGTACTACCTTTAGTTTTTTGCCAATGGAATCTACCAACAAAAAATCTACTTCCGGGTAAAAAATAGCCAGGGGAATACCGGGGAAACCGCCACCGGTGCCTATGTCCACCACGCGCATACCTGCGTTGAAAGGGCATACCGCCGCTATGCTCAAAGAGTGCAGCACATGGTTGGTGTACAGTGCGTCAATGTCTTTCCTGGAGATGACGTTGATTTGTTCGTTCCAATGCGCATAAAGCTCTTTGAGCCGGGCGAATTGCTGTATTTGACTTTCACTGAAGTCGTCGAAATACTTGAGTACTATTTCCAGTCCTGTTTGTTCTTCCATAATATAAACGGCGACAAAAGTACGTTATACAACGCCCAACCCAAATCGCCAAGGGGATAAAATATTGCCAGTTTTTTTTCGCCCAAGAAACGGTACCACCTAAGGGCGTTTATCCAATACAGCGAAAGGCGGACTACGGACAACCCAACAAGCACCGTTGTCGGGGAAACGATGTTGCAGTTGCCATCAATTTGTAGGCCAAAAAACACAATCGGAAAGCCCAAAAACCAATACAGTGCATGGCTCAAACCGTATAAGCCAAGCAGCAGTTTGATGCGTTCGGGATAATATTTACCCGTGCTGCCGTGGCGTTTTTTTTGGTGCCACCATGTAGCCCAAGTAGTTTTGGGTAGGGAAATAGTTTGCGCTTGCGGGTTTATGCAGACGGCGGTGTTTCCTTTGTTCGCAATACGGGCAACCAGCAAATCATCGTCGCCGGAAGGCGTGTGGGCATATACCTCATTAAATTGGGTATCATGGGGCAATTGGTTCAAGAGGGTTTTGTCGTAACAGAGGTTTCGGCCCACGCCCATGTACGGCATACCTTGTGCGGCGTAACCGGCGTATTGCATGCAGGTGTTCACGGTTTCCCACCTTATGAATTTGTTCAACACACCCGGCCTGTTTTCATAAGCCCCGTAGCCCAACACTATGGGCGCATCTGTATTGCTCATTTGCCCCAACCATTGCTCGCTGCCCGGTTTGCAGTCCGCATCGGTGAGGAGCAACCTGTTGCATTTTGCTGCTTTTATACCTTGTTGCAAGGCATATTTTTTGCCCGGCAGGTTGCGGGTGGCCTCTTGTGGAATGTTTACGATGTTCAGGTGGGCGTATTGCTGCGAAAATTTGGCCAATACCATGTCCGTGTCGTCGGTAGAAGCATCGTTGACCACTATTACCTCATACAAATGGGGCGGGTAGGCTTGCAGCAAAATGGCCGGCAAGAAATTGGACAGATTTGCGGCTTCGTTTTTGGCACAAACGATGATGGATGTAGGTTCTTTCGTTGCGCGCTGTTTTTGCTCTTGGGGTATTTTCCACAACAAACACAAGTACCCCAATTGTATGATTGCGGCAATGGCGAACAAAGTTCCGAAAATTGGGGTCAGGAAATTCAAGGCAAAATGTGTGCTGTCTTACACAAACCAAAGTTGCGGTTTATGATTCATTCAAGCAAAATTTTATGGCAAGTCGGTGTTGACAAGGATATGGCGCTGTCGCTTATTGGTCAAAATAATTGTTGACCGCTTTGCGGCTGGGCAATATTTTTGGTTTTCCAACAACGTAACTTATAAACATCATGTTCATCTCTAAGGGGAAAATTCCCAGAAAACAGAAAGTAAGCAAACACTTTTGGTGACAGGTGAAACAGGTTCGGTTCGTGCACATTGCATTTTTGAAATATTATGTTCATCTTTGTAGTGTAATTTTATAGAAAATGCAAAGTAAGGAAACACTTTTGTTGGGAGAAGGGGTCGGCTTCGTTGGCGTGCAGCCCGTTTTGCAATGCTCGCAAAGCGGTTGCAACGTAAAAACGACAGTCCGAAATTTGAAACGATTGCCCATGATGAATAATGTAAAAAATAAATCATATTGCAGCAAACTTCTGCCGCTCCTTTTTTCCTTGTTGGGAATGTTGAACTTATACAACGCTTCGGGACAGCGACAAATGGAAAAGCTGGGAAGGGGCGTGGTGGCCACGCGGACAGGAAGTTCCAGGGTATTGGTCTCCTGGCGTTTGCTGGGTACCGAACCTTGGGATATTGGTTTCAACGTGTACCGATCTGCCAACGGCGGCACCCCTGTCAAGATAAACGATTCGGTACTTACCGCCGGTACCAATTTTGAGGATAGTACCGTTACCATCAGCGCAAGCAACAGGTACACCGTTTCTACGGTTTTGAACGGCGTGGAAGGCGATACGAGCAGTGGCTACACGCTGGCTGCCAATTCATCGAAAACACCTTATTACAAAATAAAAATAAACAACACCACCGGATACAGGGTGGAATACGCCAACGTGGGCGACTTTGACGGTGATGGCGAATACGATTATGTAATGCACAAAACACCCCTCACCGATGAAACACTGCCCGACCTTGTGGAAGCCTACAAAAGGGACGGCACCTTTTTATGGACAATCAACATGGGGGCCAACAGCCTGAACCGGAACGGCATTACCCCCGGCTCAACGGCATTGGATGCGGGGCATGGCGACAACTGGACAGTGTATGACATAAACAACGATGGCAAATCCGAACTGATACTCCGGACAGCCAACGGTGTGACCTTTGCAGACAGTACCGTACTTACCAATACTAACGACAGCCAGCAGTTCATTTCCGTGATAAACGGGATGACCGGCGTTGAAATATCCAGAACGACTGTTGGCAATCCATATCTAAGCCAGGGGCCGATGAACGGGCACATGGGCATTGCCTATCTGGACGGTATTCACCCAAGCGTGGTGTGGATGTCGGCAAACAGGAATGATGACGAAACCTTCAACGAACTTATCTACACCTGGAACTGGAGCGGCACCACATTGGTTGCGGGATGGACGTTCGACCTTGCGGGGCAACCATTGTCATCTGCACACCAGATTAAAATATTCGATGTGGACGGCGACGGGAAAGACGAAATAATGCCGATGGCATTTGTGGTGGACGATGACGGAACATTGCTCTACAACATGCGTGACGAAGGCATTTATCACGGCGACAGGTTTTGCATCAGCGACCTGGACCCCAAAAGACCCGGGCTGGAAGTGTACGGCGTGCAACAGGGTTACAGCGAACTGGGGTTGCTATGGTACTACATTGATGCCAAAACCGGCAAACTGCTGTTGAGCCAAAGCGACCCTTCCAACAGGGATGTGGGCAGGGGCATGGCTGCCGACTTCGACCCGCGCTACCTTGGGTTGGAGCTTTATACATTCGTGGGCAGCCTTTACAATGTGCAGGGAGAGGCAATTTCCAGCGCAATACCCAATAGCTTTCCCAACCAGCGTATGTATTGGGATGCCGATTTGGGGGGAGAATTGCTTGACGGCGGTAAAATTATAAAATGGAATTACCTTACCGAAACCGAAACCCGCTTATACACAGCCAACTCAAGTAGCGGAAACGGTGCCAGTGCCACGGTGCCGCTTACCACTCCGCCTTTCTATGCCGACATTATAGGTGATTGGCGCGAAGAAGCCGTTTATGAATCGTCGGACCATGAGTACCTTATTGTGGTGGAAACGCCTTACGCCACTACCGAACGCATTTATACATTGCCCCATAACCCGGGCTACCGCAACGATATGTGCGTGAAAGGCTATTACCAATCGAACAACGTAGATTACTACCTTGGGTACGATATGCAGCAGCCGCCCATTCCACCGATTCAACTTGCCACCAAATACTGGGTTGGTACATCGAACATTTGGGATAGCACGACCGCCAACTGGAACGACGGGACAAGCGCTGCCTCTTTTGCCGATGGCGATACCATTATGTTTGACATACGGGGCAATAGCTCGGACACCATTGCGCTGAATACCACCGTGGCACCCAAAAAAATATGGATTATCAACCCCGAAGGAAAAGACTATATCGTTGGGGAAACGGGTAAAATTACGGGTACTTGCGAAGTGTGGAAAGCAAAAGAAGGCTCGTTTACATTGATAGGCAACCACGATTATACCGGGGCAACAGTAGTTACGGAAGGGCAATTGAATATTGACGGCTCGTTGCAAAGCCCCGTAACAGTAAAAGGGCTTGGCACTTTTGGGGGCAGGGGAGTGTTGGCTGCCGGATTGGTATTGAACAAAGGGGTAAATAAAAACGGTGGTCGTATAATTCCGGGCTTGGGGGCTACCGCAGAAACAATAGGCTCGCTGACCATTACCGGCAACCTGGATGTAGCGGGCGACAACAATTTTGAATTTGATGTAGTACCCGGCTCAACCAAAATCAACGACTCGCTGATAGTAACCGGCAACCTTACTTTTGCGGGCGTGAACAGCATAGTCGTAAACTTTGCCGACAACAATTTTGTTCCCGGCACTTACACCCTAATGAAATGTTCGGGAACGCTTACCGCAACATCGGGCAACTTCGTTGTAAGCGGCATGAGCGGAGTTTCCAAAGACCTGTTGATAGAAAACAACGAGATAAAAATCAGAATCAATGATGCCGGGCGTAGCCCTGCCAGCCTGGTATGGAGCGGAGCGGTGGATACTTTATGGGATTTTACCACCCAAAACTTTACAACAAGCAACACGTCAACTGCCTTTGTTTCGGGCGACACGCTCACTTTCGATGCAACCGCGGTTCAGAGAAACGTGGTAGTATCCGAAACGGTATATCCCGCCGCCATCACCTTTAATGCAGACTCAAGCTATACCCTGCAAGGCACGGACAGCATTGGCGGTTCGGGCGGCATTACCAAAAACGGACAAGGCGAGGTAGCAATCCTATCTACGGGCAATACATACAGTGGAAAAACCATTATCAACGGAGGCACGCTGACGGTGGCAAAAATTGGCAAGCGCAACGAACCGTCTTCTATCGGTGCTGCCGATTCGGCTGCCCAAAACATTCAAATCAACAAAGCCACTTTGGTTATCAATGAAAATTGCATCACCAACAGGGCCTTCACCCTTACCGACACGTGTACTATCAATATCCCCACAGCTGCCAACTATGCCATTTTCATTGGAGATATAACGGGGGGCGGCAGTTTGGTGAAAGACGGACCCGGCTCATTGTATATGGTGGGCAGCAAGAGTTTTTCCGGAGATGTAACCATCAAATCGGGACAATTGAACCTGCGTACCATAGAGGGCAATAATTATGGATTGGGAACGGGTAACAGCGTAACCATTGAAGATGCAACTTTGGCATTGGACGACCTCAGCAGCTACTCTGCACCCGAGTGGAACATTGTCGTTCCGGCGGGCAAGAACGCAACATTGTTGGCACACGGACTAAGCAATATGAAAGGGACACTTACCGGGCAGGGTACGCTCAATATCGACATTCCTTACATCAGGACAAACTTTTATGGCGACTGGTCTGCATTTACGGGTCAAATCAACATCGAAGAAAACCAATTCCGTATCGCAAATACTTATGGCTATGCCAATGCCGCCATTAACATAGACAGCGGCATGATACGTGTCATATCCGGAGCCTCTACAACCATTGCGATAGGAGAACTTTCGGGAGCGGCGGGTACTTCGTTGGCTTCGGACAAGACTACCACCAACTGGCAGATAGGCGCCAAAAACACCGATGCGACATTTGCCGGTGACATTGCAAAATCATCGCTGATAAAAGTAGGGACAGGCACATTTACCCTAACCGGCAACAATACTTATACCGGAACTACTTCCGTAAATGCAGGGCGGCTGCTGGTGAACAATGCCACGGGCACCCTTGGCGCCGGCACCGGTACGGTTAGCGTGGCAAGCGGGGCTATACTTGGCGGTACGGGTTTCATAAAAGGAAGCATTGCCATAAGTTCAGGCGGGAAACTGCAACCCGGCTCCGATAGCATAGGTACGCTTACAGACAGCAGCAACGTAACCTTTGCCACCGGCGCCATTGCCGAAATGGAAGTGAATAAAGATGCCGCCACTTACGATGTGTTGAAAGCTACCGGAACCATACAATACAACGGCACATTGAAAGTAACCAACACAGGCAATACCGGCTATGCCGCCGGCGACAGCTTCAAACTTTTTGATGCCGCCGGTTACAGCGGCAGTTTTGCCACCCTTGAGCCAACCATTCCCGCAAGCGGTTTATTGTGGGACGTGAGCGAACTGGCAACGACCGGCACGTTGAAGATAAAGCTGGACAGCAGTACGGCATTGCCTTTGCAACTCCTTTCTTTTACGGGGCGATTACAAGGCGATACCATAAATCTTGCATGGAAAACAACCAATGAAACAAACGTGGGCTACTTTGCCGTGGAAAGGCTGAATGACGGTGAGCAGACCTTTAAAGAAGTGGGCAGGGTAGCTGCGCAGGACAACGAGTATAATTCGTATGGTTTTAAAGATGCCAAAGGGGAAAGCACATCAGTCATTTATTATCATCTAAAGATAGTGGATGAAGACGGGAAGTATCAATACAGCCCAATAGTAGCAATAGCCATAACTGCAAAAACAGGCATTGCACTATATCCCAATCCTGTCACAAACCTCCTGCGCATAACCCACGGCACATCAACGGTTGGTGCCAAGATAACCGTATGGGACATCAAAGGGCAGGCAGTACTTTACAAAACAGGCAATGCCAATAGTACCGAAACCTGGATAGACGTTTCTGCTTTACCGGCAGGCACCTATTTCCTGAAATTGGACAACGGCACACAAATACAGGCCCTGAAATTTATAAAAGAATAGCCAACCGGTTTCCGCACCGGGCATCCCCTGCCGCAAACGTATGTTTTGCAGGCAGGGGATTTTCTTTTTTGGCATTGTTAGACTAAGATACCTATACAGATAGGTAGAGCCTACCTAAATTTATTTTTGCTTGATTCCCAACTTTGTCAACTTTTTAAAAGTTGACAAAGTTTCCGAAAAGGTATCTCTGATTAACAATGCCTCTTTTTTGGGGACGGGGGTGAGGCTAAAAAAATCGGACTATCTATTTTTTGTAAATAACATTATTTATCCCGCACTCGGGTCAAATAACCCGTTATCCTATCGCGTTTTTTGCTGCTCCACTATTTTGGAGTTTTGGGCTATGCTCATCAGCTCTTTCATCGTGCGCTGCATGCCATCGTTGCTGCCGTCGAGGAATATGGTATTGCCTTTGCCGTTTTCCGCAAAATGTTTGATGGCATCGGTCCACATCGAAAACAAAATAAACGAGGCATCGAGGTTGGCCTGCTCCATTTCCCTTGCCGCACGCGCCATGCCGTGGGCCACCTCCTCGCGAAACAAGGCTACTCCTTGGCCGCGCAATTGGGCGGCTTGCCGCTCTGCTTCCGCTTGTATCTTAATGGCATTGCCGTCGGCTTCGGCGGCCTTGGTTTTGGTAATCAACAGTGCCTGGCCTTCGTTTTCGGCGGCGGCTTTCAGGTTGTTGCTCGACACTACTTGCGCCATGGAACGCATGATTACCTCGTCAAAGGTGATGTCGTTTATCTGCAAGTCTATGAGGTGGTAGCCCCATTCTTCCAGCACCTTGTCCAATTGTTCCTTTACATGCAGTATTATTTCGCCGCGGAGGCTCAATATTTCCGCTTGCTTTTTGGTAGCCACAAAGGCTCGTACCGACCCCTCTACCGAACGTACCAATGCCTGCATCAGGTTGCGCTCGTCCATGAATTTGAAGGCCACGTTTTTTATGGTTTCCGCGTCTTGGTTGATGACCGAGTACAGGAGCATGGCCGAAAAATTGACGTTTGCCTGGTCTTGGGTAATGGCTTGGAACTTCAATTCTATCGAGCGGTTTTGAATGGAAATTCTCCTGAAAATCTTTTCGACAAGCGGAACGCGAAAATTGAGGCCCGGTGCCAAGATGCGCCTAAATTTCCCGAATACGGTGATGACCGCCACGGTGCCTTGCTGAACCGTAACGAAACAAGAAGCCAATATGGCCAACAATACAATGGCCGCTATGATACCTGTGTGCATGTGTAGAAGTTTTAGTTCGACCGGAAAGTTAGTGCAAAAAAATTACTTTGGGGGGTACCTCCCCATTTTTATTCCATCGGGTCTTCCGCCTCACCCTCGTAGAGCAAGCCAAGGTTCACGGAATCGGCACCGGCTATGCCTTCCACCGAACCGCGTATGTGGGCAGCGTTGAGCAGTACCTTTTCCAATTGTTTTTCCCTGGCTTTCCACAAGCGTTCCATGGCATCCCTTTCTTTCTGTATGCTGTGGCGCATGGCACGGAAGCCTTCGGTTATGGCCTTCCATTGTTCGCTAAATTCATGGCCGGTAAGGTAATCGTACAACATGGCCATTTTGTCGCCCCTATTTTCGCCGTTACGGCGCACTTCGGCCACTTTGAGCAAGCCGTTGCGCAACAATAATGCCACGCCGCGCACCTCGGAAAAGGAACAGATGTACACGCCGTCTTTTTCGCCAAACCTATCCATCTCCTTGGGAAATGCCTGGGTGACTATAACGGCCACATCGGCCTCCAAACCGCGCATGTCGGCCTTCAGCTTTTCTATCCAATCGTTGCCAAAGTCCTTGGTGCGCTTGCTTTCGTAGATTATTTTGCCGGCCTCTTGGCCATAATTGTTCCTTACGGTCTGTATGCAATCTGCCCCGCGAACGCCCTTGCCCACCTCGGCCACTACGTCAAACGGGAAGGTGGCGGCCAATATTTGCTCCAAAAGCAATTCCTGCACTTCGCCCTGCAATTGTATGCTGCCCTGCTCGGCTTTTCTCTTCATTTGGTCCACCAGTTTTTTCTGGTCTTCCAGCTGCTTTTCCAATTCTTTGGCACGCAACTGGTATTCCTGCTCCTTGAGTTGCATTTTTTCTTGTTGCTCTTTGGATAGCTGTTCCTTCAACTGTTCGCGCTCGGCCAACAATTGTTTTTGCACCCTTAGTTCCAGTTCGTCTTCCTTGGTTTTAAGTGCCTTTTCTTTTTGCAGGTAATCCAGTTCTTTCGTGCGCGCCGCTTTCAGTTTTTCCTCGCTTTCTTCCACCGATTGCTTCAATAGAACCACTTGGTGTTCAAACTCGGAGGCAAGGCTTTTGCGCAAACGCTCTTCGGTAGCGGCTTGCCGCAGATGCAACTCTTTTTGCAACTTATCTTGAAACGCGGCCTCCTGCTGGCTCAATTGATGAAGCAGGCGCTCGTTGTTCTTTTTCAGTTCGGCCTCTTTGCGTTGCAGCTCATCTTCCTTTTGCTTGAGGAAGGTGTTCATTTTTTCCCTAAGCTCTTTCTTGTAATCGTCCGATACGGCATCTTCCAGCGGAAAGGCATGGCTGCATTGCGGGCATTTTATGTTGGTGGACATTGTATTTATTTTTCAAATGGTCAGTACAGCCTAAATCCTGTTTATGTTTTATTCTTAGCCCGAATTTCAAACAGGCTCTTGTGCCAAAGTTAATATTACCGTATTGTTTGCAAACCAAAAATCTTATTGTGGCGCAGCGTAGCTGTTATGCCGCCCTTTGCCAATGCGCTATTCGTCAAATACTTTCAATATGACGGGCGGGGCCAATAAGCTGGCCATTTCGTTATGTTTATCCTCATTGTTTATTTTACTTATCTTGCGTTGGCGAACCTAACAATTGTACCGTACAAACAATTACCTCATGCAGCGCATCTGCCTTTTTCCCGGCTCTTTCGACCCCGTAACCAAAGGTCATATAGACATCATCCAACGCTCGTTGCCCTTGTTCGACAAAATGGTGATAGGCATCGGCACCAACAGCAACAAGCAAGCCATGTTCGGTGCCGAACAAAGGGTGGCGTGGATACGGGATGCTTTCCCCGATGAGGAACGCATAGAAGTGGCGGCCTACGAAGGCCTGACGGTAAATTTTTGCCGCGAAATAGGCGCAAAATTCATTCTTCGCGGGGTGCGCTACGTAAGCGATTTCGAATACGAAAAAGGCATTGCCGACATGAACCGCATGTTGGAACCCGGCTTGGAAACTATCTTCCTGACCAGCTCGCCCCAGTACAGCACGGTATCTTCTACCTTGGTGCGCGACGTAATTCGCAATGGCGGCCCCGTGCAGCAGTTTGTACCCGACAATGTGGCGCTATAACCATTGCAAGCCCGCCTTGCCCAACACCTCTGCCACGGCGGCATACGATTGGGTAAGGCATTTGCCCAAGTCTTTGGGGGCTACCCAACGGGCATCAGCTATTTGTTCTTCGGCTTGCGGCACCAAGGCTTGTGCTTCGGGTACAGTCATCCTGAACCAATGGGTAGTTTTCAGATATTCGTGTTTGCCTTGGGTATAGACGTGAAGCGTTTCCCCTATTTTTTCATGCAATGCTAAATTGGCAACACCCGTTTCTTCCTGCACCTCGCGCAGGGCACATTCCGCTATGGTTTCGCCTTCATCGTGCTTGCCTTTGGGCAAGTCCCATTTATCGCGCCGGTATATCATCAATACTTTGCCGGTAGGTTCGTACACTACGCCACCTGCGGCTGTTATGGGCTCAAACACCTGGTCCAAGGTTTGTTGCAATGCAGCGGCAGATTCATCTTGAAGCAGGGCGCCACTATATTTTTGTTGCTCCAATTCTTTACGTGCCATACGCATATCGGCAGCAGAAGCTCCCGTCAACATTAGGTATTCCGCGGCCTCAGGATGTTGGTTTATATAGCTGGCGGCATCGGTAGTCAGGATTAAAGGCGCATCGTTCACGAATATTTTTTGCAGGTACATGAACCAATAAAAATTTAGGCCACAAAGGTAGGCTGCGGGCAGACAAATATCGGTGTTCAATTTTGGCTGCGGGCTAAAGCCGGAGGCAATCCGGCCATGACGCTCCCACATCGGTTGAATAGCCAACAGATTTATCTGTCGGGAAAAGATGCAAGCTGCTCGGAATTATTTCCTGTTTTCAATTTCAAAATACAATATGACGTAAATTTGCGCCACTTATGAGCACAGCGTCCATTTTTGCAGGAAAACTGCTCCAGATAAAAGCATTGAAAATAAGCCCCAACGAGCCTTTCACTTGGGCTTCGGGCTGGAAATCGCCGGTATATTGCGACAATAGGAAGCTGTTAAGCTATCCGCATGTCCGCGATTATGTAAAAAGCGAATTGGCCAATACCATATTGGAGAATTTCCCCGAAGCCGAGTCCTTGGCTGGCGTGGCCACGGCAGGCATACCGCATGGCACCTTGGCCGCCGATTTATTGCGGCTACCATTTATCTACGTGCGCAGCAAGCCCAAAGGTCATGGGTTGAGCAATCAAATAGAGGGCGTACTTAACCCGGGCCAGAAAGTGGTGGTGATTGAAGACCTGGTATCTACCGGCATGAGCAGCCTGGAAGCAGTGGCAGCGCTACGCGGCGCAGGCGCCGATGTTATTGGCATGTGCGCGCTGTTCACTTACGGTTTCCCGCAGGCCGACGAAGCCTTTGCCCAAGCGGGCGTACAGCTAATTACCCTCAGCAATTATACCGCGCTTATGGAAGTAGCGGCAGCGCAGCACATCGTAAAGGCCGATGACATGGAACGCTTGGCCCAATGGCGCCAAAATCCGGCTGAATGGGGCAAATGATACCTAATTAATGATGTATATAGTGTTTATAAGCCGCTGCAACGGTTCTCCGTTTATTTGCACAAAATCGAAAAAAGGAGAGCAACCTAATTAGGTTGCTCTCCTTTTTATTAATTGCGGTATTCTTTAGGCATCTTCTTTTGCTTTTTTTGTTGTTGCCTTTTTAGCGGGCTTTTCTTCGCCGCTTGCGGCTTCTGTTTTCTTTTTGGCTGCCGCTTTTTTTACGGGCTTTTCCGTGTCGGCCCCATCGGTGGCTTTTTTGGCTGCGGCTTTTTTCTTGGGTTTTTCTTCGGTGGCCACGGCTTCCTCGGCTATTGGCTTATCGGTTGCTTGTTCCTCGGCTTGCTGCACATTTTGTTGTTTCAGGTAGTCAAAGTCGAGCAGGTCGTTTGCCTTCAGCAGCTCGTACCATTTAAACACCTTGCGTATGTCGCTGGTATATACACGGTCTTGGTCGTAATTGGGCAGTATGGAGGTAAAAAAGGCTTTGGTTGCCTTGTCGTCTTTTTTACTGTTTATGGCCGCCACTTGGCTGTCGTCTTCCTTTATTTTTTCAAAAATTTCGTGCAAGCGCACATTGTCGCCGGTAGTGTATATTTCGATGCTTTCCAGCGGCGTGATGTGGTGTACGCGCGCCGAAACGAACTTCACGCTTTTGTCGGTCAAGCTGCGTACTATGGCACCGTCGCTCTTGGTGCTCATAAGATGATAAAGGCCGCTCAAGCCGGTAACTGCTACTATTTGTCTGTATTCCATATCTTGTTAAAAAACAATGCCTGCACGGGCAATCGCTAATGCTTATAATTGGGCGGCAAAAGTAAATAAAAATCAGATGTAAAGCATTTTCGGGAGAAAAAAAATACCAAGGGGCTGTTGGGAGGCAAACTACGTTCAGTCATCTGCTTCCATTCATAAATCGACACGTTTTTCGTTTCATGAAACATTGCTTGCCCAATCCTCCTTACAACATCAAAGTCGTTACCACGTAATCCACGAACAAAATCATGATGCAGGTTACGATGACGGACGTGGTAGATGCCCGCCCTATTTCCAAGGCGCCCCCCTTGACGTTATAGCCATAATATGCCGGAATGGACGCTATGACGAACGCAAACATGAAAGCCTTTACCATGGCCACCAAAATGCCAAATGGCCTGAAACCTTCCACCAAGCCATATTTGTACTGTTCCGCACTCATTATGTGCGTCATGATAGCGGTAACGTAGCCACCTGTTATGCTCAGCGTTATGGCCAATACTATAAGGCAGGGTATCATTATCAAAGCCGCTATCAGCTTGGGGAAGATAAGGTACGATTTGGTATTGATACCCATTATTTCCAAGGCATCTATCTGTTCGCTTACCCGCATATTGCCCAGTTCGGAGGCTATTTTACTGCCCACCACACCGGCCAATACTATACAAATAATGGTGGGCGCCAATTCAAGGATAACCGAATCGCGCACCACTTGAGCCATAACATACTTAGGTATTATGGGGCTTATGAGCTGATAGGCCGTTTGCACCGTCATAACGGCACCCAGAAACACCGAAATAATGATTACTATCGGCAACGAACGAATGCCGATGTCCACGCATTGGTTCATAAATTCTTTCCAATACACCTTGCCGTTTTCGGGCTTGGTAAACATGCCTTTCAACAACAGCGTGTACCTTCCAAGATGTTCTAAAAATAAACTGAGCATTATTTGTTTTGTAGGGGTTGGGGCAAATATAACCGAAATTCAGCCATAAGGTTGAACGGCTTGATTAATTTATGCCAAAATGAAATTGTAAGTACTCCAATCGTAACACCGATATTTCCCCCGGCCGGGACCAATAAAAGGAAGGCTATACTAAAATTTTAATGGAAGGCTTTAGCTACTGTTTACAATGAAAACCATACTTGCTTCTACCGTTTATAGGGGTTGGGGCTGATGTGTTCCCACTAAAAGCAAATTAATGCTTCATTTTATTTCCATTAAAATTTTACTATAGCCAAAAGGAAAAACAAGAAGCCCAAAAAACAAATTTGCCAACTTTATTGCTAAAGTTGGCAAATGGTAAAGTTGTATCGCCCTAAAAAGAAAGATACCAGCCAATTAAACAGATACCGGTTGGCGGCCTGATATACGGCCTGTTTTCATCAATCCATCGTAATGGCGCATCAACAAATGGCTTTCTATTTGTTGTAAAGTATCCAATATTACACCCACGCCAATCAGCATGGACGTACCGCCAAAGAAAGTAGCGAAATCGTTGGTAACGCCACAAAGCGCGGCTATGCCGGGCAATATACCTGCCGCCGCCAAGAATATGGCACCGGGCAAGGTTATGCGGTCCATAATGGCCCCTATATAGTCGGCAGTGGGCTGGCCGGGCGTAATGCCGGGTATAAAGCTGTTGTTGCGCTTCAGGTTTTCGGCCATTTCGGTGGGGTTAAATATCAAGGCAGTGTAGAAATAGGTAAATGCTATGACCAATACTGCGTAGATTACATTGTACCAAAGCGAGGTATGGTCCGAAAGCGAACGCAAAAATTCATTGGGGGCGGCGTTTTCGCCGGCGGTAAAACCGGCCAACATTGCAGGTATAAACATCAAGGCTTGCGCAAAGATGATGGGCATTACGCCGGCAGAGTTAACCTTTAGGGGTATAAAATTGCGGGAGCCGTCTATCTCGCGGGCAGCATTGGTACCCACTATGCGGCGGGCGTAGTTGAGCTTGATGCGGCGCACACCTTGTGTCAGCAGCACCAAGCCAATGACAACGGCCACGAACACTGCCAGTTCCACCAGGAAAAACAGCAATTTATCTGTTTCTTGCTTGGAGGTAAATTCTCCCGCCAAAGAGTGTGGCAGACGTGCCAAGATACCAATCATGATGATGATGGAAGTACCGTTGCCAATGCCTTTGTCCGTAATTTTTTCGCCAAGGTACATTACGAATAAAGTACCCGCGGTCAATACCACGATGGTGGAAACGTAAAACAATAAACCATCGTTCACTATGGCGCCGTTGGTTTGGCTACGCAAGTAGGCTATATAAGCGCTCGCTTGGAATACGGTGACCAACACGGTAATGAAACGGGTATATTGGTTTATCTTGTTGCGGCCGCTTTCTTCTTTTTGCATTTTGGCAAATTGGGGTAGCACTATGCCCGCCAACTGCATGAAGATGGAGGCGGAGATATACGGCATTACGCCCAACGCAAAAATGGACGCATTGCTAAATGCACCACCGGCAAACATATTGATTAGTCCCAAAAGACCTTCCTGGGCTTGGTTTTGACCCAACACCAAGGGGTCGATGCCCGGCAGCACAATGTAACAACCTACACGATACACCAATATCAGGCCCAAGGTAAAGAGTATCTTGGTGCGAAGCTCTTCTATGCTCCAGATATTCTTGAGGGTTTCAATGAGTTTCTTCACAAAAACTGAGATAATATTTTAAAAATAGGTTGCGAATAAACGACAAAAGCCGCATTTTACCAAATCCTTAATCAAAGAATCATTCTGCTTAAAGGCTTTCATAAAATGCGACCCCTGTTTCAATACTAACGGAAAATTATGTAACACCACCAACGACTACAGTATTTCTACGGTACCGCCGGCTGCTTCTATGGCGGCTTTTGCTTTTTCGCTGATGGCATTTACTTTAACGGTGACTTTTCCTTTTACTTCGCCCGTAGCCAATACTTTTACCAAATCGGTACGGCTGATGAGGCCATTGATGTACAGGTTGTCCAAAGAAAATTCGGGCAGGCTGTATTTTTCCACCAAATAATCTATCTGGCCCAAGTTGAAGGCTTTGTATTCCACGCGGTTCCTGTTTTTGAAACCACGTTTGGGCATACGGCGTTGTATGGGCATCTGGCCGCCTTCGTGGCCTATTTTGGTTTTGGCGCCTGCGCGCGATTGTTGGCCTTTGTTGCCCTTGCCGGCCGTAACGCCGTAACCGCTACCTTCGCCGCGGCCCACGCGCTTGGTGTGGTGGGTAGAACCCGCTGCGGGAGTTAAATTGTGTAATTGCATTTTTATTGTTGTTTTTGGACTTGCGCGGGTTTTGCTCCCGCTCGCATAGTTAATTTGAAAATGAACGACTGCTACCGAACCTATGCCAAGGCACGGCTAAGGGGTGTTATTTGACATCTTCTACTTTTACGAGGTGCGCCACTTTGGCCACCATTCCCTTTATTTGCTCGTTGGCCTCTACTTCCACGCTTGCATTCAGCTTACGCAGGCCCAAAGCCGTCAAGGTGCGCTTTTGGCGCTCGGAGCGGTCGATGCTGCTTTTTACCTGGGTTACTTTAATTTTTGACATTGTTTTTTAGATTTGAGTATCGAGTATTCGGTATCGGGATATATTTTTGGGCACTGAACATTTTCGCACCGGCAATATGATCCCCAAGCCTTGCTCGCACATTTTTTTACAAAAATTTTATTTTCCAACGAACATCCAAAGCAATCAATGGACTTCGGCGTTCCTAAAAACAATTACCCGTTGAATACTTTCTTCAGGTTGATGTTGCGTTTCTTGGCAATTTCTACCGGTTCGCGCAGTTCGCTCAAAGCCTTGACGGTGGCTTTTACCACGTTGTGCGGATTGGCCGACCCCAAGGATTTGGCCAATACATCGGTATAACCGGCTGCTTCCAATACGGCGCGCATGCTGCCGCCGGCCAGTACGCCGGTACCATGGGCGGCGGGCTTAATCAATACTTTGGCCGCACCTGCTTTGGTCAATTGTTCGTGGGGAATGGTACCTTTCATTACGGGTACTTTTATCAGGTTTTTCTTTGCATCGTCTATGCCCTTGGCAATAGCCTCTTTTACTTCCTTGGCTTTACCAAGGCCCTGGCCCACTACGCCATTGCCATTGCCCACTACTACTAATGCCGAAAAACTGAAAGCGCGGCCACCTTTGGTAGTTTTCACTACGCGGTTGATGGCTACTACTTTGTCGGTAAGTTCTACATCGCCGGTTCTAACCCGGGTATTTGCTTGTGTCATTGTTTGTTTTCAGATATGGACTATGGCCGTTGTCCGATGCTGCCTGTAAAGGAAGCCGACTGTAACCATAATTATTTTAAAAAATATTGTTGCTTCGCTTTTGGATTAGAATTTCAATCCACCTTCGCGGGCACCATCGGCCAATGCTTTTACGCGGCCGTGGTACAAATAACCGCCACGGTCGAAAACACAGGCTCCCAAGCCAAGCGCCACTGCTTTTTGGGCAATAGCCTTGCCTACGTTGGCCGCTTTTTCGGATTTGGTGCCACCCAAAGCGGCTATGTCCTTCTGACGGGAATTGGCTGCGGCCAAGGTGGTGCCGGTGGTATCGTCTATCAACTGGGCATAAATATCTTTGTTGCTACGAAAAACGGACAAACGCGGGGTGGCCGCCGTGCCGTTAATCTTCTTGCGAATACGCCAACGCAACTTCTGACGGCGTACTACTGTTTTTGCTGTTTTCGACATTGTATATCTATTTTGTACGGGCTCGGCTCAGTAGTGCATTTCGGGCAGGGGCAGATGCCTTTCATCTTGTAAACGCCCCACCCTTGCAAAGGTGCTTAACCGGCTTCCGAAGGTTACTTGTTAATGTGAAATTTTGGTTTTTGAATTTTAAACAAAGAAGTTACTTGCGTGAGTCCTTTTCCCAAACTCAAAATCCAAGACCAAAAATTAAATTTATTTACCGGCTGTCTTACCTGCTTTGCGGCGAACGACTTCACCGGCGAAACGCACACCTTTCCCTTTGTAGGGTTCGGGTTTGCGGAGGCTGCGTATTTTGGCGGCTACCTGGCCCAGCAATTGTTTGTCGCTCGATTCGAGGAAGATGCGGGGAGGCTGGCCTTTTTCCATGGTGGCGTTGGCTTTCACTTCCTTGGGCAAGTCCAATATGATGTTGTGCGAATAACCCAAGGCCATGTCTATTTGCTGTCCGGTTACTGCCGCACGATAACCCACACCCACCAATTCCAAGGTTTTGGTGAAGCCATTGTTTACGCCTTCTGCCATGTTGGCTATCAGGGCGCGGGTAAGGCCGTGCAGCGCACGGTGGCGGATTTGGTCGGTGGGACGGGTAATTACTACTTTGCCATCCTGAACTTCTACTTTGAGGTCGCGGTCAACGGCTTGTTTCAATTCGCCTTTGGGACCTTTTACGGTTACTACGTTACCGCTATCTACCGTAAGGGTAACCTTGTCGGCCAATGTAATGGGCATTTTTCCTACACGTGACATTTCTTTGTGTTTTCTTGTTTAAAAAAATGAATACCGGTTCGTATTGCTACGGGCCTTTTTAAATACGCACCTTTGAGATTTTCAGCCCGGTATAGGCAGGCTTAGATTAGCCAAAAGGTGTCCTTTTTACCAAAAGGAGTGCAAAGGTAGCTGTTTTTGTCGAGTAATGAAATATTTTTTTCAGGTGTGGGTTTCCGGCCTTTTTTTCGCTGTTTGTTGAAGCCATCTTCCCCAATGCTGGTTTTTGCCTCTTACTCCCGATGCTCCGCCATTAATTTTTTTAAAACCTCTATGGCGCTTTGGGCAATAATGGTACCCGGCCCGAAAACGAAACTAACGCCGGCCTTGAAAAGGAAATCGTAGTCCTGCCGGGGAATAACACCACCCGCTACCACCATTACATCATCGCGTCCATACTTCTTCAATTCTTCTATGACTTGGGGCACCAGGGTTTTGTGGCCGGCCGCCAAGCTGGAAACGCCCAATATATGCACATCGTTTTCCACGGCTTGCTTTGCGGCCTCGGCAGGTGTTTGGAACAGGGGGCCAATGTCCACGTCGAAACCCAAATCGGCAAAACTGGTGGCTATTACCTTCGCGCCACGGTCGTGGCCGTCCTGCCCCATTTTGGCTATCATGATGCGTGGGCGGCGACCTTCCATCTCGGCAAATTCATCGGCCAGCCTCCTGGCTTCCGCAAAATCCTTATCCATAGCTATTTCTTTAGAATACACCCCGGCAATAGAACGAATACGTGCCTGATAGCGGCCATAAATTTTTTCCAAGGCAAAGGAAATTTCACCCAAAGTGGCCCTGCTCCTGACGGCTTCTATGGCCAAAGCCAAAAGGTTTCCCTTGCCGGAGGCCGCAGCATCGGTAAGGGCTTCCAATACCTCATTAACTTTTGTATTGTCCCTTTCCTCTTTCAATTTTTTCAAGCGCGCCAATTGCTGTTCGCGCACCTTGGTATTGTCCACCTCCAGTATTTCTATATTGGACGGTTCGGTAGCGAGGTAGTTGTTTACGCCCACTATCACGTCTTTGCCGCTATCTATGCGTGCTTGCTTGCGTGCGGCGGCCTCTTCTATGCGCATTTTGGGCACACCCGTTTCTATGGCCTTGGCCATGCCGCCCAATTGCTCCACCTCTTCTATCAATGTCCAGGCTTTGCGGGCTATTTGGTCGGTAAGATATTCCACATAATACGAACCGCCCCAGGGGTCTGCCGTCCTGCAAATATCGGTTTCCTCTTGCAGTATGATTTGGGTGTTGCGGGCTATGCGGGCACTGAAATCGGTAGGCAAGGCTATGGCTTCGTCCAATGCGTTGGTGTGCAGGCTTTGCGTATGGCCCATGGCAGCGGCCAAAGCCTCTATGGCCGTTCTTGCTATGTTGTTAAAAGGGTCTTGCTCCGTAAGGCTCCAGCCGCTGGTTTGGCAATGGGTACGCAGGGCCATGCTTTTTTCCTTTTGCGGGTCGAATTGCTTTACCAATTTTGCCCAAAGCATACGTGCGGCGCGCATCTTGGCTATCTCCATGAAATGGTTCATGCCTATGGCCCAAAAGAAAGACAGCCGGGGGGCAAAGTCATCTATGTTCAAACCCGCCTTGATGCCGGTGCGTATATATTCCAGACCATCGGCCAAGGTGTAGGCCAATTCAATGTCGGCGGTGGCTCCGGCCTCTTGCATGTGGTAACCGCTTATGGAAATGGAGTTGAACTTGGGCATATTTTTGGAGGTGAACTCAAAAATGTCGGCAATTATTTTCATGCTGGCCCCGGGCGGGTACACGTAGGTATTGCGCACCATGAATTCTTTCAAAATATCGTTCTGGATGGTGCCGCTCAGCTTGTCCATGCTCACGCCTTGCTCTTCGGCGGCAACGATATAGAAAGCCAAAATGGGCAACACTGCGCCATTCATGGTCATGGACACGCTCATTTGATCCAAGGGAATTTGGTCAAGAAGTATTTTCATGTCGAGGATGGAATCTATGGCCACGCCTGCTTTCCCTACATCGCCCACCACGCGTTCGTGGTCGCTGTCGTAGCCACGGTGCGTAGCCAAATCGAAGGCTACGGACAAGCCTTTCTGGCCTGCGGCAAGGTTGCGGCGGTAGAAAGCATTGCTTTCTTCGGCGGTACTGAAACCGGCATATTGCCTGATAGTCCAAGGACTTTTAACGTACATGCTGCTGTAAGGCCCGCGTAAAAAAGGAGCAATGCCGGCCGCAAAATGCAGGTGGGTGGCGGCTTTCAGGTCATCGGCAGTATATCGGGGCTTTACTTCAATGTCTTCGGCGGTATGCCAAACCGGTTGCTTGTCCGATTTGGCTTCACCCGAAGCTGGTGTGTGGTACGCTATATTGGAAAAGTCTTTGCGCATGTTGACTTTGTTTTGTTTCGCTTGTAGTTTTTTATTTAATGGAACTTAGATGGGATTTGTGAAAATAAATTCCGGACGATAATCCACTTCAAACTTTTCAAGGAAAGATTTATATTCTTCGAGAAATGTAAGGGTCCTGTGATGCTCTTGTTGGTTTTCAATGTATGACACAACATTGTCAACGTGGGATTTTGAATAACTAAAGGCTCCGTATCCTTCCTGCCACCTAAAATTCGATTTTGTAAAATTGCTTTTGTTTATCCATTCGGATGAATCTCCTTTCACAATCCTCATGAAATCGGAAATTGATTGAGCCGGGTTAAGTCCTACAAATAGGTGTATATGGTCGGGCATGTTGTTTATGGCAAGCATTTTATGCTTTTGGTTTTGGGTAATTCCGGTAATGTACATCCTCAAGCGTTCTTCCCAATCTTTATGGATTAGTGCCTGGCGATATTTGACGGCAAATACAAATTGTATATAAAGCTGCGAATAGGTGTTGGCCATGGAATGATATTTTGTTGTTTTGAAATAGTTTGAAATATAGTTGCGCCCCTACGGGGCGCACCGCCCACGACACACATCCCATTGCTACTACAACCCTTGAACCCCTACGGGGTTTTGTACCTGCGCCCTTTGTTTATTTTACAATGGCGGCTGTAGGATGTTGCGCCTACAATACACGCATACCTCCGCCACAACCCTTGAACCCCTACGGGGTTTTGTACCTGCGCCCTTTGTTTATTTTACAA
>JASGFI010000016.1:0-31878 GCA_047605615.1 Edaphocola sp. | reverse complement strand
CACACAAAGTTGATGTTCCGCCGGGTCCACCTTGCAAATTGCTTGTAATGGTTGTCGCTCATCATTGCGCAACAACATAACCACATCGGCATCGGTTACAGGCGGCGATTGCTTTTCTACTTCCTCCCCCGCCGGCGACAACGAACCAGTTGTAACAGCCTTTTTCTTTTTGTCATCACTATCAAAACAACCTACAAATGGAACAAAAGCAATACCCAGTCCCATTATTTTCAAAAATTCTCTTTTAGAATATTTTCTTGTCATATCGTTGACCTTGAAAGATGCATTACTGAATATTATTTTTATTTAGCCATTGCCTGTAGGTTGCGGCGTTTTTCTCTTGTTCGGCCAAGGTGCGGGCATAGATATGGTAGCCCGGTTTGGAAGGGTCGGCCACGAAATACAGGAAGTCGTGCCGTACAGGGTGCAATACCGCTTCCATGGCCGATTTATTGGGCATGCAAATGGGCGAGGGCGGCAGGCCCGCAACCCTGTAAGTGTTGTACGGCGAAGCAATGGCCAAGTCCTTGTAATACACCCTTTGTATCTTGGTATTGAACCCTTCGGCTTTCTTTTTGGCGTAGATAACCGTGGGGTCCGCATCCAGTTTCATGCCTATTTTCAATCTATTCAGGTACAAACCTGCTACGCGCGGCTGCTCGTCGGCATGGGCCGACTCCAATTGTACTATGGAGGCCAGGGTGGTAGCTTGCATGGGCGTTAAATTCTGCGCCTGCGCTTCGGCTATTCTTTGCGCGGTCCAATATTGGTCATATACTGATTTCATCCGTTTCACGAATTGCGCGGCCGAGGTGTTCCAATGGAAATTGTAGGTATCGGGAAAATAAAATGCCGTCAATGCAGCCGTGTCGCAGCCTTTGGCAAAATCAGCTTCCAGCATGGCGGCCACCATCTTGGCCGAGTCGGTTTCCAGCAAAGGAGCCACCCTGCCCGCCATTTCGAATATGGACGAATAATTGCCGATGCGGATGGGTATCTCGTCCTGAACGCCATACAACAGCCGCTGCAATAGTTCCTGGTTGCTTTCGCCGGTCTTGACGGTATAACGGCCGGGCCATATTTTGGCTTGGTAATTTTTGTGCCTTGCCAACCAAGCAAAGGTTTCCTTGTTTTCCAAGAATGGAGCAATGGAATCCAACGCCTGATTGTAGGTAGCACCGGTGGGTATGAACAGCTTGCCCTCTTTCCGGATATTGGGCACCAACCAACGGGTATAGTAAAAATAACCGCCGCAGGCCGCACCGGCAACCACTATGACCAGCAATACCGCCCACAAGGCACTGTTGTTGGGCTTTTTGTTTTTTCTTCTTGCCATGATGAATATGATAATGTTGTTCGTGCACCAACCTAAGCGCAATGGTCGTTGTTTATTGATGCTTTATTTGGGTAAAAAAATTTCTTTTGCCTGAATCAACTATAAACATTGGAATCCGAAGGATTCCAAAAGAGAGGTTTGTTCCTAAAAATTGTTCAAATCTCGTGTTCCCTCGCCCCGCAACGTTCCCGATACGTCCCGATGCCCTCCCGATAGGTGCCGCAATGCTCCGTTACGGTCGTAAACCGTTCCGGAGGGGATTATGCGCCCATCCGTTGGGGTTCTCCACCCCAAATTTGGCGTTCCGAACCCCAAAATATACGTTGCGCTACCCCAACGGAGTGGTTGGCTATGCATCGGGCGGGGTGTTTTATATGCCTGCACCATTTCGCAACCCCAAAACAGACGTTGCACCGCCCCTTCGGGGCGGTTGGCAACCCAACGGACAGAGGTGTACTGCCATTGCGTCCGCGCCGCTCGTGGAATTTACAAATGGCATTACCAAACATCCAGCCCAAATGTGTCGGCATTTCTTGCCGCGTCTTCATAGCCCGCATCGGCATGGCGCAATATGCCCATGGCAGGGTCGTTGTGCAATACCCTGCGCAGCCGCTCGTCGGCATCGGCGGTGCCATCGGCCACTATCACCATGCCGGCATGTAGCGAGTAGCCCATGCCCACGCCGCCCCCGTGGTGGAAGCTGACCCAGCCGGCACCACCCGCGGTATTGATTAAGGCATTGAGTATGGGCCAATCGGCCACGGCGTCGCTGCCGTCTTTCATGGCTTCGGTTTCGCGGTTGGGCGAGGCCACGGAACCGCAGTCCAAGTGGTCGCGGCCTATGACTATGGGGGCTTTTACCTTGCCCGTGCGCACCAGTTCGTTGAAGGCCAAGCCGGCTTTTTCGCGCTCGCCCATGCCCAGCCAGCATATACGCGCGGGCAAGCCTTGGAATGCTATTTTATCTTTTGCCAAACCAAGCCAGCGTTGCAAGCCTTTGTTTTCGGGAAAAAGTTCGGCCAATGCCTTGTCTGTCGTATAAATATCTTCGGGGTCGCCGCTCAACGCCACCCAGCGGAAAGGCCCCTTTCCCTCGCAAAACAACGGGCGTATATAAGCCGGCACGAAGCCCGGGAAATCGAAGGCATTTTCCACGCCGCGCTTGTCTTTCGCCTGTCCGCGCAGGTTGTTGCCATAGTCGAAGGTGATGGCACCGCGGCTTTGCAGTTGCAGCATCAACCGTACATGTTGCGCCATGGTATCGAGCGAAAGGCGTTTGTATTCCTCCGGGTTGCTTTCCCGGAGCGCATTGGCTTCGGCCACGGACAATCCTTTGGGGAAATAACCAATCAATTCGTCGTGGGCAGATGTTTGGTCGGTCAGGGTGTCGGGCGTTATGTTGCGGTCCATGAGCCTTTGCAATAAATCTACCGCATTGCAGCATACGCCAATGGAAACGGCTTTTTGATGCGCTTTTGCCTCCAAGGCACGGTCTATGGCCTCATCTATGTCGGTATAATATTCGTCGAGGTAGCGTGTGTCTATGCGTTTTTGCATACGCCACTCTTCCACTTCCGCGGCCAGGCACACGCCTTCGTTCATGGTAATGGCCAAGGGTTGCGCGCCGCCCATGCCGCCCAGTCCGGCGGTTACGTTGAGCGTTCCTTTCAAGGTGCCGCCATAATGCCTGTCGGCCAGGGACAGGTAGGTTTCGTAGGTGCCCTGCACTATGCCCTGGGTGCCTATGTATATCCAGCTTCCGGCGGTCATTTGCCCGTACATCATCAGGCCCTTGGCCTCCAATTCCCTAAAATGTTCCCAAGTGGCCCAGCGGCCCACCAAGTTGGAATTGGCAATCAGCACACGGGGGGCGTTTTTGTGCGACCGCAACACGCCCACGGGCTTTCCGCTTTGCACCATCAGGGTTTCGTCTTCTTCCAGACCCTTGAGCAGTTCCAGTATCTTGTCGAAGCTTTCCCAGTTGCGCGCCGCCTTGCCTATGCCGCCATACACCACCAAATCCTGCGGCCTTTCGGCCACTTCGGGGTCCAGGTTGTTTTGAATCATGCGGTAAGCCGCTTCGGCTGTCCAGTTTTTGCAATTCAATTGGTTGCCTGTGGGGGCTTTTATTGCCCGGTTTGCTGTGAGGCCCATGATGTTTGTTTTGGGCAAATGTAAGAAAGAGGCGGTACAAAGATTTTGCAAAGCTTGTTGCAAATAGGCCCTTGGATTTTGTTTCCACACGGTACCGATGCGTTGCGTTACATTTGCATCCAAGCAAAAAAACAATTTCTTGAAAGCCTTTTTCCTATTTTTCCACAACAACAAAAAACTGGTACGCACATTGGCCATCCTTTGGACATTGCTCATCTTGGCGGCCTGCCTCGTTCCCGGAAGAGAGGTGCCGTCTGTTTCTTTCCCATTGATAGACAAATGGGTGCATTTCATCATTTTTGCCGTTTTTGTGTTCCTTTGGCTGGGTGTTTTCAAATGGGCTTCCGCAAAAACCATTTTCTTGATAACCTTGTCCGCCTCGGCCTTGGGCTACGCCGTGGAATTGTTGCAGGGCAGCGGCATCACCAGCGGCCGCTCCTACGATCCTTGGGATTGGCTGGCCGACAGCATTGGCGGCATATTGGGCGCATCGATATTTTGGGGTTGGAGAAAACTATCGGTAACGGAGTAACACATCCCATGGGGCGTGCGTTCATGCCTCCATCAAGAGGCCGCTTGAATTTTGTCGCCAGGATTTCTCGTGCCTCTTTCCGGCGAGAAATTTCGTTCTGCCAACTTGTTTGCCAACGTCATTCCATAACTTCGCGCCACGAATTTTAATAGAAATTGGGACAGAAGAAACTAATACGTTTTGAAGCCATCAAAGGATTTGACAACGTACTGCAATACCCACAGGGAATGCAGGGAAAATGGCGGGATTTTTTTAAGAACAACCACCCCGTAACCTTGGAACTGGCCTGCGGCAAGGGCGAATACTCCGTGGGGCTGGGCCGCATGTACCCGCAGCGCAATTTCATAGGCATGGACCTGAAAGGCAACCGTATATGGCGGGGCGCCAAGACTGCGTTGGAAGAGGGCTTGGGCAACGTGGCTTTTCTCCGCTCGCACATCGACAAGCTAACCGACTATTTTGCACCCAACGAAGTAGCCGAGATATGGATAACCTTCCCCGACCCGCAGCTACGTTGGTCGCGGATGAAGAAACGCCTCACGTTCCCAAAATTCTTGCGCCTGTACCAATCGGTGTTGCAGCCCAACGGCACCGTGAACCTTAAAACCGACAGCCCGGATTTGTACCAATTCACCAAAGCTGCGATAGAAATCTACGGTTTGGGATTATTGGCGGACGACGACAATGTTTTTGCCAAAGAAAACGTACATCCCGAACTACGAATCAAGACCCACTACGAAGGCTTGGACATTGCGGGCAGCAACAGGATACATTACCTGAAATTTCGCCTCGACAAGGAAATGCCGGAAGCAAAGGAAGCCGAATTGAAGGAAATGTTCCGTCCCCAATTCCGTGTGGATGAAGACACTTCCGACTGAAGCCGGATGCGACACAACCGCAAGCACACACTTGTTCGCTATCCTTTTCTTTACGACCCGTTGTCCCTTTGGCGGCATTTGCGCACTTCACCTTTCGTTAACCCAAAAATACTTTACATTTGCTTCCAACGTTAAAACAAAAATAGTCATTTACATCAGAATATGTTGAGATTCATGAGAAACAAAATCCTCATCCCCACCGTGATACTGGCCGCCTTGGCCGTGTTTTTTTCGTTCAAATACCTGGGGGATAAGGGAGCAAGCACCGGAAACGAAACGGAAGGCAAAACCATCCTAAAAACAGTAATGGCCATTTTGGAACAAGGCCATTATTCGCCCCGGCCGATAGACGATGCCTTCTCCCAGTCCATTTACGACAAGACTTTGGAGAACCTCGATTACGAAAAAAGGTTCTTCACGCAGGAAGACATTAAAGTTTTAAGCCCTTACAGGAACGAAATAGACGACGAGATAAAAGGGAACTCCCTGGAGTTTTTCAACAAGGTCAACGGCATCTTTGTAAAGCGCATGGCGCAGGCCGAAAAATTTTACCCGGAGATACTGGCCAAACCCTTCGCGTTCAACGGCGACGACGAACTGGAGCTGGACAGCAAAAAAATAAACTACGCCCAGGACGAAGCCGCCTTGAAAGCCCGTTGGGCCAAGTACCTCAAATATAGGGTGCTTGCCAAATATGTGGACTTAAAGGAAGCCGAAGACAAAAAGGCAAAAGACTCCGTAGGCTACAAACCACGCGCCTTTGCGGTTTTGGAGAAAGAAGCCCGCGACAATATCGCAAAAGTTCACGACCGTTTTTTCAAAAGGTTCAAGAAACTTAACGACAACGACCGCTTTGCCCTTTTCATAAACAGCATAACCGGTTCCGAAGACCCGCACACCGACTACCTGCCACCCGAAGACAAGAAGAAATTTGACGAAATGATGTCGGGCAGCTTCATCGGCATTGGCGCATCTTTGCAACAACAAGAAGACGGGAAGACAAAAGTTGCCGCCGTGATAACCGGTAGCCCCGCATGGAAACAAGGACACCTAAAGGCCGACGACGTAATATTGAAAGTGGCGCAGGGCGAACAACCCCCGCAGGACATAGAGGGCATGGAAACGGACGAAGTAGTGAAGCTCATCAGGGGGCCGAAAGATACCGAAGTGCGCCTCACGGTAAAACACGCGGACGGCACCACCGAAATAATCCCCATCATTCGCGGCAAGGTGGATCTTGAAGATACTTTCGCCAAATCGGCCATTCTGCAAAAAGGCGGCAAGCGCATAGGCTACATCTACCTGCCCGAGTTTTACGCCAACTTCAATGGCGAGGGCCATAGCAGCGCCAAAGACGTGGAGAAGGAAGTAATAAAATTGAAGGCCGAAAACGTGGACGGCATCGTGTTGGACTTGCGCAACAACGGCGGCGGTTCGTTGACCGATGTGGTGGACATGGCAGGCATTTTCATAGGCAAAGGCCCGGTGGTGCAGGTACGTGCCAGCGGCAACCAATCCATTACCTTGAAAAGCCAAGCCCCGCAGCCCATCTACACGGGGCCATTAGCAGTAATGGTCAACAATGGCAGTGCCTCGGCTTCGGAAATAATGGCTGCCGCCATGCAAGACTACGGCCGTGCGGTAATAGTGGGCACCAACACCTTTGGCAAAGGCACGGTACAAAAATTGGTATCGCTCGACCAGTTTGTCAATTCCTCTATCCGCCAAGCCATAATAGATGCGCTTACTGCCGCCAAAGGCGGCGATGCCGTGTACGACGGCATAGGTTCCTTGAAATTGACCATACAGAAGTTTTACCGGGTAAATGGAGGCTCCACGCAATTGAAAGGCGTATCGCCCGATGTAACCCTGCCCGACCCCTACGAACAATTGGACAACATAGGCGAGAAGAAAGACAAAGCGGCCTTGCCTTGGGACAAGATAGCCGCCGCCGGCTACGGCTTGTGGACTTCCCCGCCGCCCATAGCCAGCTTGCGCGCCGAAAGTGCCAAACGGGTAGCGACCAATAAAACATTTGAATTGATAGGCCAAACTGCGGAACGCTTGAAAAAACAACAAGACAACAACGTGGTGCCGCTCAACGAAACCAAATATTTGGCCAAACAAGCAGAAGCAAAGGCATTGTCCAAAAAAATGGACCAGATAGACAGCTTGTCCAATCCGATAGAAGTGGTCAACCTCAAATCGGATTTGCAAAGGGCAAACCTGGATGCCGCCAGCAAAACCAAAAACGAAACCTGGCTGAAGGCGCTGAAGAAAGACGTTTACCTATCGGAAACCACCAATGTACTGGACCATTGGATTGCCATTGCCAACAATGCGGTAAACGTGCCGGCCAAACCATAATTTTTAACGCGACGAATTGCAGCCCCGGCCATTGAATTGTCGGGGCTGTTTTGTTCCTTTTTTTCGAGAAAACAAACAGCATAATTTTTGCTTCCGGCAAAAAAATCCCCCATGATTTTCAGGCTCGCCCCCAACGATGCAGCTATGCCCCACCCTTCGCTTGCCGAAGAAGACGGACTATTGGCCATTGGCGGCAACCTAAGCCAGCAAAGGCTTTTAACGGCGTACGGTTATGGCATTTTCCCTTGGTACAATGACGATACGCCCATACTTTGGTATGCGCCGCCGCAACGCTGCGTTATTTTTCCCGGAAAAATAAACATCAGCAAAAGCATGAGGCGACTTTTGCGCAAAGGTTCCTTTACCGTAACCAAAAACAAAGCATTTGAACGGGTGATACAACATTGCGCCTCTATTCCGCGCCACCACCAAGACGGCACCTGGATAACAGAAGAAATGCGGGCAGCCTATATGTCACTGCACGAATCGGGCCATGCCCACAGCATTGAAGTATGGCAGGGCGAAACCTTGACGGGCGGTTTGTACGGAGTGGTGCACAACAATGTTTTTTGTGGCGAAAGTATGTTCAGCTTGCTACCCAATGCCTCTAAAACCGCCTTGATCCATTTGTGTACCCAAGAAAATTACAGGCTGATAGATTGCCAAATGCCCAACCCACACCTGATGAGCATGGGCGCGGAAATGATTGGGCGGGATGAATTTTTGAACATTTTACAAGAAGGCCAATAGAACGGAAAACACACCTATCACCAACAATCAGGCGACACAATGAACTATTTCGACGATTTGCGACAACTGCTGCAAACGGAACAAACCACCGACCGCGAGAGCTATAAAGCCATGTCCCAACAGGCTTCCGTGGCCGAACGCAGGCTTAACGGCACTACTTGGTACCCAGTGGCCATACGTGGCAGCGAGCCGGGCAAGGACGACTACCTGACCATAGAATTGGAACGAACCACGCACCACGACATAGTACACCAATTACGGTCGGGTATGCCCGCCGCGCTCTTTTCCAATCACGACACGCAACACAGGCTGGAAGGTACCATTAACTGGGTGGGCGGCAATAGGTTGAACCTGGCTTTGCGCGAAGACGAACTACCCGAATGGACAACCAAAGGCAAGCTGGGCGTGGACTTGCTATTTGATGAAAACAGCTATGAGGAAATGTTTGGGGCTTTGAAAAAAGCAGATGAATTGCTATACACAAAAGAAGGCCGCCTCGTAAAAGTACTTACCGGGAACAAGCAACCGGAATTTTCCACACAAGAAAGCGGTACCGAAAATACATTGCTCAACGATATGCAGCAAGCCGCGGTGAACCTGATAATTGCAGCTACCGATGTAGCCGTAGTACACGGTCCGCCGGGCACGGGCAAAACCACCACATTGGTGGCCGCAATAAAAGAAATGGCAGCAAACAACGAAGGGCAACTACTTGTGACGGCAGCCAGCAACGCCGCAGTGGATTTGCTGAGCCAAAAACTGGCAAACGAAGGGCTGAAAGTAGTGCGCATAGGCAATCCGGCTCGTGTGTCCGAAGCTATGCTATCGCTCACCTTGGACGAGCAAACCGCACGGCACCCACAAATTAAGGAGGCAAAAAAATTGCGCAAACAGGCACAAGCCTACCGCGACATGGCGCATAAGTACAAAAGGAATTTCGGGGCGGCAGAACGCACGCAACGCAAAGCCTTGTTTGACGAAGCCCACAAAGTGATGAAGGACGTGGAGCGCATGGAAGATTACGTGAACAAAAGCATTCTTGACGAAGCACGGGTGATAACGGCCACCTTGGTAGGCGCCAATCATTTTGTCGCCAGGAACAGAACCTACTATGCCATTGTGATAGACGAAGCCGGGCAAGCCCTGGAACCCGCTTGCTGGATTCCTGTTTTGAAAGGTAAAAAATTGGTGATGGCCGGCGACCATTGCCAATTGCCCCCCACCATAAAATCGGAAAAAGCGGCACGGGCTGGCCTTGACAACACGCTCATGGCCAAGTGCGCGGCTTTGTGGCCGCAGGCCGTGGTCATGTTGCGCGAGCAGTACCGTATGCACCGGGAAATCATGTACTTTCCTTCGGCCATGTTTTACCAAGGCCAATTGCTGGCTCATCCGTCCGTGGCCGACCATAGGATAAACGCCGAAGAAAAACCGCTGGTTTTCATAGATACGGCAGGTTGTGGCTTTGAAGAAAAAACGGAAGGCACCTCGGTGTGCAATCCGGAAGAAGCCGGTTTAGTGTTGAAGCACCTGACGTTGTTATTGCAAAATTTCCATACCAACAACTGCCCCACGGTGGGCGTAGTGGCACCTTACAGGCAACAAGTATCGTTATTGCAAGAGTTGGTGGCCAATAGCGGGGGGCTGGCACCCTTTGCCCCCAACATTACCGTCAATACGATAGACAGCTTTCAGGGGCAGGAACGCGACGTAATCTACATCAGCCTCACCCGCAGCAATACCGACGGCATTATTGGCTTCCTGAACGACACGAGACGCATGAATGTGGCCATGACCCGTGCCAGAAAAAAATTGGTGGTTTTCGGCGACAGTGCCACCATAAGCAGCGCCCCGTTCTATGGTTCGTTCATAGGATGGGCAGAGCAAACCGGCGGCTGGCAAAGTGCCTGGGAATTGATGGGCGACTGATATTTTTCCGGAAATTTAACAATATGTTATTCTTTTATTGCAGGATTGGCCAGCATTTTGTCGTCCAGCTCCCCCTCCCAACGAGCCACCACGCAGCTGGCCAGGCAATTGCCCATCACGTTAACCGAAGTACGTGCCATATCCATCAGTTCATCTACGCCGAAAATGGCCATGATAGGCCAAAGCGGCAAATGAAAGGTAGCTGCCGCACCTATCAGGATAACCAGGGAAGCGCGCGGCACACCAGCCACCCCTTTACTGGTGAGCATTAAAGTAAGCCCCATAACCAATTGCTGGCCAATGGATAAGTTAATACCGGCAGCTTGGGCCACAAAAATGGCGGCAACGGATAAATATAATGTAGTGCCGTCCAAATTGAAGGTATAGCCCGTAGGTATCACGAAGGAAACTATCTTTCTGGGCACACCCATGGCCTCCATATTCTCCATGGCTTTGGGCAGGGCACTTTCCGAACTCGTGGTGGCAAAAGCAACAGATACGGGTTCCCTGATGGCTTTTACAAAAGATTTTAGCGGTATCTTACAGATATACAATACCGTACCAAATACTACCGCAACAAATACAATAAGCGCACAGTACAAAGTAAGCACCAATTTTCCCAAGGCAAATAAAATATCGGTACCGAGCGCGGCAGTGGCGTGGGCAATGGCAGCACCTACCCCAAATGGAGCAAAATACATGATGATATTGGTAAATTTAAACATGGTTTCCGCCAGGCTTTCCGTGAAGTTCAGCATGGGTTTCCGCCTCTCCTCCGCAACCATTGCCAAGCCTATCCCGAAAATAACAGAAAAAACCACTATGGGCAACACCTCGCCTTCGGCCACCGATTTGGCAATGTTTTCGGGGAAAATATCGAGTATATGTTCCTTCCACGTTTTGCCGGGAGCATCGGGCAAATTGCTCAGCAATTCCGGGTCGTGGCTTATGTGCGCACTGTCCAAAACTGCAATTATCTTTTGCTGCAACACCTTTTCCGAAGACTTGGGCAGGTCGCTCACCAGAGTAGGCGGGATGTTGATATGCCTACCTGCCCCCGAAATGTTGATGGCCAGCAAACCCATAGCCAATGCAATAGTAGTAACTATTTCAAAATATAACAGCGATTTCCAACCCATTCTACCAAGCTGTTTTAGGTTGGAATGACCCGCTATGCCCACCACCAAGGTAGAGAACAAAATGGGGCCTATAATAGATTTAATCAATTTTAAAAAAACTTTACTCAATACTTGCAGTTGTAAGGCAAGTGCCGGAAACTCCAAACCCACGAACACGCCCACCGCCATGGACACCAAAATCCAGGTAGTCAAGTTTTTTTTCAGTACTGCAAACGCTACTAAACTTATGAGGGAAAGACCCCAAAAAACCTGCAATATTGTCGCATTTATGGGCAACCACTTGTACAAGGAGGATAGGGTGGCCACCGAAGAAAAAAGACCCAAGAAAACAGCAATGAAAGATATTTTTTTTCTCATTTAAATATTTTATTATAATAATTGTCGGTACAAAAATACCTGATAAATATATACAAAAATTTAGAAAAAGTGTCCCGAAATGGCAAATTTTATTTATAAATAACACTTTTAAATAATTCGTATGCCTGCCTAAGGGATATGGATGCAAGTAATGTATTTTATTGTTCAAATAAACTTTTTATTTTTCTGAATTTCAATTAATTATAAAATAAAATATCGCAAAAAAACGAACACATGACATAGTGTCATAAAAAATTAAATAAATTTATCACAATTATTTGGTTTTGTTTTCTTTATGAAAGATTAACTATATTAAACTTTAGTTTTAAAATGAACAATTTTTATTCCAAAAATTTGAACACCACACATATCACCTGAATAATATGTGAGGTGCAACAATCAATTAAATATTTATTTTAATTTATAACGAATACATGCTGCCAAAGGCAAGGAAGGAAGTCCGTTAAAAGGAATTTTTAAATGCTATTTTTATTTTATACGCATACATAAATATTTGTAAATTTTAATATCCAACAAAATACGAAAGATGTCAAAAAGACACTTAAATTGATTATTATTTATCAAATTCAATAATTAAATGTATATTTTTTTTTATTAAATCTTTAATTTACTTATTTTTTAGTACACCACCGCCCCACCCTATTTCCATATTGCAACGACAGAAAACAATAAAGACAAAAAATTAAACATACAATCAAATAAATAAATTTTATGTTTTATAAAAATGTAATTCGATTACATGAAAACTACTACAACACATATATTTACAATATAATTAACACATTTTGTATTTTTTAATTAGTAAGATACAAAATCCAAAATATAGGGAGATAGCATAGCTATTAAGGATACTTTTTTACATATAAAATATACAACTATAAAAATCCGGCACAGTATTTATATTTACATTTATTCATATTTATTAATTTTAAATACTCACAAAGGGTTCATAGCCATGCCCCCCTACCCCAGGCCTACCTTCGATGCTTGTGTCTGCGTTGGCAATTCTTACAACATTATACTTTTTTATAATACTATAAATATCCGCTTGGGCGGCTTCGGCTTGCAAAAAACCTATTGCCGGTTCGTGTGCGCCCCGCTCGTTGCCGAAAAATACCGAACAGCATTTGCGCCCCATGCGAAAGGCGCGAGAACCGGCAGCGAATGTTTGCACACACAAGCCCGGCATCTTTTAATCAAATCGTCCTCGCCAAAACCGGCCAATCAATACCACTCCTGACGATAAATGAATGACTATTTGGCACTTTGGCCATTTGGTTTGATATTTGTTGCCCAAGGCAAAAGAAGTTTCGACCCGGCAACACCGGGCAGGAGCTTAAACAATTTATCTCAAAACAAACAAATTCAGACAATGGATCATAACGAGTTTCGCAAATATGCGATAAAACATAGGGGTATCGGCAGCAATACATTCGACAGCTATGCCAAGCACGTGAGTGCCCAACCTACTGCTTTAACGCCTTATATCATCGAAGAAAGACCCTTGAACGTGGCTTCGATGGACGTGTTCAGCCGGTTGATGATGGACCGCATCATCTTCTTGGGCGAGCCTATCAACGATTACGTGGGCAACATTGTTACCGCGCAGCTATTGTTTTTGGAAAGCACCGACCGCGGCCGCGACGTACAGATGTACATCAACAGTCCGGGCGGCAGCGTATATGCCGGGCTGGGCATATACGACACCATGCAAATAGTGAACCCCGACATAGCCACCATTTGTACCGGCATAGCGGCCAGCATGGGCGCCGTGCTGATGTGTGCGGGCACTGCGGGCAAACGTACCGCCCTGCGCCATGCGCGCATCATGATGCACCAACCCAGCAGCGCCATAGGCGGGCAAGCCACAGATGTTGCTATTTCGGTAAAAGAATTGCAACGAGTAAAACAAAATCTTTACACTATCCTTGCAGAACATACCGGGCAGGCTTACGAAAAAATTGCATTGGACAGCGACCGCGATTTTTGGTTGCTCGCAGAAGAAGCAAAAGCCTACGGATTGGTGGACGAAGTGCTTGCCGTCAATCCTAAAAAAGCAGCGAAACAATAAATGCTTTTAAAATTATTTTTCATTCAAAATAAAACCGAAAATGAACATACATAATTTGCAACAAATACAACTGAAAGGCGAAGACGACGAGAATGACGACGACGAAGAAAAAACATCCAGCGAAAAACCCATGGGAGGCTTGATGGGCAAAAAACAAGAGGAATTGTTTTTCAAAAACAGGAGCATTTATTTTTGGGGTGCGGTAGATGACAAAACCGCCAGGGAAGCCGTAACCAAATTGCTCTTGCTCGATGCCGACCAACCGGGCAAGGAAATCAAATTTTACATCAACAGCCCGGGTGGCATGGTAACAAGCGGCATGGTGGTTTATGACACTATAAAATTAATCCAATCGCCGGTAGCTACTATCTGTATGGGTTTTGCAGCCAGTATGGGGTCCATAATGCTTGCCGCAGGCGAAAAGGGCAGACGTTTTATTTATCCGCACGGCGAGGTGATGATACACCAACCATCGTTTGGTGGCTATTTTCAAGGCGTATCTGCCGACTTAGAAATACAAGCCATACAAATTCAAAAAACAAAAGAAATCAGTGCCAAAATATTATCGGAAGCAAGCGGGCAGCCTTATGAAAAAGTATTGCTTGACGTGGAGCGCGATTATTATATGGACGCTGCCGAGGCTATCAAATACGGATTGGTGGATTCGGTGGTGGATAGATTGTAAGGAACTATCGAAACAGCAAAAGAGGCTGCCGGGGGTATCGGCAGCCTCTTTTTATTAATCGGGTGGCCAATGCAACGCAAGATACAGCAACTACCCTTGGCTTTGCCACCTGCCCCCGCCGCGAGGCAACACTTTGGCTTTATGGAATTTTCGACTACCTTTGCCGCTACCATTTTGGGTGGAATGGTTTGTCCGTAGGCAAATTCCATAAAGATGGCCACCGGGAACAATGCAATGGCAACCCAAAGCAAAAGGACAGCAAAGAATAAATTTAAATGCAAATTCATAAAACAATGACAACTACATTATTAAATACTTACAATACCGTAAATGCCTTGGGCGAAACGATGGCCTACGCATTGGTAATCGTAATGGCAATTGTGTGGATTTGGGTGATGTTTAAATACCTGAACACTTCCGATTTGAATGACTGACATCTCCAATCGTTTGGCACAAATTCGTACCGACTACATAATGGCCACCTTGGATGAAACCGAGGTAGACCAAGACCCCTTGGCTTTCTTCCAAAAATGGTTCAGCGAAGCGGAAAATGCGGGCATTACCGAGGTAAACGCTATGACCTTGGCCACCGCCAGTTTATGGGGTATGCCGTCGGCTCGTATTGTGTTATTGAAAGGCCTTGACCAAGAGGGGTTTATATTTTTTACCAATTACGAAAGCGACAAAGGGCGGCAGATAGCCGATGAAAATTCGGTGGCGTTGGTTTTTTTCTGGAAAGAATTGCAGCGGCAGGTACGCGTGGAAGGCATTGCCGTAAAAGTACCCGCATCGGCTTCGGACGAATACTTCCGTTCGCGCCCCAAAGGCAGCCAGCTAAGCGCATTGGCCAGCCCGCAAAGCCAGGTATTGGACGGCAGAAGCGGCTTGGAAGAAAAAGTAAAAGAACTGGAAGCCCGGTACGAAAACAGCGAGGTGCCACGTCCCGGACATTGGGGTGGCTACAAGGTCATCCCGGAAAAAATAGAATTTTGGCAGGGCCGGCACAATAGGCTCCACGACCGCATCGTTTTCTTCCGTGAGCCTGCCGGCGAATACAACGAAACCGAAATTGCCGAATATACCCCTTGGGAAATTTGCAGGTTGGCACCCTAAAACCGCCATCGGCCCGAAAAAATGAAATCTCTTTTTACGCAAGCACAATTGCAAATAACCATAGAGCGGCTGTCGCAGCAGCTTATCGAAAACTATTCCGATTTTGCCGACACCTGCATGATAGGCATGCAGCCCCGCGGGGTTTACCTGTCGGACAGGATTCATGGCAAATTGAAGGAACTTTTGCCGGGCAAAGCCATAGCTTACGGCAAGCTGGACAATACTTTTTACCGCGACGACTTCAACACGTCGCCCGCATTGCATGTAGCCAAGGAAACCAATATCGGCTTTTCCTTGGAAAACAAAAATGTAATATTGGTGGACGATGTATTGTACACGGGCCGCACCATACGCGCAGGCTTGGACGCCCTGCTCGATGTTGGCCGCCCCAAATCCGTATCGCTATTGGTATTGATAGACAGGCGTTTCAGCCGCGAGCTGCCCATACAGCCTGACTATGTGGGCATGACGGTAGATGCCGTAGGCACGCAGAGGGTAAAAGTGCTGTGGCGCGAAAAAGACGAAAAAGACGAAGTGGTTATGCTGGATTAATAACCTCTTGATAATGTTAATTCTTACAAAATATAGATAAACAAAAGTGTCATTATCTGTAAAACATTTGTTGGGTATGAAAGACCTTACGCCGCAAGACATCGAATTGATTTTGCGGACGGCAGAAAATTTTAAAGATGTATTGCAAAGGCCGATAAAAAAAGTACCCACCCTGCGCGACACCACCATTGTCAACCTATTTTACGAAAACTCTACGCGCACGCGCATCTCTTTCGAGCTTGCCGAAAAAAGGCTGAGCGCCGACACCATAAATTTCACGGCATCGGGCAGCTCGGTATCCAAAGGCGAAACGCTGACAGATACCGTCAACAACATACTTTCCATGAAGGTGGACATGGTGGTGATGCGGCACTCGGCCACGGGCGCGCCTCATTTCCTTAGCAAACATATCAACGCGGCCATAGTGAATGCGGGCGACGGCATCAACGAGCATCCCACGCAGGCCTTGCTCGATGCTTTTTCCATAAAAGAAAAACTGGGTACGCTCGAAGGCAAAAAAATAGCTTTGTTTGGCGATATAATGCACTCGAGGGTAGCTTTGAGCAACATTTACCTGCTTACCAAAATGGGCGCGGAAGTGGAAGTGTGCGGCCCGCCAACCTTGATACCCAAGTTTATTGGGCAACTGGGCGTGCGCGTATCGTACGACGTGCGCAAAACGCTTCAATGGTGCGAAGTGGCCAATGTGTTGCGCATACAACTGGAAAGGCAACACAAGCCATTGTTTTCCTCGCTGCGCGAATATTCGTTGTATTTCGGCATCAACAAACAAATGCTCGACAGCCTGAACAAAGAAGTAATCGTCATGCACCCCGGCCCCATCAACAGGGGCGTGGAACTAAGCAGCGACGCGGCCGACAGCCCCAACTCCATCATCTTGGACCAGGTGCAAAACGGCGTGGCGGTGCGCATGGCCGTGTTGTATTTGTTGGCGGGCAAAAAAGAAGCCGAAGCCACCGCATAAACCCATACCGCCACCCACATGAAGTTCTATTTACAATAAAAACATTTACCTCCCAAACGCCTTTGGCACTATGTCTTTGGCGTTTCTTTTTTCAAATAAGGAAATTATGGAACCATTGCAAATGGTGGACCTCAAAAGGCAATACCAAAAGATAAAACCGGCAGTAGATGCAGCGATTGCGGGCGTTATGGAAAGCACGGCATTCATTCACGGCCCGGAGGTAAGGCTCTTTGCGCAAGAGTTGGCACAATACTTAGGCGCACGACACGTGATACCCTGCGCCAATGGTACCGAAGCCATTCAGATAGCCCTGATGGCCTTGGGCCTGAAACCGGGCGACGAGGTGATTACGCCTTCGTTTACCTTTATAGCCACGGTGGAAGTAGTGGCGCTGTTGGGCCTGAAGCCCGTATTTGTGGAGGTTGATCCCAAAACTTTTACCATAGACCCGAAATCGGTGCGCTCGGCCATTTCGCCCAAAACTAAAGCCATGATACCGGTACACCTTTACGGCCAAAGCGCGGCCATGGAAACTTTGCTCGACATTGCCAACGAATTCAAGATACCGCTAATAGAAGACAACGCCCAGGCCATAGGCGGCTATTACACCTTTGCCAATGGCACGCGCAAAGCCAATGGCACCATGGGCACCGTGGGCACCACTTCTTTTTTCCCTTCAAAAAACTTGGGTTGCTATGGCGACGGCGGCGCCATATTCACCAATGACGATGCCTTGGCCGAACGCCTGCAAATGATAGCCAACCACGGGCAAAAGGTGCGTTATTACCACGAGGTGGTGGGCGTAAACAGCAGGCTGGACAGCATACAGGCGGCCATATTGCGCATAAAACTGCGCGAATTGGACAATTATTGCAATGCCCGCCGCGCCGCCGCCGATTACTACGACCGTGCCTTTGCCAAACACAATTTAATTACTACCCCTTACCGTGCGGCATATAGCCACCATGTATTCCACCAATACACCATACAGTTGGATGGGGTGGATAGGGATGCGGTACAGCAAAAACTGGCCGAGCGCGGGGTTCCTTCCATGATATACTACCCCGTGCCGAGCCATAAGCAGAAAATGTTTGCCGATTTTGGCGGGGGCGATTACCACTTGCCCATTACAGATTACCTCAACCAAAGGGTGCTTTCGTTGCCCATACATACCGAACTTACCGATGACGAATTGAATTTCGTTTGTACCAACGTAATAGAGGTGGTGGATGAATTGGCGGGGAAATAGCAGCGTAATTTTTTCACCAAGGCTCATCCCGACTTATGAAAAAACTGGCTTTCCTCTCCATGCCAAATTTTCCGTGTCCTCGTGAAAGGGAATTTGCAAAGAAAGGATGAAATTCACGCAGTATTTTTCAGCCACTCGTGAACGAAGCGACCGAAAAGATATAAAGTTGGAGTGGCTTTCACTTGCTTTTGAAAATCTTGCGCCATTTTGGGGCAACGGTACCAACACCCACGGGCGGAACTGTTTTTTGGGGGCACTATGCGTGGCCAAAGAACAAGCATGTTGGACTAATGCCGGTACGATTGCCATCTAATTCCCTGCGCCGTTGTACTTTTTCGGGCAATCATTAGGTTTCTTTAATTATTAGCTTATTTTTGCATGGTTTTTTTTGTATCAAACAACTCCTGAACAATATGTATAAATTCTACGTGTCCACTCTATTTGTGATTGTTGCGTTGGCCACAAGTGTCCGTGCGCAAAACTTGGTATTGAATGGCTCCTTTGATGCCAGTGGCACCAACTGGACTTACTTTACACCCGCCACGGGCACGGAATGTTATACTTACGAAACCTCTTACGGCGGCACCGACGGCACCAACCATGTGGCCGAAATAGATGCAAGCTGCAACCTGAGGCAAGCCAATATAGCCCTTACCGTCGGCACCACCTACGTACTTTCGTTTAGGCATAGCCGCCGCACCCTTGGCGGTGCGCCCAATCCCGTAGCCTGCAACGTTATTGTTTACGATGGCACCACTACCTATATAAACCAAACCATAAGCGATACCAACACCACTTGGAACTGGCAATGCGCAAGCTATACCTTCACCGCTACCACCGCTACCGCAACACTCGACTTTGCCAATGTTACGGCCACTACGTTGGGTACTATCTTGGACGACATTACCATTACGCCGCTAACCCAAACGGCCACCGTTACCGGGCAAACCTGCCAAGGCGGCACGCTAACCATATCGCCCCCGTATTACCCCAACGACGCAGACAACCTATACGAAGACTATTTGTGGCAATTGCCCGACAACACCTTTTCCACCGATACATTCTTGACCATAAACAACGCGCAACCTACCAATGACGGAACCTACACCTGTACCATGACCCTCAACCATTGCGCATCGGTAACAGTAACCTACAACCTTACCGTAACGCCCGCCAACTTTTACAGAACGGCTACCATTTGCAAAGGCGAGGTGTATAACTTTTACGGCAGGTGGCTGTACGCCACGGGCACTTACGATACGCTGGTATCCAACGGCGGCAATACCTGCGATTCTTTCATCAGCTTGACCCTTACGGTAAATCCCAGGCCCAATACCGCCATTTCACCTTCGGGAAAAGTTGGCCTTTGCGATGGCGACGCACTTACGTTAACCATAACCGACCCCACTACGGGCGCTACCTACCAATGGTACAAAGACAATGCGGCCCTTACGGGAGCCAACGGCAGTAGCTATACCACCCAACTATCGGGAAGCTATTACATAGTTGGCAGCGCCAACAACTGCTACGATACTTCCGCCAAAGCAATAGTATCCATAAACTCGCTGCCCGTTGCCAATATTGTATTCGACGGAGAAGTGTTGTGTGCTGCCGATACCTTTACCCTTCAAGCCGGCAATGCGGTAAGCACCAACACGTACTTGTGGGAACCCGCAGCACCGTTCAGGAAAATAGGGCTGCCCGAAGGCACACAGGTGCAAGGTATCTTCAACGATGCTACGACCAAAGTAATACTAACAGTCTTGGACATCAACGGTTGTTCGGCACAAGATACGGTTGATGTAAATACACAACTTTGTTGCGAAATATTTGCACCCAATGCCTTCAGCCCCAATGGCGACGGCACCAACGATTACTTCAAACCCGCATTGGGCATAGGCCAAAATGTATTGAAAATGGCAGTGTACGACCGTTATGGGCATGAGGTTTACAACAGTGCAGCTTCGTTGGGCAAGGGCTGGGACGGCAATTACCCCAACGCCAAACCCGCCGCGGCAGGGGTATATATGTATCAGGTAACCTACACCTGCGCCGACAAAAAAATATACAAAGAAAAAGGCGACGTCACTTTGATTCGATAGGCGGAATTTTAAGTGGTAAATTAACAACAAAGGCTGTTCCGTATAAGGGGCAGCCTTTGTTCTATATCATTTATAATCTGAATTGCCCGTAACCATTCGAAACACAACAAGCCCCTACATTGCTTGGCAAGAAAACCGCTATTCTTCCGAGGCGCCGAAATGACCAATGGCCCTGAAAATCCTGAAGAAATCCTTGAAACGCCTGCCGGCAGGTACACGCAGCTTTATTTGCTTATAGAAGTCGGGCGCAAAAGATTGCAATAAACTTTGCTCGCCGGTGGTGGCGGCCACATCCTTGCCGTATTTCAACTTCAAATAAACATTCATAAACCGATTGAATTGTGTCCCGAACTTTTCGTCAACTTTGAAGGCATATTGCAAGGGTGTGTCGTTTTCTTGGGCATATCCCAATTGGTGCAAATAGAAAATAAGCGAACGGTAGTCGGCATAAGCCTTTTTCTTGAAATCCTTTGCCATGGCAGCTTTCAGCCTGTAATACCACCATATCAGCCTTGGCAACAACAAAAAGAGCAACAGTATGAACGCCACAACAGATAGGGTGGCAATGGCTACCAGTTTCCAATTGGTTGTTTTCTCTTTTTCGGCAACGGCCAGTCGTTCCAATTCCTTTTTGCCCCGCCTCATCTTTACATGAAGTTCGTCTATGGGTTCGGGCACAGGGAAACGTTGTACCAGTTGCGTGGCATTGTCGTTTCCGACAGCCATGTTTTTAAACACTTCGGCATAGCTGACGGCCGTGACGCTGTCGCCCACACGAACGGCACTTAAAGGCACATCGCTGCTATCCACCACCATGGAGGCTATGCCTAAATCGAGCTTTACGTCCATGGCTTTTTCGGACAGGTATTCCTTGTCGTGAAACACCATGCGGTGCATCTTGAGCGAGGCCATTTTTTTTGCGGTATCCATTTCGGTGATTACCCCATCGGCTGCCAGCCAAGCCTTGGGCGGTTGCATGGGCGGCGTACCATCGGGTGCGGGACTTTGTTGCGCATCGTCGTTGCCTACGGTGGTATCAAAATCCAACCAGCCGTAACCCGGGAAATACACCTGCACCCAGGCATGTGCTTGGTCGGCATAGTACCAATACCAACCTTTGTTTTTATTGCTCCTGTCCACCGTCATGAAGCCCACGGTTATGCGCGAGGGGATGCCCAAGGCCCGCAGCATGAACAAGGTGGCACCGGCGTAATAAGCACAATATCCTTTATGGTTTTCAAAAAGGAAATATTGCAATTTGGAAGCATCGGGAATGTCGGGTACGCCGGGGTTGTCGGTATAGCTGAAGAGTGGTTCGCCATTTTCGTCTTTCGACAAAAAATAATCGCGTATGGCCAGTACTTTGTCCACGGGCAATGCCTTGTCGCCCGTAACTTTCCTTGCCAAATCGCCGATGCGTTTAAACTTGGCATCGGAAGGCATATAGGTGTAGTACTTCATCAGCCGCGCGTCCACGCCATCGTAGCCATTTACCTTGCGCAGGATGTCGAAACGTTGCTCCTGGAATTTCTTGATATCCGGCTCGTCGGCATTATACACAAAGTAGGCCGAATTCAGTTCCGATATGTAGCTTTTGGCGCGGTAAGCCGATTTGAATTCGTTCCTGAAATCCTTTTCCACCGTTATGGGTTGTACGAAAAACGAAGTGGAAGGCGCAACGAAAGTTTGTGCCGAAAGTTCTTTTTTATACACCTCTATTTCTATGGTGCGCCTGAACTTTTCGGTCAATGCGTAACGCAATACAGAGGAGTCGTATTTGGCAAAAAACACGGGAACGGCAGAGGGGTCAGGCTCGAACAAATCATTGGCGGGAATGGTGGTGTCGCGCTCGAAGGTTTCGGTAAGCGTATCGAATTTGCTGTAATAAAATGCGGTAAGGTATAAAGGGTTGGGAATTTCGGATTCGGGGAAAAAATTGTTGATGTGCGCGGCAAACAACAAGTCGTTGCTCCGCCCCAAGCTGCCGCGAAGTTTGGTATATTGTTGCAAATCGAAGCCGCCTTGCTTATTTTTTTTCAACATGCCGTTGTCGCCACCCTTGCCGCCACCGCCAAAATTGGCAATGGTTTCCTCTATTTCACCTTTGTTGAAATAAACAATACCTCCCAACAGCAACATAGCCAGCCCTACGAACAATGCCAGCCTACGGACAACAAACCACCAAAACGACTGGTCTTTATCTTTGTAATTCCTTATAAGTTCGGCGGTGAAAATGACATAAACGGCATATATGATAACGGGCCCCACGAGCAATGCGTATTGCCACAGCATATCATTTTTACCGGTATCGAAAAAAAGTTCGTTGCGTTTGGCAATCAACAAAATGCAGCTGCTCAAAAAAACAGCCGACAGGAAAACAGAGAAAAAACGAAGCCTGATAAAGCCCCAGCCTATAAGCCAGCCCACCAAAAAGGTAATGGCGAAAACCGCAAACTGCACGGAAAGGAAAAAAGTATCGAACTCGCCGACTGCCGACATATCTATGCCCTTGTAAATGCCCCAAAGCGCCAATGCCAATACCGCAAACGAAGGCAAAAACCGCACCCGCAGGCCATACAGGAAAGCCGCCCCGGCCATACCCGCCGCCACGTACAGCGTTTGTTGCAAAGTTTGGTTGTGTAGAATGGCATAATATTGGTTAGCACTCCACAACAGGAAATAACACAGCAACAAGGTAGGCAATATCAAAAACACTACTCTGGCCAGAATATCGTTAACCGGATTAGCTCTTTCTATACGCATCATCGTTCAAATATAGGGAATACCGGCGGTTCTTCGGATACGGGTAATCCATTTAGCCCACAAGTTCCCGCTCCCCTTGCGCTGCCATTCGTTGCACATTTGCGGCCACCGCTTCTTCCGCCATGCGCTTCTTTTCCAGCATTACCGCCACGGGGCTGCCAAACAAGAAAAACCATTTCCGTTTCAACCCCTTGGCCTGCCGCACATCCTTGAGCATGTCTTTCACCTCGTGGAAATTGATGAAGAACGGATTGGCTTTGTTGCCTATGTTGGTGGTGATGCCATATACCACTTTTTCCACTTCGGGTTCGTAGGTGCCCCATATCCTGTCCCAAAAAATGAAGGTGGCTCCGTAGTTTTTATCTATGTATTGCTCCTGCGAGCCGTGGTGTACCCTGTGGTTGCTGGGCGTGGCAAATACATATTCTACCCACTTCGGGCATTTGCGTATATATTCGGTATGCACCCAAAACTGGAACAATACCGCTATCTGGTTGGTAACAAAGAACACTATGGGGTGGAAACCAAGAAAAGCCACCGGCAGGAAGAAAACAATCTTCAGATGTTGTATCCAACTGAGGCGAAACGACACGGCAAGGTTGTAGTTTTCGCCGCTATGGTGCACTACGTGCGTGGCCCACCAAAAACGCTGCTCGTGCGATACCCGATGCGCCCAATAGCTGCACAAGTCGTAGATTACGTAACAAGGTACCAGCATCCACCAATAACTGCCGAATGTAAACGGCGACTGGTTCCAGTTCAGCGCCATGCGCCAAGGCACCAGGTTATAAATCCATACCACTACGTACAGCAATACGAACTTTACGCCCACGCTAACCACCAAATTGCCCACGCCCACCAATACCGAACCTATGGTTTCTTTCTGTTCGTAATATTTGCGGTCTTGGAAGTAGGACACCACCATTTCCAATGCAGAGAAAAACACCATGAAGGGCACCGCCCATACTATCAGGTTGGGGGCATTTTTTTCCACTTCGTGTATTACGTCCATCGGAATTTTGGCGGCGCCAAACAAGGAAAGCAAAGTCATATTGGTTGTATTGTTCGTATTCGCAGGTATGCAACAATAAGTAAAATAGACCAACTGGCCTAAACAAAGCTGTTTTTACTCACTTGAAATTCACAATCGGAACATAAACGGGCGGCGGCTACAACTCAATCAAACCCAGTTGTTCAAAATAAGCACCCACCACCTGTCGCAAATCTTGGGCATCGGTATGGGTCATCATGATTTGTGGCAAATCCATTTGCCGCAAGCGTGCAAACAAACGCGACAAGCGGCCCCTGTCCAATTTTTCAAAAATATCGTCGAGCAACAGAATGGGCCGTTTGCCCAGCTGTTGCAACCATTGCACCTGCGCCAGCTTGAGGGCTATCAGGAAAGATTTTTTTTGCCCCTGCGAAGCGTGTTGCTTCAGCGGCATATCGTTTATCACGAAGCCCAAATCTTCTGCATGAGGCCCCACCAGCGAACGCCCGCATTCAATGTCCCTCCGGCGGGAATCGGCTATTTGTTTGGCCAGTAAATCGGGCAGGGCGCAAGGCCAATAATGAACGGCTATTTTCTCTGCCGCTCCCGGGCTTATTTGTCCGTAAAACAGCTGCACGGCCGTTGGCAACCACTGGCACAGTTCTTGGCGTGCCGCTATCAATGCCGCACCGTGCAAGGCCATTTGTTCGTCGTACACATCGAGCAAGGCGTGGGAAATGGTAGCCAAGTTGTGCTGCTTGAGGTAAGCGTTGCGCTGGCCCAGGTATTTTTGGTACAGCAACAAATGCTCCAGGTACGCGGGCGAGCTTTGCGCCAGCAAACCGTCGGCAAACTTGCGCCTTTGGTCGCTGCCGCCGTTTATCAGTTCCACATCGTCGGGGGCTATCATCACCGCCTGGAACTTGCCGATATGTTCCGTCACCCGTTCGTAGGGCAGCCCATCGTGTTCTATCGTCTTTTTGCCGTCTTTCCACTTGCATACTATTTCTTCCCCGTTCAATTTGCCGCCCAGCCGAAAGCCGTCCCGGCCAAACTGCACGTTGGCATTTTCCTTGGCTTGAAAATAGCTTTTGGTGAAACACAGGTAGTAAACCGCATCGAGCAAATTGGTTTTGCCCGAACCGTTTATGCCGGTAATGCCCGTCACCGCATGATGGAAAGCATACCGGGCTTGCGAGAAATTCCGATACCGAACCAACGATATATGGTGCAAGTAAGACAATGGGACTGTTGTTTTTGCTGATTTAGATGTTGCAAAACAAGAAAGCGGGCGACCATTCCGCAATCGTTTGCTTAGAAGCCGCTTGTCCTTTTGCAAAAAGGATGCAGGTTTCTGCAAACTTTTTATATTTTCGCACAAAAATAAATCAAAAGTGCAAAAGCAGTTCGGGAAAGAGATATATCTGAAATGGTACGAGAGCATGCTGCTCCAACGTCGTTTTGAAGAAAAGGCCGGTCAGTTGTACGGCATGCAGAAAATTCGCGGTTTCTGCCATTTATATATTGGCCAAGAAGCCATATCGGCTGGCATGATGTCGGCACTTCGCAACGACGACAACGTGCTTACCGCCTACCGCGACCACGGGCTGGCCATAGCCAAGGGTGTATCCGCCGATGCCTGCATGGCCGAGCTTTACGGCAAGGCTACCGGGTGTACCGGCGGCAAGGGCGGCTCCATGCACTTTTTCTCCAAAGAACACCGTTTCTTCGGCGGCCACGGCATAGTGGGCGGCCAAATAGGCTTGGGCGCCGGCATAGCCTTTGCCGACAATTATTTGGAAAATGACCGTGTGACCGTTTGCCTATTTGGCGACGGCGCGGCCCGCCAAGGCATGTTGCACGAAACATTCAACATGGCCGTATTGTGGAACTTGCCGGTAATATTCGTTTGCGAAAACAACCATTACGCCATGGGCACCTCGGTAGCGCGCACTTCCAAAGTATTGGACATATTCAAAATGGCCGATGCCTACGGAATGCCCGGCGAAGTGGTGGACGGCATGAACCCCGAAGCCGTACACACCGCCATAGAAAACGCCGCGAAGCGCGCCCGCGAAAAAGGCGGCCCCACCTTCTTGGAAATAAGGACTTACCGCTATCGCGGCCACTCCATGAGCGACCCCGCCAAATACCGTTCCAAAGAAGAGGTGGAAGAATACAAAGAGCAAGACCCCATCGAACGCGCCTTGGCCAAAATAAAAAAGAACAAATGGGCCACCGAAGCAGATATTGAGGCCATCAACGACAAGGTGAAAGCCGAGGTGGACGCTTGCGTAACCTTTGCGGAAGAAAGCCCCTACCCTGCCGACACGGCATTGTACGAGGATATTTATTTGCAAACCGATTATCCGTTTATCAAGGACTAAGAACCTTGCCGATATGGTAGTGCCGGGGTTTTGAAAAAAATACCCCGGCTTTTTTTGCCCCACGAATTGACAAATTCAGAAAAAAATTTACCTTTGCGCCCTAATTTGAATAAGACTATACCGTTATAATGTCAGATACAATTAAAACACCGGCCCAGGAGCCGCATACGCACAAAGCAGCCGCCACCACCGTGGAAACCCCGCGCGACCTTCAGGCAATGTTCTTGAAAAACCAAAAAGCCATAGTGGGCACAGTGGTGGCGCTCGCGGTATTGGTGGGCGGTTATTTCGGCTACAAAGAATTTATCCAAAAACCCAATGAAGAAAAAGCGGCCTCTGCCTTGTTCAGTTCCGAACGCTGGTTCGAGGTGGACTCGTTGAAATATGTATTGAACGGCGACGGCCAACACCAAAGTGCCGTGGCGGTAGCCAAGAAATACAGTGGCACCAAAGCCGGCAACTTGGCTTGCTATTATGCGGGCATGGCTTACCTGCGCACCGGCGATTTCAAGAACGCCATAAAATACCTCGAAGATTTTGACGGCAAGGGAACGCCGCTTTCCTATTTGTCCGATGGCGCACTGGGCGATGCCTACATGGAAACCAACAACAGCGGCAAAGCCATAGATCATTACAAAAAAGCAGCGGCCAACGAAAAAGACAATTTCATTTCGCCCATGTATTTGTTCCGTGCGGCTTTGGCCAGCGAAAAAGCGGGCAAAACAGACGAGGCCAAGAAACTATATACCGAATTGCACGAGAAATTCCCCAATAGCCAACAAGGTTACGAAGCACCTAAATATTTGTCGCGCTTGGGCGAGGTGGTGAACGATTAACCCCTCAACGACAAGTTTATAAAACAAAAAAAGCACGCCCGGTTGGGCGTGCTTTTTTTGTTTTATCTTGCACACAGCAATATAAATGTTTAGGAAAGCATCCAATACCAATCCATGAAGGCATACAACCCCAAAAACTGGTTCGAGGTTTTGATATTCGTGCCAAAAAGCGACACGCTGCGCACGCTGTTCCCCTTGTTGGCAGCCATTTTGGCCTACTCGCTGGGCGTGGGCTATTTTGAAATGGAATACCTGCACCTCGGCGAAAAAAGCTGGGTGCGCAATATCCCGGTGCTGCATAGCTTGCTGGGCTTTGCCATTTCCATGCTCCTGGTTTTTCGTACCAACAGCGCTTACGACCGTTGGTGGGAAGGGCGCAAACTTTGGGGCGCCTTGGTAAACAACAGCCGCAACCTGGCCCTGAAGCTGAACGTGATGCTGCCACAGGAAGACACGGATTCGAGAAAATTTTTCAGGGAAACGATTGCCCTATATGCCGCCACCCTGAAAGACCACCTGCAATCGGAGGTAACAAGGATGATGCTGGACGAAACGGCGCACCCCGAATTGGACAACTTGGACACCGGCAAGCACGTGCCCAACCAAGTGGCCGGGTTGATGTACAAGCGCATGAACAGCCTGTATGCCGAAGGTGCCATAACCGGCGACCAATTGATAGTACTCAACGGCGAATTGGTATCGTTTACGGATATATGCGGCGGCTGCGAGCGGATAAAGAATACGCCCATACCTTTCTCCTACAGTTCTTTTATCAAGAAGTTCATCGTTATCTACGTACTGACCTTGCCTTGGGGCTATGTATTCCAATTGGGTTATTATGTGGCCCCCATAGTCACGTTTGTATTTTACGTGTTGGCCAGCTTGGAATTGATAGCCGAGGAGGTGGAAGACCCCTTTGGCACGGACGCCAACGACCTGCCCATGGAAAAAATGGCTGCCAATATATGCAAAAGCGTAGCGGAGATAGTGTCGTTGAATTAATGATAATACCGAAATGAAATTGCTTGCGTTGAAACACTGAAAAACCTAATAATCCAGCAACCATTGCAGGCGTTCCGTTACCTTTTGGGCACTGGGCAGCATGGCCGCTTCCAAGGCCACGTTCATGGGCACTGCAGGCAAGTTGAGGGCACCCAGCGTTTGTACCGGCGCATCCAATTCTTTGAAACAATGCGTGGCTATCTTGCCGCTCAATGCCTCGGCAAACGAATTGTTGAGCTGTTCTTCGGTAAGCACCAGGCATTTGCCGTGGCGGCGTACCGTGTCGTAAACCAAAGTTTCGTCGAGCGGGAAAAGCGTACGTAAATCTATGATTTCCACACGGCCCGAAAAATGCGCAGCCGCTGCCTTGGCCCAGTGTACACCCATGCCATAGGTAACAACGCAAGCCGAAGCACCCATGGCCACCTGCCCTTCATCTGCGGCCAAGGCCACTGCCCCTTGGCCAAAGGGCAATACATAATCTTCATCGGGTTCTATGGTTTTGGCGGCATCGGTACCGGGTACCTTGCTCCAGTAAAGACCCTTATGCTCCAGCATGACAACAGGGTTCGGGTCCAGGAAAGCCGCTTTCATCAAGCCTTTCAGGTCGGCAGCATTGGAGGGGTAAGCTATTTTGATGCCCTTTATGGTAGCCAAGGTACTTTCCACGCTGCCGCTATGATAAGGGCCGCCGCCGCCGTAGGCACCTATGGGTACCCGCAACACCATGCTTACGGGATATTTGCCGCAGCTTAAATAGTTGGCCTTGCTTATTTCCGTAACCAATTGGTTGATGCCCGGATAGATGTAATCGGCAAACTGCACCTCCACTATGGGTTTAAGCCCCACCGCACTCAAGCCCGCGGTACTGCCTATGATGTAGGCTTCTTGTATGGCCGTGTTGAACACCCGTTCGTCGCCAAATTTATCGGCCAGGGTAGCCGCTTCGCGGAATACGCCACCCAACCTGCGGCCCACATCTTGCCCAAAGAACAAGGCTTCGGGGTACTTGCGCAATATTTCTTCCACGGCATGGAGCGCGGCATCCACCATCACTACCCTATCCTTGCCTGCCGGCGTGCGGTTGCCTTTTTCTTCGGTTACGGTAGTGGGGGCAAACACATGGTCGGCCACGGTTGCGGCATCCGGCCCGGGGGCGGCTACGGCTAGGTCAAATTCCCGTTGCACATAAGCTGTTTCCTCCGTTTCAATTTTCAAAAACTCGTCCTCTTTTACGCCTTTGGCCATTAATACGTTCTTCAACTTGGGTGCGGGGTCGTCTTGGCCATGCTTGGCCAAATCGGCCTCGGTACGATACCATTCCTTGCGCACGCCCGAAGTGTGGTGGCCCAGCAAAGGCACTTTGGCATGAAGCAAAACAGGTCCCTTGCGTTGGCGCACATGGGCTATGGCCTTTTGCACGGCTTGAAAGGAGGCTTCAAAATCGCTGCCATCTACTCGTAGCCTTTCCATGCCCTTAAAACCTGCCGCATACTCGTACGCATCCATGGTGCGCGCCTCGATGCCGCTTACCGAAATGCCCCAGTCGTTGTCTTGGACCAGGTATATGATGGGCAATTTTTTCAAGACGGCAAACTGGAACGCTTCGGCCACCTCGCCCTCCGTAACGCTGCCATCGCCCAAGGAGCAAACCGTGACCGGCGGCTCAGGAAATTCTTTCAACGATTGCGACTCTATATAATCTATGCCTTGCGCCACGCCGGTGGTGGGCACCACCTGCATACCCGTGGCGCTGCTTTGGTGTATTATTTGCGGAAAATTGGCCCTGCGGCTATTGGGGTGGTTGTAATACGCCCTGCCGCCGGTAAATGGGTCGTCGGCCTTGGCCAATAGCTGCAACATCATTTCGTAAGGCCGCCAGCCCATGCCCAACATAAGGCTTTCGTCGCGGTAATAGGGGCTTACGTAATCGTAAGGTTTCAGTTGGAACGCGGTAGCCAGCTGTATGGCTTCGTGGCCGCGGCTGGTGGAGTGTACGTATTGGCAAATGGGGCGGTTCTGTTCGTAAATAGCTGCCATTGCCTTGGCGGTCATCATCAGGCGGTAGGCTTTCAGCAGCATGTCGTTGGTGGGCATTTCTGTTTCGGCTAATTTGTGCGGGGCAAATATAGCGAAAGGTGAGTGAATACTTATTGCAAGGGAGTTGGGCATTGGAACTAAACCTGAAAGCAAAAAGCAACAGGCATCTGTGCATCTGTGACAATCACATTTATTATCCCTGCGCCCCGGCAGAGAGTAAAAGCATCTGTTTCTCTCACAGATAATTATCTGTTTTTGATGTACACAAAGCCCAACCAAGCCAATATCTCCTAAACGACATTGATTTCTTATCCCTTAAAAAGGTGGTTTTTTGTCCGGGAAATTTCCCCTTTTTAGGGGATTGACTCAAGTCTTATTGCGAAATACCTTTGCTGAAGAATTTCTCATTCAACCTCAAACCTTTTTTTATTTAACCACAAAAAATCAATACAAAATGAAACAAGTATCCACAATTGCCGCAATGCTCACCCTACTTGCCTTGCAGGCGCACGCCACAATATGGCGCGTAAACAACAACACCGGCGTTGCAGCCAATTACACCACCCTGTCGGCAGCCGTAAGCGGCGCGGCGGCGGGCGACACCATTTACCTCGAAGGCTCGGCTACGAACTATGGCGGCGCCACCATTGCCAAGAAGCTGACCATTATCGGCACGGGCTATTTCCTTGCCGATACCGCCAACCACGAAACGCAGTGGAACACCAACGCCGCCGCCATTAGCGACCTTACCTTTAGCCCGGGCAGCAAGGGCAGCAAACTGTCGGGCGTTGTAGAGGCAGGGTCTATTTATCTGAACGACAGCCTCGTCACCATAGAAAGGAGCCTTATCTATACTTATATTCTTTTGGCAAATGCCGCATCTTCCTATGCCGACCACGATACCATACGCCAGTGTGTGCTTGGCAACTATATTATTTCCCAAACATCTACCGGCAGCGCCAAGGGCGTAATGATATACAACAATATCATCGCGGGTGGCTTTTCGTTCGGGAACAACCTTGCCAACACAACGGCTTACGTCATCAACAATACCATTATTGGTTATGACTTCACTTGCCAAAACTGCGTGTTTCAAAACAATATATTTTGGAGCACCAGCACGTACTTTAACGGCTATGCGAGCAGCAACTATTTTGCCTACAATGTGTTTACCGTCAGCAGCAGCTACAGCGGCGTGAGCGGCGTAGCCACGGGCAACAGCAACCAGTTCGGCGTTAGTACATCTGCCTTGTTCGTCGTGTCAAGTCCCAGCAGTCCTGCCAATATCTATGCCACTCCGCCCACGGGTTATTCGCACGATGGGCAATACCAGTTGGCAACAAGCTCGCCCGCCCTCGGTGCCGGCAATATCAACGGCACTACGGTGGACTGCGGCGCATTTGGCGGTCCGGCGCCGTACATACTTTCCGGTATGCCCAATATACCCAGTATTTATTCGCTCACCGTACCCGCGCAGGTAAACAACGGCACCACCAGCATGAACATCACGCTGAGTGCGGCGGCGCATTAAATCAGTAGGCAATGGGCAATGAAAATCTCTATCAACTGTAAACTGCGACATTCTTTTAGAGCCTGTTTAAATTTTATTGTTGGAATTTCTTATAGGCTATTTTCGAGT
>JASGFI010000015.1:0-32134 GCA_047605615.1 Edaphocola sp. | reverse complement strand
AATGGTATTTAAGTTGGCTACTTTTTGAATTGCTTGTTGCCAAGTTATATTCAGTGTTTGGTCTTTATAATTTGTGTTGGCAATCCAATGTCCGTTTAGCAGCACTTCACGAAGTCGGTTTGCAATCGTTATATTTCTGTTCATTTTTAGTTTCTGTTTTTTTCTTTGTGAGATTTTGGAACGGTTGGTTGGTTTAAACTTGCCCATAACGCCCGAATATACGCACTTCCCCCAGACCTCCAAATTTAACTTTCAAGCACTTAGCGAAAAATACCCAAAATGCGCAATCGAAAAAATACTCAAAATACGCTACTGAAATCAGTCGTTTTCTTCATAGTAATAGGAGTAATCAATCCCTTTCATAAAGAGTTCTCGGTCGTTGATTTTGGTGGTTAAAGCGTTGTTCAAACGTGATTTCAACACACTGCTTTTTGTCGGGCTTAGCATCATCGCGTTCATATAATCGCGCTTGCCGATTTTGCTCCAATCTACGCATTTTTTCAGGCGTTTTTTGAGGATTAAATCGAGCCATATCCGCGTACTTCTGCCATTACCTTCCATAAACGGGTGGGCAATGTTCATTTCAATATATTTCTCTACAATTTCGTCAAACGTGCTTTCGGGCATTGCTTCTATCTGTTGCAGCGTTTCACCCAAAAAGCGCGAAACAGCAAATTGAAAACCGCCTTTTGAAATGTTTTTCTGGCGAATTTTTCCCGCAAAATCATACAATCCGCCAAACAAATAAGCGTGAATTTGTTGCAACCCTTTGGCGGTGCCAACTTCAATTTCATTGATCAAATTGCTTTCAAACAGCGTATAGGCTTTTTTCTTGCTTTGCCCGTCAAGGCTGTTGTCGCTGTACAGAAACCAATCCAAAAATTTCATTGCCCGATTGTTGGGAAAATGCTTTGCCAACTCAATAACACCATTACTGTCCAACGTGTCGGTTAAACGATTTTTGCCGTCAGGCGCAATCAACTTCAACTGGGTAGTGGCACTAACCAGTTGATTTCCCTCTTTTTTGAGTTTCGCTTTCAGGTATTTCCAATAGTTTCGGATTTTGGCGTAGTCATTTTCTTCGTTCAAAATGCCCACAATATCCAATACGCTAAACCACCATTTGGCATCAACTTCGTCCCAAACGGCTCGCACTTCGCGGTCGTTGAAAAAGCGGATAGATATTTTTGTGTTGCTCAAAATTACTTGGTTTAATCTTGCCGAAGTTACGAAAAAAACACTGTTTTTTCACATATTATCCAACGGGCTTTTTACTTTCTTCAAATCCTTCTTGCCGACTTCGGCATCAAATTATGTTTGCCGTTTTCGGCAACAGTAAGCATCTTTTTCATTCATAACCGTTCATTTGACTCAAAGCTAATCACAGCAACGTTTTCAACTATTTTTAGACCCATTTTTGTATTGCGGACTGATTAACCACACCTATTTTTTGCAATACTTCTTTCGATACCGCACTGACGCAAGTGCAGGGCTTTGGAATTGACTAATACGGCATTGCCTATAACCAATTTCTTTTTTGAACAATATAAACTGACTACGCTTATAAAACTTTGATCAATGCTATGGCTGCCTGTAACTGTTCCGCCAATCGCCTTGCCGTCAATGCTTATCCATTCTTTATTTTCGATAGACACATAGCCGGGCAGGTCGAGGTTTTTGAAAACCCTATGGTCGGCCCCCAAGCCACTGATGAGATACAGATGAGGCAGATTTTCCAAGAAAGAAACCACTGTTGCTACGCAAATTTAAGGAGATAGGGGGCAAAGGTGTTTTACGTATCTTCGCCACCTCAAAATACAATACCGTTGAACAGACCATTTAACCGCCAAAGCAAGCCCACCCTACCCAAAAGCCGCCTGATAATAGGCCGCAAACCACTGTTGGAAGCCTTGGAAGCGGGCAGCAATATCGAAAAAATATTCGTGCTGCAAAACGCGGGTGGCGAGGAGATAAACAGCATACGCAAACTGGCCAAAGAGGCCAACATAGCCGTAAGTTCCGTGCCGCCCGAAAAGCTGCAACGCTTTACCCAGGCCAACCACCAAGGCGTGGTGGCCATAGCGGGCTTGGTGGCCTACCAACCTTTGCAGGAAGTAATCAGCATGGCGGTGGACAAGGGCGAAACGCCCTTAGTGATAGTGCTGGACGGCATCACCGACACCCGCAACCTGGGCGCCATGGCGCGCTCGGCTCATTGCTACGGGGCACATGCCTTGGTGATACCCGCATCCAACAGCGCCGCCATAACCGAAGACAGCATCAAGACATCGGCCGGGGCCTTGGAACACCTGCCCGTGTGCAGGGTGGCCTCGGTGGAGCAAGCCATAGACTTATTGAAACTTAACGGCCTGCTGGTAGCCGCCACCGCGCTGCACGACAGCACCCCCATCTCCACGGCGGATTTGACCGCCCCCTTGGCCATAGTGATGGGTGCGGAAGACAAGGGCGTAAGCAATTTTGTATTGAAAACCGCCGACCTTTTGCTGCGCATACCCATGGCGGGCAATTTCGATTCGCTCAATGTTTCGGTGGCTACGGGTATTGTGTTGTACGAGGTGTTGAGGCAGAAAAGGGCAGTAGGGTAAAGTTCCATATTTCCGACTTGGGCGATACAGCAACCGCACTATATTGTGGGCAGTGCTACTTTGGGGCCTGAAGCTTTAATCTTTTGTAAAGTTTCAAGAAGGGACTCATTTTTGAACTGAAATCCGGCATCCTTGATTTTTTCATTGCCGACCCTGGTACCTTCCAAAAGCATTGACGCCATTTCGCCAAACATAATTTTTACGAGGAAAGCCGGGACATTGGGTAAAATAGTGTTCCTGTCAAATGAGTATAAAAGATTCTTGGCAAAGTCATTCATCGAAATATGTTCAGTGGCTACAGCATTGAAAACACCTCCCAAACTTTGATTTTCGAGAAAGAAGATATACATACCGATTAAGTCATCAATGTCTATCCAGGGCATATATTGCTTCCCGTTTCCTAACGCAGTATTTATGCCACACTTAGCCAACGGAGCCATCTTACCATACACGCCACCATTTCCTAAAACAATCCCTTTTCTTAGTATTACAACTCTTGAATTTATCTCCGAAAACACTTGGGCAGACATCTCCCACGCCCTGCAAACCTTTCCGAGAAAATCATTGCCATTGGGCGATGCTTCGTTGAGAATTGTATCATAGCTAACAGCACCGTAGTAACCCACCGCAGAAGATGAAATAAATGTAGTTATCGGCACTTTGTTTTCAACTACATATTTGTACAATAGCCGAACCGCATTAACCCTACTTTCGAGTATTTCTTTTTTCCTTTTTGGTCTCCATCGCTTTTCCCCAATATTGGCTCCTGTCAGGTTAATAATCGTATCCACATTGTCAAAGGCGGAGATGTCTATTTCTTCCTGCATTACGTTCCACTCGTAATATTGTACCTGCCCCAATGACGACCGGATATTTTTTCTTGTCAATATCGATAAATGACAGCCTCTTTCCGCAAGAACCCGAACGAGTTCCCTTCCAACAAAACCAGTGCCTCCTGCAATTAAATTCGGTTCATGAATAATCAGATTTCATGACACAAAGTTACTTGTGCCTCCTCAACTTTACATGAGGCCGCCAGAGGACTTATTACTCACAAACTTTACTAATCAAAAACTCATATTGCAATTTTAGAATAGCTTCAATGAAAACCATAAACTTTCATCCCCTGCGGAAGTAAACAATTGGGTCGAGAAATTCAAAAAATGCACACAACAAGGTTTGGCTTGTGTCGCAATTACGAAGGTAATCAAAAATTCAGCCCAAAACGACTAAATTTGCACCCACCCTTTACAACCAAAAATATTCATTCAATTTCACAAGTATGTCAACAGAGATAGAAAAAGTAGGTTGCCTGATAATAGGCTCGGGGCCGGCGGGCTATACTGCGGCCATATATGCGGCGCGCGCGGGCTTGAAACCGGTTTTGTATTCGGGCTTGCAACCGGGTGGCCAGTTGACCATCACCACCGACGTGGAAAACTACCCGGGCTACCCGGAAGGCATCATGGGGCCGCAAATGATGAAAGATTTTGAAGAACAGGCGCGCCGTATGGGTGCCGACCTGCGTTGGGGCTATATATCCAAAGTAGATTTTTCGGTTAGGCCGTTCAAAGTGCAGGCAGACGAAGAAAAATGGATAGAAGCCGATTCGGTAATCATTTCAACCGGGGCTTCGGCCAAATGGCTGGGACTGGAAAGCGAGCAACGCCTGAACGGCTTTGGCGTATCGGCCTGTGCGGTATGCGACGGTTTTTTCTTCAAGGAAAAAGAAGTGGCCATAGTAGGCGCCGGCGATACCGCTTGCGAGGAAGCTTTGTATCTTTCAAAATTGGCCACCAAAGTACACATGATAGTGCGCCGCAACGAGATGCGCGCCTCCAAGGTGATGCAGGAAAGGGTATTGCAAAACTCCAAGATACAAGTGTATTGGAACAGCGAAACAATGGAAGTATTGGGCGAAAACAAAGTGGAGGGCGTGAAGATAAAGAATACGGAGAGCGGCCAGGAAACAACCATTCCGCTAAGTGCCTTCTTTGTGGCCATAGGCCACCAGCCCAATTCGGACTTGTTCAAGGGCTTTATAGACATGGACGAGCAAGGCTATATACTTACCGTGCCGGGTACCGGCAAAACCAATATAGAAGGTGTGTTTGCCTGCGGCGACGTGCAGGACAAAAATTACCGCCAAGCCGTTACTGCCGCGGGCAGCGGATGCATGGCGGCCCTGGATGCCGAGCGTTACCTTGGCGAACTGGAGCATGAAACGGCCAGCCAACAACATGCCAATGCCTAATTTAATTATGTTTCTTGAAACTAAACCCGGAATATAGCGTTCCGGGTTTTATTTTCCTATCCAAATGTATCAATCAATATTGAAAACGCCCATAGGCTTGCTGCAAATCGGAGGCGATGAAACGGGTATCCATACCATTCGGTTCGTGGATGCGGTTGCGGATATGTCCCCTCCGCAAAATGAAACAACCGAATGTGCGGCGGTTCAGTTAAGCGAGTATTTTCGAGGAACAAGAAAAACATTTGATGTGCCTTTGGCGCCAAAGGGCACCGAATTTCAACAAAGCGTTTGGGCCACTTTGCAAACAATTCCCTACGGTGCATCGGCCACTTACCTGCAAATAGCCCAAAGGCTGCACAAGCCTCTCGGGGTACGCACCGTAGGCTCGGCCAATGGCTGCAACCCTATCGCCACATTATTCCATGCCATAGGATAATGGGCAGCAATGGCCATTTAACCGGCTACGCTCATGGCTTGGAGCGCAAGCGGTATCTATTGCAAATGGAAGGTTGTTTGCCGTTCTTTACAACTTTGCCAATCTTTTGAAAAGATTGGCAAAGTTTTTAATCAAGCAAAAATATGTTTGAGCTGGCAATTATCAGGCTGCTTTTGCAATACAAATTGCACCATTAATCTTCGTCTTCAGCCTTTGCTTTCTTGAAACGTTTTTTGGTACGTTCTACATCTTGGCTGGCTTCATTATACAAAGCACGGGCTTTCTTGGTGGGCAAGTATATTTGGAAACCTACGCCAATGGAAAAATTGTGGCTGGTAACCGAATTGCCGAAACCCAAGCCCAAATCATATTTAAACAATGCCTCCAGGCCCACATTGGGTGTAATGAAATAAGCCACGCCGGGACCTACGCCCAAGCCTATGCCGTTGGTAGTAATTGCGTCGGCGCCCTCTGTTTTGGTATTATTGCCCACGAGGCCGGCGTTGGCTTCCAGGAAAAAGCGGCTCTTGCGCATCAATATGGCGCGCGGGTCGCTGATGTAATAACGGCCAAAACCGCCAATCTTGTAGTTAATGGCATCGGTGCTAATGTCGCTTACGTTTTGGTGGCTCAAGCCCAAGCCCACTTCACCTCCTACGGCTATGTTGTCTTCTATGAACCAACCTACTTTCGGGCTGATGCTAAAACCCAATTCCGTATAGTTTTTTTGCAGCTTGAGGTTCATGTCGGCAAGCGTGGCGCCCACCATTATGTTTCCTTTTTGCAATTGTGCATGGGCAGCGGTGAAACGAAGCAAACCCAAACTTGTGACGAACAGCACAGCGATTTTTCTCATATTCAGTTGTTTTTATGGCAGTCACCGACAAATATTGTGCCGTAGCGTTCGCTTGGAAAATTTTTTCACAAATAGTTATCAACTACATGGTCAATGGAGCTATTTAGTTAGTTTTGCGCCCAAATTTATATATTACAATAACCCGATGATGAATTTCCGTAAGATAAACAACCTAAGCGGGTGGGTGGTTTTTGCCCTGGCATTGGCCGTGTACCTGCGTACCATGGAGCGTACCGTAAGTTTCTGGGATTGTGGCGAATTTTTGGCTACTGCCTACCGCCTCGAAGTGGGCCACTCGCCCGGTGCGCCGCTCTTTATGTTGCTGGGCCGCTTGTTTGGCATGTTTGCGGCACCGTTGAATGTTGCTGCGTGCATCAACAGCTTATCGGCGCTCACCAGCGCATCGACCATACTGTTCCTGTTCTGGACTATCACCCATTTTGCCCGGAAAATGTTGAAGGGTAAAGATGAAGATTTAAGTATGGCACAAATCACCGGCGTTATTGGCGCGGGCACCATAGGTGCCCTGGCCTACACTTTTTCCGATACTTTCTGGTTTTCGGCCGTGGAGGCAGAGGTGTATGCTACTTCTTCGTTTTTTACCGCTATCGTGTTTTGGGCTATCTTGAAATGGGAAGACAATGCCGATGCCCCCCATGCCGACCGTTGGCTGATTCTTATTTCGTACCTCATGGGCTTATCCATAGGCGTGCATTTGCTCAACTTGTTGGCTATACCCGCATTGGCCATGGTTTATTATTTCCGCAGGTATCGGGTTACGATGGCGGGCGGCATCGTAGCTTTCGTGGCGGGTTGCGTGCTGCTGGGCTTTGTGCAGGTGGGCTTGATTCAAGGTATTCCTATATTGGCCTCCAAGTTCGAGCTGCTATTTGTCAACAGTCTTGGCCTTCCTCTCGATAGCGGCGCACTCTTTTTTATGTTGCTGTTGGTAGCCGTGTTGGTAGCCGGTATTGTTTGGGCAAAACGAAAAGGCAAATACCTGTTGCACACGGGTATATGGTGTGTCATATTTGCCATAGTCGGCTATTCGAGCTATGTAAGCATCATCATTCGTTCAAGGGCCGACGTGCCCATAGACATGACCAACCCGGACGATGTGTTGAGCCTGGTGTCTTATTTGCAACGCGAACAGTATGGCGCGCAACCCGTACTTTCCGGCCCCGATTACAATGCCGTACCCGATGGCAAGGGCGAGGGCAAACCCGTATATGCCGAACGTAAAAATGCAGACGGCAAATACAGGTACGAGGAAATTGGCACGCACTTCACGAACTATACCTATCCCGAAACAAGATTTTTCCCGCGAATATGGGATGCCGGCCATGCCTCTTTTTACGAAAGATACTTGGGGCTTGCCGAAAATGACGACCCCACAAGTGCCGACAACTATTCGTTCTTCCTGAAATACCAAATGAACTGGATGTGGTGGCGATATTTCCTTTGGAACTATGCGGGCCGTCAAAACGACTATGCCGGCACCAGTTTTGGCGAACCCCAAAACGGCAATTGGATTAGCGGCATCAATGCGGTGGACAAGGCTTTTGGCCGTGGCGACTTCGATAAAATGCCCGTATATTACAAGGAAAACAGGGCACATAACAAGTACTACTTTTTGCCCCTAATCCTGGGCATATTGGGTTTGGTGTTCCAATTCAACAGAAACAGGCAGGATGGCGCGGTGGTTGGCCTGTTGTTTTTCTTCACGGGCATCGCCATAGTCATTTACCTCAACAATACCCCCCAACAGCCCCGCGAACGCGACTATGCCTATGCGGGCGCCACCTACGCATTTGCTATATGGATAGGCTTGGGCGTATTGGTGGTAAAAGAATGGTTGGAGAAGTTTTTGAAAAAAGGCAGCAGCGCGGCCTTGGCCGCAACGGCGTTAAGCCTGATATTGGTACCAACCATAATGGCTGCCCAAAACTGGGACGACCACGACCGGTCCAAAAAGTCTTTGGCTCGTTCCACGGCTTACAATGTACTCAGCAGTTGCGACAGCAATGCCATACTGTTTGTAGTGGGCGACAACGATACCTACCCGCTTTGGTACATGCAAGAAATAGAGGGTTACAGAACCGACGTGCGCATAGTGAACCTAAGCCTGGCGGGCATAGACTGGTACATAGACCAATTGGGGTACAAAATCAACGATGCCGATGCGGTACCCATGATATGGAAACCCGGACAATACGAGGCCGACAAGCGCAATGTGGTTATCTACAGAGCCTATCCGGGGGTGCCGCAAGACCAATACATGGATTTGGCCGAGGTGTTGAACTTTGCCATGTCCGACGACCCAAGGGCTATGGTGCAATCGGGTAGCGGCGATTCGTACAACATAATACCCACGCAAAACGTGATGGTGCGTACCGACAAAGACGCATTGATTAAAAACGGGTGGATAAGCGTGGCAGACAGCGCCAGGGTACAGCCCGCCATCACGTTCAAGATACCCTCGGACCAATTGACCAAATCGGACTTGCTGGTACTGAACATACTGGCCGGTGTAGCGCGCGACGGATGGAAACGACCCATATATTTCAGCACGGGATTTCCTCCTACCGCCAGCGACTATCAAGGACTTTTGGAATATGTTCAGCTGGAAGGTATGGCCAACAAAATAATGCCATACTCCATGCAGCACTCCTCGCCCGAATCGGGTGCGCCGCAAATGGTAAACACCCAAAAAACATCGGACTTGTTTTTAAATAAATTTCTTTGGGGCGGCAGCGAGCGCAACGATGTTTATTTCGATGAAAAAAACAAGGTGATGATGATGAATTATAGGTTCAACGGGGGCAAGGCTGCCGAAGCCCTATTGCGCGAGGGCAAAAAGGCCGAGGCCATAAAATTGCTCGACAAAATTAGCCAAGGCATTACCTACAATGCTTATCCATACGACCAAAGCATGTGGAGCATCGTAGCGGGCTACTATCAGGCCGGCGCACCCGTTACGGCCAAAAAGTATGCAGACATAATAGTGCGAGACGCCACCCAAATGGCCGATTACATAACCACCATAGGCAACGAATCGCAACGGCAGTTGGCCACCGACATAGAAGGCAGAACCACCGTGGGCGCGCTGCAATTTTTGGCACAGGCAGCCATGCAATCGGGCGACAAGGAAAGCGCGGCGAAGTGGGCAGCCGCCATGCAGGCCACCGCGCAGAAGTTGGGCATTTCGTTAAAATAATTTGCTTGATTTTCAACTTTGCCAACTTTCAGAAAGTTGGCAAAGTTTTTTACGGGCCATACCGAATTGACGACACCCAATAAACTAAGTCGGCAATGTTGCCCCGGTGGAGGTATGCTTCGTGTTGGAAACAATAATGATTGAAGGGAAAACCTTGAACTTTTCTCGGCGAAGCCAAATGCGCCCCTATCCTTGTTTCGCCAAAAAACTTTCGCCAATTAACATCTGTTGAAAACTTGGAAAGGCAGAATTTGGATACATTAACTTATATTTGTACAAACGGATATGCTTATGTTCAACGAAGATTCTTGGAATGACGACGACAGCGGCCTGACAGATGACTTGCTGCGCGACTACGAGGCAATAAAGAATGGCACGAGTAGCCGTTTTCTCGATTTGGAAGACTACGAATACATAGTGGAATATTTCTTCCAAAACAGCAACGAAACCGAAGCATTGCAGGCCTGCGAAATAGCACTCAACTATTTTCCCTACGCCACGTCCATACTGTTTTCCAAAGCCGAAATATTGTTTCAGGCGCAAAAGCACGGGCAAGCCTTGCAGGTACTCGATGCGCTGGACAAGATGGACGAACGCCATTTGGATTCGGTGCTGCTGCGGTCGGACGTATTGCTGGCCGAATTCAAGTATAGGCAAGCCGCGCATTTGCTGGAACAAAAAAGCGAAGTGTTTGAAGGCAAGGACAAAATAGAATTGCTGCTGGAGCTTACCGATGTGTATGACGAGTGCGAAAATTTCGATGCCGTTTTCGATGTGTTGAAAAAAATATTGTCGATGGACGCGCGCAACGAGGAAGCCCTGCACAAGATAAGTTTTTGGGCCGATTTTGCGGGCAAGCAAGAGGAAAGCATTGCCATTCACAACGAAATAATAGAACAGGACCCCTACAACGCGCTGGCATGGTTCAACCTGGGCGCCGCGTTGCAAGGCTTGAAGCAACACGAAGCCGCCATTGATGCCTACGAATACTGCGTGGCCATTGACGAAAAATTTGAATTTGCCTACCGCAACATGGCCGATGCCTATATGCGCCTGCATTGGTACGACCGTGCCATAGAATCGCTGGAAAAAAACCTGGAACTGGGCAAACCCGAAGACGTTATTTTCGAGGCCATGGGCCATTGTTTCGAAAAGCAAAAAAACTTTGACCGTGCCCGGTTCTACTATAGGCAAGCGGTAAAACTAAACCCCGCCGATGATGGTATTTTCTACAGGATAGGCGAAACATACAGCCGCGAAAAAGACTGGGAGAAAGCCATAAAAGCCTACTCCGTAGCCCTGAACCTCAATAAAGACAATGCCGCATACAGCTTGGCCGTGGGTCATTGTTTGCTGGAAATGGAGCTGTACAACGATGCCGTGGTTTGTTACGAAAACGCCATAAGGCTAAAGCCCAACAACAAAGGCAATTGGGTGGCGCTCATCAAGGCCCTGTACATAGCCGGCGATGCCGAAACGGCCTTGGAACAAATAGAAATGGCCGAGCTGATGGTGGGCAATAAGGCCGACTTCGATTATTACCGTGCGGCTTCTTTGTTTGCACAAGGCAAATCGAAAGAAGCGCTTTTGTCGCTCGAAGGTGCCTTGGCGCAAGCCCCTTCCAAGTTGAAACTCATCACCGAACTGGACCCCGACTTGCTGCAACGCAAGGCAGTGGCCGAATTGGTAGCCCGCCACAAACGAAGCAATAAAAAATAAGTTGGACAAAGGTGTACAAGTAAGCCTCCGCAACATTTTGCGGAGGCTTTTCCTTAATAAAAGCCGGGGTGGCATTGTTTTTTATATTCGCAAAGCATACCCATGTCATAGTTGGGTTCCTTCCACCACTATATTGTCGTACCGGTCGTTGCCGCTGGCATTATCGTTCCCGTCGGCAAAGGTAATCCTCACCTTAAAATCGGCATTGTCCTTCACGCCCGATATGCCCGAAAAATCGAAGCCGAACACTTGCCAGGTAAGCCCTACCACTATTTGCGTAGTGGCCAAACCGGTGGTAATATAGCTGGTACCGTCAATGCTGTACTCAATTTTGTTGGTTTGCGCGCCATTGTTGGTTCTCATTACCGCAAAGCTCACATATACCGAATCGTGGCCGGTGGTAGGAGCGTTTATGGTAAAGCTGGTGGAGGGATTCCTGTCGCGGAAGCAATGACCCGAATCGCTGCTGTTGCGGGCATTGAGCAGGGTGCCGCCGTTTTCCTCCTCGTCATAAGTGTCGGTTACGCCAAGGCTACCGTCCAACAAGGTAAGAGTGGGGTCGAGCAGGTTGTCTTTGTCGTTAAAATCCCAATAATGGATGATTTCATTCGTAGAGCCTGAATCTGTGACTACGGGCGGGGTCGGGGTTACTGGGGTTATGTCCCTGTCTTTTACACAAGATGCAAAGACCATGGAAGCGGCCACCGCCACGCCAAAACCGTATATTGTATTTTTGATGCTGAAATGAAACATTTAAATAGATGTATTTTACCGTGGTTTCCCCTTAACGGAAACAAATTTTCGATTAAGGGGAAACCGGAAATTATAATATAGATATTTTGGCCACAGAACCGTTGCCGGCCTTTATGAAATAAGTGCCTGCGGGCAATTTTTCCACATTGATGCTAGCGGCATCCTGAAAACGGAGCAGCACCCTGCCGGTCAAGTCGTAAACGCTGCCGGAAAACGGCTCCGAAAAATGAAGTGTCTTGTCGCCATTCAACGGATTGGGGAAAATCACGATGTCGGTAGCGTCATTGGTTATGTTGTTGACAGAAGTTGTTGACAGCTTTTGAATAGAAACCTCGTCCAACCTAAACTGCGGCCTTGACCCCGAAGCATCGGCAACGTTCAAATCGTAATACAACCAACGAAATTCCACGTAATCTTTTCCCAACAAGGTAGCGGGCAGGTTGAAGCTGAAATGCGTTTGGTCGCCAACGGCCTTATCCAAGGAACTAAATTCCAGCAAAGGGTCCACATCGGTAAAAGAAGAAACGGAGTCGGTGCGTACTTGCAGGCGCAGGGCGTATTCGCGGGAAATGCTGTCTGTACCACGGGCCAGCAATTCCACATCGAACGACATGGCCGCACTGTCAACGTTTTGCGTGTTCACGGCTGCCACTATGCCTCCAATATAAGCGTTGTTGGTATTGGTACCGCTGGAACAATCGTCATATTGGGCAGAGCTGGTATTGATGAACGAAACGCCGTTGGAACCCAAGCCATTGAAACGCGAACGCGATGCAAGGTTGTATCCGCAATACCAGTTGTTGGCCAAGGGTGTGTAAACCAATTGCGGCGAGCTATTGTCCGTAACCTGCAATACCGTATTGGCAGGGTAGGTACCGGCAGTAGCCAAGCTGTCCCAAGAGGTTAAGGAATATCCTCCGGAACCCAGAGCCACCGCATCAGGATTGGTGGAGGCATAGGCATAACCGGCAACGGTTACACTTGCAGATGCCGTACCGCTGGCGAACACCACCGTACCCGACTGCGAACCCGCTACCGTAGGGCTGAAGCGCACATACACATAAGCGGAATCCAAGGTGTCGTTCGTAGGCACGTAGGTGGCCGAAGTACCGAAGGTAGTACCATCGCTGCTTACGGAGAACGGAGCGGAAGTAGTTACGGCAACATTGGCCGTAAGGTTGGTACCGGCAATCTTAAACGAATCGGAAGCAGAAGTGCTGCCTACCATAGCAAGGAAAGACGACAGGTTGTTTTTGTCTGCCCCCAAAACAGGCGCCGGCGGCAACGGCGTACCCACGGAGGTCACGCTGATGTCGGATACACTTAGTTCCGCACGGGCACCGGTGGCGGTATTGGTATCTGATTGGTAATATTTCCATTCCAGTTGCACCAACGATTGGTCCCAGGTGGCGGAGGGCAACAACACAGGACCCACGGTAGCAGTGTCGCCGGCGGTTGCGCTACGCATATACTGCACCGTGTCGGTACCGTTCAATACAGGTAAAAACGCACCCGTGCTGCCTACCCTGTAATACAAACGTATCAAGTAACTGCGGTAGTTGGGGGTTACGGTATGGCCTTTCCAGCTTACCGTTACGCTGTCCCTCGAAGTAGTGTTCAAGGCCAATACGGCCGCGCCCAACTTATAATTGTCGTTGGGCGACACGGCAGTGCTGCTGCCGGTATTGATGAACGAAAAACCGGTATCGTTTCTGCCGGTGATGCGGGTTTGGCTGGTAAGGTTGTAGGCACTGGTATAGTCGGCTCCTATGGTGTCGGCACTGGTTACGTCACCTGTGTTGGCCATTAAATAAAACCGCATGGAAGTGGGGTAAGTACCCGCAGAAGACGATGATGGCCAACCGGTTAACGAGTAATTGGCTGCCGACAAATCGAAGGCAGACGGCCATGTTTGCGCCTTGGCTCCTACGGCAAACGCCATGAATGCCGCCACGAGAATGAAGTGCTTGGAAAAAGATGTGTTCATAATAGATGTTTTTTTGTGTGTTAAAAATTGTAGTAAACGCCAAACCTTAGCTGGTCCGTCCACTTAACGGGTTCGGAGTTTTGGTCTTCTTTCAAAATATGGTAGTAATGCACCTTGACCGCCGCGCCCGAACCGGGGAAATAATAACCCGCGGCAGCACTCAGGCGTTCGGCATGGCCGACCTCCAAGTCGTTGGGGTTGTAATATTCGTAGCGCATGGATATGGCCGTGCGTATGGGTTTTACATGATAATTGGCCTGCACCACGCAGCCTCCTGCATGTATCACGCCTCCGTTTTGCGCTTCCGTAGTATTGTTGTACAAAGCATCCGATGTGTTTTGGGGCTTCATGTCCATGCGCTGGTATTCTGCTTGCAGCGAAAACCCTTGGTATTGGAAAGAGGCATCCAAACCATAGGCCAACCTTTTCCCGTCAACCATTTTAATGCCAAAATCGCCGGTAAGGTCGCTCGAAATAGATTCGCCATTGGGTTGTGTCTTATTGGTGTAGCGGGCATTGGCGCCTATGCGGAACATGGGCTTGGGCACGTGCGTCATGTCTATTTCCCTCATTTTATAGGGCGCGGGATAGGCAAATTCCACACGGCCCACATATTCGGGGCGGGCACTGGCATCGCTTTCGTCCAAGGCTACTATTTGCTCGCCCATACCGGTGTAGATACCGGCATACAGCTTTATTTTCTTTTGCCATAAATCCTGCGACAGGGTAATGCCGGCATCGCGCATGGAGAAAAATTCGCCCCGCAACATTTGTGGCCTTTGCCAGTAAAGGGTATGGTCTAAACTGGTCAACATGAACATGGAATAAGGCAATTTGTCGTAGCCCATTTTTATTTCAAACGGCAAGCCTTTGTAGGCCACATAGGCACTCATCAATCCGGGGTTTTCGGGGTCGAAGGCGGAAGAAGCGCCGGCGTTCGAGGCCAAGTCGGCCAAGTCCACTTTCAACTCGTACTCCCAAGTATTTTTGTGCCTTCCGTCCAGGCCGATGATTAGGTCCCTTACTTTGAAGCGGTTGTTTTTCTTGTCTTCTTCGCCGGCTTTTAAAAAACGCAGGTTGTAAAACGTAGATACCCGTCCGCTGATTTCGAGAACATCGTCGCCGCCAACCAAGGTGTGTTGGGCATGGGCCGGGGCCAAGCTGCCCATTAGCAACAGGGGAAGCAGGTATTTTTTATAGGAATGTTTCATTTTAGCTACTAAAGATGGTTGTAATAATAAAGCGTATGCAGGTCGTCCGAAAGAATAATCAGGTCGCCTTCGGGACTGAAATCAATGCCTTCGGGATTCAATACATCCAATTTCCAGGTTTTGAGTACCTCGTAGGTCTTCGGGTCGCATTGCAAAACCGAATGGTCTTCGTCGCTCAGCAAATACAGGAAGCCGTTGTGCCAACGCGCGGCCGAAATGTCGGAAGCCGAAGAGAAAACGACCTCGCCTATGGGGTCAAAGTTGCTGTCGAGTTCGCGTATGATGATGGGCGATTTTTCGGTAATCACGATGAAGCACTGCTTTGCAGGATTCCAAGCCAAGCTTTCGTATCCACGGTTGCGCGCGCCGAAGTACGGTACCGACCATGTTTTGTCGAGGCTGAGCGTAGCTTTCTGGAAGCGGTGTATTTTCCTTAGCGATTCGTCTGCCACATACACATAGTCCTTGGTAACGGCCACGCCCTCAAAATCCATTCCCTCAAAAGCTGCTTTTTGCAATATTTTGCCGCGGGCATCGCATTTGTAGAGGAGCCCATTGTCGCTTACCAAATAGGTGTTGCCGGTAGCACTGTCCACTGCTATGTCCGATGGTTCGGGCACTTTGGTGGCAAAATGTGCTTTGGTTTTCAGGGTTTGACCATTGGAGAAGACAGGGAAGCCAACCGAGAGTGCCGCAAACAGGGCAAGGGTTTTTCTTAACATAAGATATTTCTAAGGATGCTGTCCGTTTATTTCGGGCGCAAAAGAAACAATCCAATATTACCAAATTGTTAGGTCTGGGTTAATTCCATATTAAGCTATGAAGCGGGACAATCAAAGAAACCTCCAAATCCGAAAAGCCCCACATTTACCGTCGTTGCCCACCGTAAAACAATCCCGCACACAAAGAATTGTTATGTGCGAGATTGGCCGGCAAACACGGTATGACAAGCGTAGGTACCGTACACAGCTCTACAAACATTTCAAATGCGCCCCGGCAAAATATACCTTCAAGCCGTTACGGGCCAAAAACGTATTTTTGCGGGCAAGGGCATTTTAACCGTGACACACAGCACCATACATTTACTACCCGGCAAGAAGATTTATTTCGCATCCGACTTTCACCTGGGCATACCCGATATGGCCACCAGCCGCGAGCGCGAACGGCTGCTATGCCTTTGGCTCGATGAAATAAGCAAGGATGCAGGGGCATTGTACTTGGTGGGCGATATTTTCGATGTGTGGTTCGAGTACAAAAACGTGATACCCAAAGGCTTTACCCGATTTTTGGGCAAGCTGGCCGCCCTTGCCGATGCGGGCCTGCATATCGAGGCTTTCTCTGGCAACCACGACTTGTGGATGCGGGATTATTTCCAAGACGAACTGAATATACCGATACACCACCATCCCTTGGAGCTGGAGGTTAACGGCAAGCGTTTCCTGATAGCGCATGGCGACGGCCTTGGCCCCGGCGACCATGGTTACAAACTGCTGAAAAGTGTGCTGCGCAACCCCATGGCACAGTGGCTGTATCGCCGCCTGCATCCCGATACCGGAGTGGGCGTGGCCAATTATTTTAGCCGGTTGGGCCCCAAACATGCCGATACGCCCGAAAAAGAATTCCTGGGCGAGGAAAAGGAATGGTTGATGCAGTACAGCCGCACTATGCTGGCGCAAAAGCATTACGACTATTTCATTTTCGGGCATAGGCACATAGCCATTACCTGGCCTTTGGCCACCAATAGCTTGTACGTGAACCTGGGCGACTGGATACGCCACAACAGCTATGCCGAATTTGACGGCGAACAGTTGGCCTTGAAATATTACAAACCCCTGTCTTCTTCGATGCCCGACTATAAAACATTGGTGATAATAAGGCACGCCAAAAGCGACTGGAGCGCCCTTGGCCAAACAGACTACGACAGGCCGCTAAACCAACGGGGACTGAACGATGCACCGGAAATGGGGCGTAGGTTAAAGGAGCAAAAGCTAATACCCGATTTGATAGTGGCCAGTGCCGCACAGCGTACCACCACCACGGCCCAATTAATAGCCGAAGCTGTGGGCTACGACACCGGCAAAATAGCATTGCTGCGCAAGCTGTACCACAGCACCCCCGACACTTTGGAAGAAACGGTAATGGCACAACGGGACGATGCCAATACCCTGTACATAGTGGCACACAACCCCGGAGTTAGTTATTTTGCCACCAGCTGCATACCTAATTTACCTATGTACGACTTACCTACTTGCGCCGTGGTGGCCATTAAGGTAGCTACAAAAAGTTGGGCCAATTTTGCTGCCGCTCCCAAACATTTGTTGTATTTCGATTATCCTAAAAACGAACAGTAAACCGTAGTGACCAAAGACGATTTTTCAACCATACTCAGCCAATTGTTTACCCAACATTTCGGCACCGAACCTACCGAGCTGCACCTATTGCCTCCATCGGGCAGCGACCGCCGCTACCTGCGCCTGATCCATGGCGACAAAAGCGCTGTCGGGGCTTTCAACCCCGACAAGAAAGAGAACAATACCTTTTTCTATTTCGACCGTGTATTTGCCAAATATAAATTGCCGGTACCGGAGATTTATACGGTAAGTAGGGACAATCAATACTACTTGTTGCAGGATTTGGGCAGCGAATCGCTGTTGGACGTGCTGCACCGCGAGGGATATACACCGGCAGTGAAAGAATTGTACAGAAAAGCCATAGCCAACCTGGCAAGGTTTCATTGGGAGGCCGGCAAGGAGGTGGACTTTTCGGTTTGCTTTGCCGCCGGTACTTTCGGCAGGAGGCAAATACTTTCGGATTTGTTGTATTTCAAATACTATTTCGCCGATTTACAAAAGATAAACTACAACAAACTGGTTTTGCTCGAAGAGCTGGAAGAATGGGCCAAGGGCTTAGCCGCCGTGCGCCCGCAAACCTTTATGTACCGCGACTTTCAGGGGCGCAACATACAGGTGAAAGACGGTGAGGTAAGTTTCATAGATTTTCAAGGCGGCATGTTGGGCTTGCCGCAATACGATTTGGCTTCGCTGTTGTGGCAGGCACGCGCCCAGCTGCCCGACGATTGGAAGCAAGAGCTGCTCAATTACTATTTCGAAGCTTTGGCCGCCTTGCCCGAAAAACCCGGGTTCAAAGAATCCGAATTTAGGAAGGTGTATCTGGAATGTGTGTTGCTGCGCATCATGCAAACGCTGGGGGCTTATGGCTTCCGCGGCTTGTTGGAACGCAAGAGCCATTTTATAAAAAGCATTCCGCCCGCGCTGGGGCAGCTACGGCAGTTCTTGCACCTATACGGCCATATCCCGCATTACGGCGAACTGCGCAACGTGTTGGAACAATTGGTAAAACCGTTGGTGACGGACAGGTTTGCGGGCATAGCCCCGGCATTGTTGGCGCAAAGCCCCCTGCAAATACACACCTACAGTTTCAGCTACAAAAAAGGGCTACCGGAAGACATAACCGGCCATGGCGGCGGCTATGTGTTCGATTGCAGGGGCATATTGAACCCCGGCAGGTACGATGAATACAAGCCGCTAACCGGCATGGACTTGCCGGTGAAACAGTTTTTGGAAACAAAGACCTTGATGCCTAAGTTTCTTGAGTCTGTTTACGATACGGTAGATATTTCCATAGACGATTACGTGCGCCGCGGCTTCGACCGTTTAAGCATTTCCTTTGGTTGCACGGGCGGCCAGCACAGGTCTGTTTATGCTGCCGAAAGCATGGCCCGGCACATAAAGGAAAAATATGGCTTAACAGCCACCATCTTGCACCTGGAGCAGCAAGCCCATGACATGGGCAGGCGGTAAATTTTTTGCGGCTATGGGATATGAGTAGATGTGGAAACTGTGGGTGGTCATACCGCAAGCGGCGGCATAACCGAAATGACAATACCTAAAATTGTTTAACCAAGGCTACCCAACAATGTTTTCAATCCCGCCGCATCCAGTTTGCTTTGTTCGCCCGTGGCCATATTTTTTACATTGATGATGCCCTCGTTCAGTTCGTTTTCGCCCACTATGCCTACGTAAGGAATGTTGCGCCTGTCGGCGTATTTCATTTGTTTGTCGAACTTGGCCTTGTCGTTGAAATATTCCGCGGCTATGCCCGCCTCCCTAAGTGTTTTCAGGTAGTTCAGGATGACGGCCTCGGCCTTGGGTTCAATGTTGACGAACAGTATCTTGGTGGCGCTTTCCACCGATGGCGGGAATAATTGCAACTCGTCCAGCACGTCGTATATCCTGTCTATGCCAAAAGATATGCCCACGCCCGACAGACCTTTAAGCCCAAACAATCCGGTCAGGTCGTCGTAACGGCCGCCGCCGCCTATGCTGCCCATTTTTACTGCCGTGGTGGCCACCTCGGCTATGATGCCGGTGTAGTAGTTTAGGCCGCGGGCCAGGGTAAAGTCAACCCGGAGGCTGCTGGGCCAATCGGCTTGCGCCATTTGCTCGTGGTAACGCAAACTTTGTTTTATTTCCTCGATACCCGCCAACGCCAATTCGCTGCCGGCCAGCAATCCGGCCATTTCGCCCAAAACAACCTCGTTTTCGCCTTTGACGGAAAGATATTTTTCGATGAAAGAAATCTGCTTGTCGTCCAGGCCACGCTCCGCCAATTCGCCCTGCACCCCGCCCCAGCCTATTTTATCCAGCTTGTCTATGGCCACCGTGATGTCGGTCAGCTTATCGGTGGCGGCACAACATTCGGCAAGGCCGGCCAAAATTTTCCGGCTGTTGATTTTTACCACTATGCCCGGCACGTTCAATTTGGCAAACGCATCCCTGTAAATACACAAAAGTTCGGCTTCGTTGATGAGCGAATTGCTGCCCACCACGTCGGCATCACACTGCCAAAACTCGCGGTATCGGCCTCTCTGCGGGCTGTCGGCACGCCACACCGGCTGCATTTGGTACCGTCTGAACGGAAAGGCTAGCTCGTTTTGGTGCATTACCACGTAGCGGGCAAAGGGAATGGTGAGGTCGTAGCGAAGAGCGCGTTCCGTCAAGGCCGCGTCGTTTTTGCCCGCCAACACATTTTCAAACGCGGCGCGTGTTTTCTCGAATTTTACCGGGTTGTTAAGCCCGTTATTCAAAATCTTGAAGATGAGCCTGTCGCCCTCGTCGCCGTACTTGCCCATGAGGGTGCTTAGGTTTTCCATCGAGGGTGTTTCCAAGGGTTGGTAGCCATACAGTTCGAAAACGGATTTTATGGTTTGCAAAATATATTGGCGGCGGCGCACCGTTTCGGGCGAAAAATCGCGGGTGCCCTGCGGTATGGACGGTTTCATTCGAATATGATTTTATTTTTTAGCTTTGGGAAGCATATTTGTCGGCTATGAAAGCGCAATTGTCGGCTATCAGGTCGTACACCTGCACGAAACCGTCTTCGGGGCCATACCAAGGGTCGGGTACGTTTCGGTTTTGGCCGGGGTATTTTTCTTCCAGAAACAATTTTACCTTGCCCGACGAGGGGTTCGTGCCTGCCATATATTTTATTTCCGCCATTACGTCGGTGGCCATGGCATATACAAGGTCGTACCGTTCGAGATCGGCCCGGGTAATTTGCCTTGCCCTTTGCCCGCTTATGTCTATGCCGTATTTTTGGCATATTTTTTGGGAATAACGGTGCGGTGGCTCGCCTATATGGTAGCGTTCCGTACCGGCAGAGTCTATTTGCCAGTTCAGGTTGCGTTGATTAGCAATGTGTTGCATCACGCCTTCCGCAATGGGCGACCTGCAAATGTTGCCGAGGCATACCATCAATATTTTCATGCAAAAATGTTTTTTTAACAAAGAAACCACACCTCGACACTATGCCATAGTGTGCTTTTTGCCGTCTATGGCACAACGGCCTGCAAACTTACGACCGGCTACGGAATATTTAAAAATATAAAAACCACGAATATACCACATCTCAATACACTATGTTAAAAATCGTAATTTATAGACAAAGTTCCTTGAATTGGGTCTAGATATAGATTTAGTGATTAATTTCGCGGACTACCTATCTTCATTTAAAACGAAAAGCTCTACTATGGCCACTCAAAGAATACGTTTAGCCCCGAGGTGGATGATTTTTATGCTGGACTTGACATGTTGCACTTTTGCCATGTCTTTTGCATTCATGCTCAGGATGAATTTCAATTATTCAGAAGTTGAACATTATCCTTTGCTGAAAATATTGGGCGTAACGCTGGCCGTCAATACCTGTTTGTTGGTAGCTTTCAAGGCTTATGCGGGCATTATACGCTACACGTCCGTGGAAGACACCGGCCGCATATTGTCGATAAATACCATAGCCGCACTGATATTTTTGCTAATAGAAAACCTTTACCCGGGAGCGCAGGGATACAGGGGGGTTAATTTTTTCCCTTTTTCGGTACTGTTGATTTACTATTCCATTGTCAATTTTGCGATGATATTGTACCGGCTGGCCGTGAAGCGGGTGTTCCATTTCCTGTTCAACACCCGCAAAAAGAGCGTGAAAGCCGTGTTGTACAATGCCGGCTTCGAGGGGCTTTTGGCAAAGAAAATGATTTCTGACAACCAACGTTCCGACATGAGAATAGTGGCGTTCCTGGAAGACAACGAAAAATTGATAGGCAAGATAATAGAGTCCATGCCGGTGATGCGCGCCACCCAAAACAACTTGGAAAAACTGAAAACGGAAGGGGTGGAGCTGTTGATAGTAGCCGACCCTTACATGCGCAAACAGCGGCTCAACGACCTGGTAGATATGTGCCTGGAATTGAACATCAGGGTGCAACAAGTGCCTTCGAGCGAAAAATGGATTACCAATACCCTGCAACCCGAACAACTTAAAAACGTAAACATCGAACAGCTGTTGGAGCGCGACGTGATACGCATCAAGAACCAGCAGGTAGGCAAAGAGATACGCGGCAGGAAAATATTGGTTACGGGCGCCGCCGGTTCCATTGGCAGCGAAATAGTGCGCCAGTTGCTCCAATACGAGCCGACAATAGTCATAGCCTGCGACGCAGCCGAAACGCCCCTGCACGAACTGCGCATCTCCATGCCCGAAGACGCAAAAGTGAAAATTTTCATAGGCGACATTTGCGACCGCATACGCATGGAACAGATATTTGAAATATATGCCCCGGATGTGGTGTACCATGCCGCCGCCTACAAACACGTGCCGTTGATGGAAGAGCATCCTTCGGCAGCCGTGGTAAACAATGTTTTGGGCACCAAGACATTGGCCGAGTTGTCGGTAACGTATGGGGTGGATAAATTCGTGATGGTATCTACCGACAAGGCGGTGAACCCTACCAATGTCATGGGGGCCTCGAAACGCATAGCCGAAATTTTTACCCAGAGCTACTACAAACATATAGTGCAAAAAGGCAGGAACGGCCACCAAAGCATAAATGGCCGCGCTACCAGGTTCATAACCACCAGGTTTGGCAATGTGTTGGGTTCCAACGGGTCGGTTATACCGCGCTTCAAAAAGCAACTGGAAGAAGGCGGCCCCATAACGGTGACCCACCCCGACATTACCCGCTATTTCATGACCATACCCGAAGCCTGCCAGCTGGTGCTCGAAGCCGGGGCAATGGGCAAAGGCGGCGAAATATTCGTGTTCGACATGGGAAGCCCGGTGAAAATAGTTGATTTGGCGAAAAAAATGATTCGGTTGTCGGGCAAAGAACCGGGAAAAGACATAGAGATAGCCTACACGGGCCTGCGGCCCGGCGAAAAACTCTACGAAGAATTGCTCAACAATTCGGAGAACACCATGCCCACCTACCACGATAAAATAATGATTGCCACTGTAAGGGAATATGATTTTACCTCGGTATATACCCAAGTGGACGATTTGATAGATTTGGCCCAAAAACACTTCTTGATGGAAACCGTGGGCAAGATGAAGGAAATAGTGCCGGAGTTTATCTCCAACAACTCCATATACCAAAAATTGGACAGGAGATAGATAGTTTTGCGAATTGCAATGTAAGGAGGTCGTTGGTTGCGGCCTCTTTTTTTGCAAAAAAAATTTTGACACGGGCACTTTTGCCAACTTCCCCAAAGTCGGCAAAGTTTTTGGAAATTATGCCCGATTAACAATACTAACCTGCAAACCAAACACGAATACGTGCAAATAAAAATATTCCATAGCCTTTATATCGACGAAACTGCCGCAAAAGGCAGAGGGGTTTTTACCCGGGAAAAATTGCCCCCAATGAAAGTGGTAGAAACTTCGTCTGTATTGGTGATGGATGCGGCGGCGCGCCTCCATCTGGACCAAACGACCCTGCACGACTATATTTTCGAGTGGGGCGCAGCCGGAGACCAATGTTGCGTGGCATGGGGTTACGTATCCTTGTACAACCATAGCTACAATGCCAACTGCGAATATTTCATGGATTTTGACACCCATTTAATATCCATAAAAACAGTTAGGTCAATAGCGCCGGGCGAAGAACTGACGATTAATTATAATGGCGACTGGAACGATGCCAAGCCCGTGTGGTTTCAAACAGCAGAATAAAAGAATAAATGCCAAATGAAATTGGAACAACGTTATACCGGTATCATCATGGTGTTTTTGTCGGTGCTTTTGGGTGCCGGCAACAGCAAAGCCCAAATGGCGGACAACGGCAACACCCCGAACCACAACAAAAGAAACATTGTGCGTTTGGCTCCCTTGGCCGCCATGGACGTGGGTTTCGGCTTCGGCTTTGGTTACGAACGTTATTTGAACAAAAGCAAAACATTCAGTGCGGTAATGCCCCTTTACCTGATACTGGAAAACAGGGCCAACTCCGACTCGTACGGAGTGGCAAACAGCCAGAATAATTTTAACGCTTACTGTTATGCCAATCCGGGCTTGAAATGGTACGTGTCGCATGGGGGCAAATTGCATTACGCATTGGGGCCATCGGTCATGCTGGGCTACGGCGGCAGCAACGACCTGCAAACCTATACCGCAAACGGCACTACTTACTACCAAGATGCCAAAACCTCAAAGGTCAAACTGGGCGTATTGCTCAATAATTATGTGCAGTACGTTTTTGGCCGCCGGTTCGAGCTGGGTTTGGAAGGCGGGCTGGGGCTTAAATACCTCGACAAGACCACCTACAGCAGTGCCTTGTTCTACACCGGTAGCGGTAAAATAAACAGTGGGTTTGACATAACCGGACAATTTGCCTTGAGTTTTGGGGCCTATTTTTAAATTTCATTCATCAATTCAACTTCCATGAAAAAAATTACCGTCGCTTTAATGGCCGGTATCGGCTTGCTTGGAGGCATCGGCAACAAAGCCACCGCCCAACGCAGGGATTTTAGAAAAGAAAAAGCCCAACTGGTTCGCGCCGAACGCGAACAAAACAGACAAGCCAGGACAGAAAGGGAACAGAAGTTCAACTCGATGGGCAACAATATGTTGCGGCTAACGGCTTTTACCGCCATGGACATAGGCATAGGCATGGGTGCCAGCTACGAACGCATAATAGACCAACGCGGCACGGTTGGCCTCGTGCTGCCGGTCTATCTGTTGTGGGAGGAAAAAGATAATGCGTACGACCCGATTACCGGCAATATCCAATACGGTACCGGCAGTGCTTATTTTTACGCCAGTCCCGGCATTAAGGTTTACCCTTTTGGCCAACGCAGGGTAACCTACGCCGTAGGCCCCAGCCTCATGGTGGGTGCCGGCAGCAACAACGAATGGCGGTACAATCAATCAACCGGTGTCGAAGAAAATATGAATGTATCTAAGTTCCGTTTTGGCCTGATAGTGAACAACTATGTTAATTTTCAAATCACGCAGGGTTTTAACTTGGGGTTGGAACTGGGGTTGGGTGCCCGCTACATCGATAGGGAAAAAATAAAACCGGCCAACAGTTCGTACACCCAAACCTACAACAACGGCATGAACGTAACCGGCCAGTTTTCACTTACATTGGGCTATAGGTTTTAAGGTGCTTGTTCCCCAAAGTACGAAAGAAACAAAGGCACTTGGGAGGGTGCTTTTTGTGTAACCCGGCAAAATAAATATTCCACCAAACCGTTTACGCTCCCAAACAAAACTATCTTTAAATGTTACGGAAAAAACTTTTCCTTCTATCAATTGCCGCCTTGGGCACTGTTTCGGCCTTTTCGCAACGGGGCATATCTTCTGCAAGCAGCACCCCCCGTGGCATGCAGGGCAGTAGTGCTTCCTACGGCACCAACATCGTACGCGTAGCCACCTTGGCAGCGGGCGACGCGGGCGTAGGCTTTGGTTTCAGTTATGAAAAAATACTCGACAAGAACCAAATGATAGGCTTGAGCCTGCCGTTTTTCCTGTACCTCAACGACGACCAATTTAATTATTATTACAATTACAACAGCAATACCACGCAGCCCGCATTTTATTTTGCCCCGGGCATCAAGGTGTATCCGTTTGGGCAGCGCAGGGTGACTTATGCGGTAGGGCCTTCGTTTTTTGTGGGCTATGCGGCGGTGAATAATTTGGAAATACCCGTTTGGGACCCCAATACCCAAACCACGTACTACCAACGGGGCAAAGCCAGCAGGCTGAGGATAGGCATGCTCGCCAACAATTACCTGAACGTGCAAATAACGGAGGCTTTTAGCATAGGCGCGGAAGCCGGCTTGGGTGTGAGGTATATAGACCGCGAACGCCAAACGGTAGCGGGCAACACTACCAGTTATTCTAACTCCATACAACCTACGGGCAACATAGGCATGACCTTAGGGTTCAGGTTTTAGTCCATGAAAAAACAAAGTGAGAGGTGCCTTGCCCGGTTGAGCAAGGCACCTCTTTTTCACGCTACTACGCCGATTCTTTAGGCTCTTTGTTTTCGGTGTCGAAATAATCCTTGAGCTTCTGTTTGGCGGCGCCCAAATCTTCTGCCACTTCCGATTTGGCTTTGTAATACTCGGCTTTGGTTTTGTCGGCCAAATGATCGGCTCCCTCTTGGGCATCTTCCCAAGCGTCTTGCGCTTTGTCGGCCAGCTTGTCTGCGGCATCTTTGGCGGCATCCCAAGCATCGTCTGCCTTGTCTTTCAAATCGTCGAAAGCATCGGCGGCTTTGTCTTTCAGGTTTTCGAACCCATCTTTTATTTTGTCGAAAAAACCTTTTTCTTGTTCGGGTTGCTGCGGGGCAGCATTGTTGGTTGCATCGCTCATTTGTTAGATTTTTAATTGTTTTGAATGCGAATTTAACGGAATAACCGGAGTAAAGCGGGAATTGTCTTTACCATTTCATAGAACCATCTACACTATTGACAACAACGTGGCGCAAGAATGGTTGCGTAGCTATATGGCCAAGGTGTTAAATACGCAATTTTTTTTGCAAAAAAGCCATTTTGGGATTTATGGAGCCGCCCCCGGCTGGCACGAACCATTTCGTGTGCCGCCTAAAAACAACGGGTGCATTTAAATTTGTCGTAGCATAGTATGTCCCGATCGCAGCGAGGGAGCTCGTGTCATCCCGAACGCGCTGTCATCCCGAACGCAGTGAGGGAACTCAAAGAGGGGGAACTAATAGAGATGCTTCCTTCGTCAGCATGACAATGGGGAGTATAGGCATGACAAGCGGCGGGTGTCATCCCGAACGCAACGAGGGAACTCGTGTCATTCCCTTTAAGGCGGCAATTTTAAATGCACCCAAAACAACAACTGCCATTACCAATAAACAATGTGGGCAAAAAATATACCTTTCATGGCTTCAACCCCAAAAAATACGCTACCAACAAGCAATATAATGGTTATGTTTACGTTCGTATTGCTAACATAAAAAACAAAAACACATGAACAGAATCCTTTCCTTAGCAGCCATGATTGCATTATGCGCCAATGCAACAACCCAAGCGCAAACGGCCACTTACCCCTACACTTATTCGCACGACACGGCAACCTATGCCTATTTGCCAGATACCGCCACCACGCTACTGGGCAGCACGGGCTGGGACGACGAGGTGATTGACCTCCCCCTTCCGTCCGATTTTATTTTTACTTATCAGGGCGATACGGTAACGGAGTGGCAGCTTGATACGTATGGCGGCTTGTATCCAAATGAAGTAGGGGTGGATTATGGCATGTCACCTATTTTGGGCATGGCTTCGGATTACGAGGACAACGGTTCTTCAGCCATCAAGTACCAAGTAACGGGTACTACGGGTTCGCGTATTGCCAAGATAGAATTCAGGAATGTGGGCTTCTTCGGCGGCTTGTCCACCGACAGTGCCAACTTCCAAATATGGCTTTACGAGGGAAGCAACAAAATAGAATACCACGCAGGGCCGTCGAACGTAGATAGCAATACGATAGATTACATTTCGAGTGGAGGCTTTGTAGTTGTGGGCTTGGTATATAACATGGGCATCAACGATAGCGCCATTTTTCACATAGTCAACTACAACAACGACCTCAATACCGATTCAATACTTACAATGAGCATGGATGGAGGAACAGAAGAAGATTTTCTAAACTTATTTTATGGCAACCATTATCCTGACAATGGTACGGTATTCAGTTTTGCTGCGCCCAATAGCGGCAGCACTTCCATAGCCAAAATACCCTCGGCAATTGCCACGGTTTATCCCAATCCGGCGGCGCGGCAATTGAGCGTACAATTGAAGGAAGTGCCAAAAAGCGGGGCTTACTTAGGCATTGTTTCCATAGAAGGCAAAGAAATAACCAGGCTGCCCGCCACCGCCACCACCACCAAAATAGACCTCGACCTGCTGGCAAAAGGCACTTATTTCTTATACTACGAACAGGACGGGCATAGGGATTATGTGCATTTTGCGAAGCAATAACCCTTTTCGTCCGGGAATGGCAAACAAGCTTCGGGGGGTGAAACAACATGTTGCAAACTGTTTACCTTTGCCCCCATTGCGGAATTGGAACAAATTGATGCGCACTTTTAAGCACGGCGTATCATTTGGGTTGCATTTGCGTTACCAACATCAAAACAATAATTTCAAAAATGTTCGGAAAAATTTTTACGGGTGCGGCATTGTCCCTCCTGTTCATGGGCGGCATGGGCAACATTGCCACTGCCCAAGCCGTATCGAAAGAGGCCAAGCTGCCCACTGACCCCAACGTTACCGTGGGCAAACTTCCCAACGGGCTTACCTACTACATACGCCCCAACGGAAAGCCGGAGAAAAAAGTAGAACTGCGTTTGGTGGTGAATGCGGGTTCCATCCTGGAAAACGACAACCAGCAGGGCCTGGCGCACTTCATGGAACACATGAACTTCAACGGCACCAAGAATTACCCCAAAAACAAATTGGTTGACTTCCTGCAATCGATAGGCGTGGAATTTGGCGCAGACCTGAACGCCTATACCGGTTTCGACCAGACCGTTTACATATTGCCCATACCTACCGACAAACAGGGCAACGTGGAGGCGGGCTTCCAAGTGTTGCAAGATTGGGCGCAAGGTGCCAACCTCACCGATGCGGACATCGACGACGAACGCAAGGTGGTATTGGAAGAAAGCCGATTGGGCAAGGGTGCGGACGATAGGATGATGAAGAAATATTTGCCAAAATTATTGGCCGGTTCGCGCTACAGCGAACGCCTGCCCATTGGCAAGGACGACATCCTGAAAACCTTCAAACCGGAGGTCATCCGTTCCTTTTACAAAGACTGGTACCGCCCCGATTTGATGGCCGTAGCCGTGGTGGGCGACATAACGGTGCCCGAAGCCGAAGCCTTGATTAAAAAACATTTCGGCGTATTGAAAAACCCCACCAACGAGCGTGCGCGCACCTTGTACGAGGTGCCTGCCTATACCAACGCATCGGCTATGGTGCTTACCGACAAAGAGGCTACCAACTATCAATTCCAGTTGTTTTTCCCTGCCCGTAAAGTCAAAAAGGAAGTAACCGTAGGCGATTACCGTACGGAAATCATCAAAAGCCTTTTTACCCAAATATTGAACCGCCGCTTTCAGGAATTGACCCAAAGTGCCAATCCTCCATTTGCTTTTGCGGTAGCTTATGCCGACGGCTGGGCGCGCGGTTACGAAAGTTTTGGTTTGATGAGCATGCCTACCAACGACATCAAGGCCGCCGTGGACGCTGCCATAGCCGAACTGGTAAAGGCCGACAAATTTGGCTTTACCAACTCCGAACTGGAAATAGTAAAGAAACAAATGGCAAGCGCCATGGAGAAAACCTACAACGAGCGCAACACTACCGAAAGCAGGAGGCTGGTGGAAGAATATATACGCAACTTCCTCGACGGCGAACCCATACCCGGCATAGCCAACGAATACAACTACTACAAGGAACTATTGCCCGGCATCACCTTGGAAGAGGTAAACAAAGAAGCCAAAAACTGGTTGACCGGCGTTACCGACAAAAAGTATTTTGCCCTGTTGACCGGCCCCGACGCCAAGCAAAAAGAAATACCCGGAGACGTGGAACTGAAAGAAATGGTGAACAGTGCATTGGCACAAACCGTTGCCGCCAATGCGGAGAAAACGGTAGCCGAATCTTTGTTGGACAAAGAACCCGCAGCCGGAAAAATAACCGGCGAGGAAAGCGACAAAGACCTCGGCGCCACTACTTATACCCTGAGCAATGGCCTGAAAGTAACGGTCAAAAAAACCGATTTCAAATCGGATGAAATTGTTTTCACGGCCGTTAAAAAAGGCGGTGCCAGCAATTATGGCCCCGAAGACCGTTCCAACACCAAATTCATGGGCGACGTGATAGAGGCAATGGGTTACGGCAACTTTACCCCTACCCAACTTTCCGATGCATTGAGCGGCAAAACCGTGGGACTGGTGCCTTCGTTGGGCAGCATCACCAGCGAATTAAACGGCAACTCTTCCGTAAAAGATTTTGAATCTTTGTTGCAACTGAATTACTTGCAGCTTACCCGGCCGCGTACCGACGAAGAATTGTTCAAGGGCTTTATCAATACCATGTCCATGCAAGTGCAGTTTTTGGGCAAGAACCCGCAAGCTGCATTCATAGACACCTTGGTGAAGGTGCTGTACCACAACGACCCCCGCAGGCCCATACAAGTGCCTACCAGTGCCGACGTGGCCGCCATAGACATGAACCGGGTATTGGACATTTACAGGAACGAGTTCGGCAATGCCGACGGGTTCCATTTCTTCATAGTGGGCAATATAGACGAAGCCACCCTGAAACCATTGTTGGAAAAATATATTGCCGGCCTGCCCACCAAGGGCACTGCACCTACCTTTAAGGACAATGGCCTGCGTCCCATAACGGGCAACAATACCTTTACCTTCAAAAAAGGCGAGGAACAAAAAAGCATGGTGCTGGAACTGTTCAACGGCGAAATGCCCTTCAGCGAAAATGCGGCCTTGCAAACCAATATGGTAGGCGAAATACTTTCCATTAAGGTGATAGAACAAGTACGCGAAAAAATGGGCGCCATATATGGCGGAGGCTTCAACGGTTCGCTGGAGCAATACCCTTACAGCCGTTATACCGTGGAAGGATATTTCCCCTGCGGCCCCGAAAACGTACAACCCATCATTAAAGAGGTAAATGCCGAAATAGCGGACATAAAGGCCAACGGCCCCAGCCAAAAAGACCTGGACAAAGTAAAATTGGCCATTTTGGAAAAGCGCAAGGAAGCCATCAAAACCAATAAATACTGGAACGGCAAGCTGGAGCAATTGTTGTTCTGGAATCATTCAAAGGAAAATTTCCTGAACGCAGAGGCCAACGTAAACAAAGTAACCGTAGCCGACATAAAGGCCACTGCCAACAAGTTGTTTGCCGGCAATTCGTTCACCGCCATACTCGACCCCGAAGTGGTAAAACCGGCAGAGAAAAAATAAGCTACTGCCCAACGCAATCAACAACAAAGGCCACCCGAAAAACGGGTGGCCTTTGTTGCGTGTTACCGATTCCGTCACTATACGGACAGCCTATAATATGGGCCTGTTCTTTCTATTCTTGTTGTTATTGTTGTTGTTCCTGTTGTTGTTTTGCGGCCCCCTGTTGTTGGTGTTGCCATTCCGGTTCGGCTGGTTGCCGCTGTTGTTCCTATTGTTGCTAGTGCCGTTGTTGCTCCTGTTGCCCACGGCGTTCTTTTTATACCCGGCATGACGATTGGTGTTGGCGCTATCGTAACGTTGCCTGCCACCGGGCACGTACATCAGTTCGCCATTGGTTATCTCGGCCAGTTCTTCTTTAATCATGTCGTCGTGCACGGGTTCCTTGTGCCAGTTGGCGTAGGCCAGCTTCATGTAGTAGGCTATGGATTGCGTGAAGCCTCGGCGTTTGTCTTCGTCCCTTTCCGCAAGGGCTTTTTCTATTACCGTGCCCAAATTCTTGCCCAGGTGGCGTTCCTTGCCGCGGGGCTTGGCCGGGTATGGCAGCGGCACGGGCTTTTTGAATATCCGCTCCTTTGTGGGCGTGGGATATGGGGAATCTACCTCCAGGTCAAAGTCCGAGATGATGTAGAGATGGTCCCACAGCTTGTGCCTGAAGTCTTCCACGTTTTTCAGGTGCGGGTTCAGTATGCCCATCAATTCGATGATGGCCTGTGCGTTTTTCTGGCGTTTTACGGGGTCTTGAATGGTGCGCATGTAGTCAACCATTTCTTGCACATTGCGCCCGTATTCGGGCATTATGAGCTTGTCGCGCGTGGTGTTGTATTTCATTAAAAAAACAAAGAGAACATTAAAACAGCTATCGCAATATCGTTTACCCGGGGCAGGTGTTTTTTTCTGCCAAAAAGTGTATATCGTGCGTAGCTAAAATGGAAGTAAATACTCAGGAATTTTCATCCGGCACCGAAAATTCGTGCTTCACCGGCTGCAAATATATAAAAAAGTGCGCAATGCGCATCGAAGGCAAAATATTTCCCCGGGGAAATGGCCTCCAAGGTGCTTCGGACGAACATTGTTGCTTGGTATGTGCAATGGAACCCAACAAACACCATTCCGAACCCTTCGCAAATAACTGTTTTTGGCTGCTTTGGAAAAGTTTTTCAAAACTATACCGGTTCAACAATGCCGCTATTGTTCTTAGTGGGCAAAAAAAGATAAGGGGCGCAACCGCCCAACCTACCGCAACAAGTCGGACTTCAGCTTTTCCATTTCGTCGGA